>NZ_CP026604.1:0-314613 GCF_003063625.1 Saccharobesus litoralis | reverse complement strand
TACGAGATTACTACAGTTACGCAGAATCCATTACAGATGAGCAAGGTATTGAGCGTCCAGCGGGTGGTAAAGAAGATAGATCAATTTCAACATTCGCAACTGTTGGCAGCCATAGTTATTCTAATTTATTGCCTAGCTTAAACATGAATATGGCGTTTACCGATGAGTTTATTGGTCGCTTTGCGGCATCTAAAACCATGTCTCATCCTAAAATTGATTCTATTAAACCAGGCTTTGAAATGCATCATGGTTATTGGGGGGTACCGGAAAATGGTAATACGCGTGGCGCTAGAATTGATTTAAGTAACCCTAAATTAAACCCTCAAGAATCTAAAAACTTAGATGTGTCGCTTGAATGGTACTTCAATAAAGAAAGCATGATGTCACTTGGTTTATTCCATAAAGAGTTAACTGATTTTGAAGAGCGAGTGGAAACAATTCAACATGCGTCTGATTTACGCTTTTTAGATTTATCAAATGGATACGATGCAGCCGATTTAGTTAAATCAAAAGAAGATATTAAAGCTGAGTGGGAAGCCGACCCATCAATGCTATGGGGTAACCGCACCAATGCCTGTGCACCAAATATTGGCAGTATTTATGCGGTAAACCAACCTTGGTGGTATGCCGCGGATGATGCTGATCAAACAGAAGATCCAGGCGGACGAAATGCCATGGCCGAATCCTATTGCTCATTATTCAAAGTGAGTAAATTACGCAATGGTAAAGGGGCTACCATTTCAGGTTTAGAGTTCGGTTATCGCCAAGCTTACACCTTCTTACCGGGTATATGGTCTGGTTTAGGTGTTGATTTTAATTACACCTATTCAAATAGTAAAACAGATAAAGAAATCGATACCGATACTGGCGCTGAATTACCTCAATTCCCAGTAGAGTGGGTTCCACAACATGCTTATAACTTTACTGGCTACTGGCAAAAGTTTGGTCACTCTATTCGCTTAGCCTATCGTGGTAAGTCGGATGAGCTGGTTAGTCGTAGTGATACCTTGGGGGCATCGTGGCGCGAAGGTAGCGGTCGTTTAGACTTATCAGCCAATTACAAAATTAATGAAACATTTAGCTTGTCTTTCCAAGCCTTAAACTTAACTGATACTGAAACCCGTAATTACTATACCAGCGTGCATAACGTTTTGGATTACGATGAAGAGGGGAATGATATTAAATTCTCAGAAGGTAATGCGTTAAAAGAGAATGTCACTAAAGATAGAACCTTAGTGTCATACCGCAATGGCCGCACTTATCGTTTAAGTTTACGAGCTAATTTCTAAGGCGAGGATAATAAAATATGAAACAGTTTATACAAACCATTTTAGCTTCCGCATGCGCCATAAGTTTAGTCGCTTGCGGCGGTAGTGACGGCTCTGCTACACACGAGTCAAAACCAGGCAGTTTAACCTTAAATTACGAAGAACTGCCTGATGAAGCTGGCTACGGTAAAGTCGTTCAAGAAACTTTAATCGATAGTGGTATTACCATTGATCGCTGGGAGTTTAACTTTAACGAATCACAACGTGCTTTTGTAAATGCAAGTGGTGGGGCAGATTATTACGAGATTGATTTATTTAAAGGCATTGAACGTAGTGAATTTGGCCAACCATTACAAGTTAAAGATATTGAATATTTTTGGCGCGGACCAGATTGTTCAGACACACTCGTTGCTGCTGTAAACTACCCTGAATATTGTACTGATATTTTAGCCCATTTTGGCATGGAACCGGGTGACGATTATGATAATGTAAATCGTTGGGAAGTTATCAATGATATTCGTGAATATCAAAACTTACCACGTGTTTATAAACCCATTTACGGCTTTAAGTTTACTCAAAGTACATTACGTGTTTCGCCATATGAATTTTCACCATTACTTAGAACCAATGAAACCGCTATCTTGAATTTTAGATACGCGGTTTCAGATGGCACAAACGAAATTACCCGTTATTTAAAAGTAACGGTAAATGGTGAAGACAGCGCGCCAACTTGGGTTGTTTATGAAAACAACCAGCCAACTGATACACCATACCCAATGCCGAGCCAAGCGGGCTCAGAAAAAGGTAACAATCAGTTATTTGATTTCATGATGGGTTACTACGACAAGGACATTGAATTAGAGCGTGATATGATGCTTGCCGAAGGTTCGCTTAAAGATAAGTATTATCGTGATAACACCTATCGAGAAGAGAAAATTCAAATTAAATCACACGCAACAGCGACAATTGTTAATGTTAATGCTGAATTAACAGACGCTGAGTTGGCTGCGTTAAATGAAGATATTAAGAAAACTGATTTTATAGCGTCAATAGGTGATAACCACCCTTATTTTGATCAATTAAATTCTTATATTGTTCGACTTAATCCCAAGGCATTAGCTGATTACTTAGAGTTTGGTGAATCGATTGACTTCGATATTACAACTGTATTTTCAGACAGTCACAACGATGTTGCACGCACAATGCGTTATACCGTACATGGTGCAGGTGCTGACAATAACCCACCGTTGTTACTCGATACTACGTTAGCTAAAACAGTTAAAACAAACAATGGCACGTTAACCGGTATTAGTTTATTTGAACGCGTTTTAGAACATGAAGGTGATCAACTTTCTGTTGTTGATATGGTGGCCTCGGAAGAACACTTTGGCTTAACCGTAAATGAAGCAGAAGGACTAATTGTGGTTGATCCTGCCTTTTTCACCTACTTAAAACCAGGTGAAACAGAAAAAGTTACCTTTACCTATAAATTGTCTGATGGTGAGTTTACAACAGCCGAGCGCACGCAAGAGATTACCATTACCGGTGAAAGCCATAACCTAATCACCAATGGTGACTTTGAAACCGGCGCTCTTGAACCTGGATTTGCCTATCAATGGGCACCTAGCGGCGCTGATAGTGTTGATGTTAATACTGATAAAACTCTGCAAGGCTCCGCATACTCTTTAGCAGCTAAAGAGGATAGTGTGTACTTTGCAGCTACACCGTCGGCGATAGCGCAAAATGTTATCAATGAAAAAGACATGTTTTACTTTAGCTACTATGTCAATTCGCCTAAAGTTTGGCCTTCAACTAACTGTTTCTTTAACAAAGACGGTGTATGGACGCCAAGCGATAGATTATTCTCGACCAATACTCAGCATGCAGGTGCGGCTGCAGGGTCTTGGAACGAGCGCGCCATAACCTTAAGAGTCGGTGATACTGAAAACCGTATAAAAGCTGTAACGGATCAAGAAATTGACTTTTTTGCATCAGACCGTGAGTTTGGTTTCACCTGTATCGGTAATAAAGATGAATATTTTGACGAGTTCGCCATTGTTAAAATTGACACAAACAACCGTAGCATTATCAAAAATGGTGGCTTTAATTCAGGTGATGCGCCTGGTTGGAATGCCGGTGCAGCCACAATGGAAGTGAATGTTGATGCGAGCCGAGCGACAAACCCTGATATTCCGAATCGTTACGGTATAGAAATTAAAAACACCACAGATTGGACCAATTTGGTTTATAACGATTTTCCTGAAGGTGCTATCAAAAAAGGCATGCGTTATATTGTCGAGTTTGATTACCAAAACCCAGGCTATGATGCAGATACTAATAGCTCTAAGGAAATCAGCGTTACACTGAAAAGTGGTGATGTAAAAGTGAATAAAGTAGTGTTTGATGGCCCGACAAGCCCAACACTTTGGCAAAAACGCCGTATTCACTTAAATACCATTTCACAAGGCTTTAACTACAACGGCGCAATGGCGACAGATCCAAACTACGACTGGGCGTCAGCCAATGACATTGAACTTATGTTCCTTATCAAACCGAATAGCCATATTCGTATAGACAACGTAAGAATGTACCCAGTACCGCAACCGTACTAATTCATTTTTTATATTGTTTAGCCAAAAACACAGCTGGGCGACTAGCTGTGTTTTTTTATCAAAAATTTAAACCAAGTCCTCCCTCTGGGCGTGGATATTTATTTTCCCTTAATAATTGATTATTTATACAGCATTGGGGTTAGGCCGTTTTATAGCAAAAACCACGGTTACCCCGCAATTTTTTCAGGCTTTTTTAAAGGGTTGAAAGCAGGGCTTAATTTCAGTAGCCTAAACGAAAGTTTGAAAAATTAAATTGTAAATATACGGATGGAATAATTAGCTTTTGACCGTCTAATAAACTGCTATTTGCAAATCGAGAGCACTGCATGAATCAAGAAAAATACAATGAAAAGTTTGAGGCAGATAAACAGGATTCAGAGATACTGAAAGCTGCCTTTGCTCAAGTCTCAGATATAAGAAAGTTTGAGATCGAACTCTACTGGAAAAGGGCAACTTATTTCTGGGCATTAATAGCTGTAGCGTTTGCTGGTTATTTTTCTATCCTTGCTTCTGAGCATATGCCCAATAAGTTCTTTTTAGCTCTAATTGTTTCCTGCATCGGGTTTGTGTTTACTTTTGCTTGGTTTCTTTCAAGCCGAGGTAGCAAATATTGGCAAGAAAACTGGGAGAATCACCTTGACCTCCTAGAAAAAAAAGTTACAGGTCCTCTCTATAAAACCCTACTTGAGCGTCCAGATCACATTAATATGGTGGAAAGGTTTGTCACTGGCCCCTTGAGCGTTTCTGTTTCAAAAATTAACCAATGGGTCAGTGTATTCGTGGTGTTTTCTTGGGTTTCTCTTGTTTTTTTCTCTGCCTATAAATCACTAGCCCCTATTGGTTTAACAAAAGATCAATGGTTTGCTATTGGAGTACATGCGTTAGTTGTGCTCGTAGCATTCATAATTTGCTATATGATGTTTGGGTTTGGTAAAACTCATAAAGAAAAGCATACGCCAAAAGCTATCGAGAGAGAAACAGAGATTGGGTAAGCATATAACAAGGTTGTAAACGCGGACAAATAACAGTTGGCTTTGTTCGTGCCTCACAAATTTTAGCCAACTATTATTGGCCGGTTACAATGGCGTTATACGTTTCTGGAGCTTAGATGAAAATTTTAACCTTTTTATTATTTTTTCTAACTTCCTTTATTACTTATGCAAATGAACTTTGCCCAACGAATAAAAATATTGCCGAAGATATGAGGATCCCAGAATCTCATTATTCAAAAGAAAATGCAGATTTAGCTTTAAAGAAATTACAAGGTATAGTTCAAGGTAGTGATAAAAAATATGAATGGATAACTGTTCCAAATGCACTAAAAACAATTGAAGGTTATATTCTTAAAAGAGATGCTATTTCTGCAAAAGGCGCAATGCAAGAGTATCATTTATCTGCATTTTGTACCTTTATGGAATCAAGTGCTTGGTACGATTAAAAAACGTATAACAAGCAACTAAGAAATAAACAGGACATCCATATATTGATTACAATGGGCGCCCCGTTCTCACTCAACTAAGCAAGTAACTAAACTTAGTTGAGTTTTTTATTATTAGTAAACTAACTTACCACGTAAGTGTAATTGTGACATCAGCACGTGGGTCAAATGAATAACCTGGGCTATTTGCCGCTGCTTCTACCCCTACATAAACGTTTCCGCCACTATTGAACGTAGTAGAAATAACGCCAGTACTGTCGTGGTAACCTGGAAACTTAATATCGTGGCCTTGTGCTGATCCACCATCAGTATGTGCATAAGCCATTGCCCAGCAATCTTCACCGTTTTGTGTTGTTAATTTGCACCCATATGGATCCATTTCATTTGCGGCATAATAGATCCACCCAATTAGCACCGTAATAGATCCACCACATTTGCGGCTTATTGGATCCACTTTTGACCTAATTTCCCCCTCAGACTTTCGTTAATCTAGCGTATCTTTGATTGTTTTTTCAGTCAGGAGATAGGCATGGCAAACCGGAGGTTTGAAATGTACCAATACAGACAGATCCTCGTTCGCATGCGAATGGGAGATTCCAATCGAGCTATTGCCGATAGCGGCTTAGCTGGACGCAATAAAGTTAAGGCCATCAAGAAATTAGCGCAGGAACAAGGCTGGCTTAACCTTGACAATGACTTGCCTGATAACAACCAACTGGCTGAACTGTTGGGCGAGAAAGCACCAACCCCAACCACCACGTCTTATGTAGAGCCTTATGCTGAACAAGTTACTCGGTGGTATGAGCAAGGGATCCAAGGCACAACAATCCATCAAGCTTTAGTGGATAAATATGGCTTCAAGGGAAGTTACTGGTCAGTCAGTCGTTACCTTAAAGCCTTGTCACAGAAAGCACCAAAAGCGACAACCGTTATCGATTTTTTGCCTGGTGATACGGCGCAAGTGGATTTCGGTGCTGGCCCGCTAATCGTTGATACTCGTACCGGAGAGTTGCGTAAAAGCTGGATCTTTGTAATGACGCTCTCATGGAGCCGACATATTTACGCAGAGTTTATCCGCGACCAAAGCACAGCAACTTGGCTGGCCTGTCATCGACGGGCGTTTGAATGGTTTAAAGGTGTTCCCAAGCGCGTCATTATCGATAATCCCAAATGTGCCATCACTAAGGCTTGCTACCATGATCCACAAGTGCAACGCGCATACGGTGAATGTGCTGAAGGATATGGCTTTTTAATCGCACCTTGTCCTGTACGCGATCCTCAGAAAAAAGGCCGCGTAGAATCTAATGTGAAGTACATTAAGAATAGCTTTGTGCCCTTGAAAGACTTCCGAGGCTTAAGTGATGCGAACGCTCAGCTTAAGGATTGGTTATTGTCAGTCGCCGGTAATCGCAAACACGGCACCACTAAATGTCAGCCTCTTGAACGTTTTAGTGAGATCGAGCAAGCACTATTAAAACCACTCCCCGAGATCCCTCCTGAGCAAGCGGTCTGGGCTAAAGCTAAAGTTCACGGTGATGGCCACGTGCAATTTGAACATTGTCGTTACTCAGTTCCCTACACGCTAGTTCGTGAAACCGTATGGCTCAAAGCGACGGATAATATGATACGGATCTATCAAGAGCATGAACTCAAAGCGACACACCCTCGCTTATTTCATCAAGGCGGCCGTTCAACCGTACCAGAACATCAACCACCTGAGGCACAAGCTTACAATATGCGCGATCCTCAATATTGTTTAACTCAATCAAAACGTATTGGTGAGTCTTGCTACCTCTTTATTCAAAGGCTGTTTGCCAGTCGAGTATTAGATAACTTGCGGGCAGCCCAAGGTGTCGTGGGGTTAACCAAACGTTATGGAGATAAACGGGTTGAAGCGGCGTGTTTACGGGCTTTAACCTTCGATAACGTGCGCTATAGCGCGGTTAAACAGATCCTTGAAAAAGGGTTAGACCAACAACCCAATGAAACTAACGCATTCGATACCTTAAGTGACGTATACACAGGTGGTGGCCGTTTCCACCGCGATCCCAACAAACTTCTCCCTCATTAAATAACAAGGAAAAAACAATGATAAACCCAATTCCGGAACTCACCCCCTTACTAAAACAACTACGTTTATCAGGTATGACGGACTCGTTGGCCATGCGCAATCGAGAAGCCATTGAGCACCAGCTTAGTTACCCAGATTTCCTTGCTTTATTGATCCAAGATGAAGTGGCACGGCGCGATCAGAAGAAATACGCGACTCGGCTGCGCAGAGCAGGCTTTAGGGGGAACAAAACACTGGAAAGCTTCGATCTAAATGCCAACCCCAACTTGAATCGAGCTTATATCAATGAACTGGCCGACTGCCGGTTTATCGAAGAGCATGTTGCCGTCTTAATCGCAGGGCCTTGTGGTACAGGGAAGAGCCATTTAGCCCAAGCGATAGGCCATTGCGCGGTGAAAAAAGGCATTGATACACTGTTCTTCACGCAAGCTAAATTGCTTTCAAACTTACACGCAGCCAGAGCAACCAATGCTTACGAGAAACGATTTCAAGCACTAGCAAAAGTTGATTTACTTATCATTGATGACTTCGGTTTAAAGCCGCTGAAGTCACCTCAAGATGAAGATCTTCATGATCTGATAGACGAACGATATGAACAAAAATCAACGATCATTACCAGTAATTTAGACTTCAGTGAATGGGGACAAGCTTTCCCCAATAAATTACTTGGAGCAGCCACCCTTGATCGACTTAGACACAACGCCTATCGCCTGGTTTTAGAAGGAGAAAGTTACCGCAAATTACGAGAAAATAATGATCACACTGGACTAGGAGAAAAAAGCGAGAAATAATCACCTTGTCTGAGGGCAAAAATGACCGTTTTAAGTGGATCCATTACGCCGCTAATCACTGGATCTGTTAGGGTGCAAATCGACATGTGTAGAGGCAACACATTGCGACGTTATCGTTACGGTAACAGGCGTACCGGCTGGAATAGATAACGTATGACTTTCAACTTTAGATTCGTTTACATAGGCTGACAAGCTGTAAGATTGCGTTGCCGCCATAGAAGACATCGACATTAATGCTAACGCTGATAAAACCAATGATTTAGTTGATTTTAGAGACATGATTTTTCCTTAATATATTGTTATTTACTTTTTAATTTATTTTTAAATGTGAATTTAATTCACAATATATAATTGATCGGTCAATGTTTACTGTCAACAAATATATCGGTATTAAGCAGGGGTTTAATGGGGTGTACTGTAACCCTTTGGCATGATGTTAATAAGGGTAAATTAATGTAGATGAGTTTTTATGTTTTTTGAGCGAGTACACCAGTGCTTTTTCCAGAAAGAAATGCTCAGTTGAATCACTTATGATGTTTTAACCACATTTAGAGTAAATAAACAACTTCAGGCTGAGCTCGTTCAGTGTGAAAGTGATCACCAATGTTTTCAACTAATCAAAATTAAATTGAAAAGGTAGTAGTACTTTTTCCAAAAAGAAATGATCAGTTGAATCCCTTGTAGGTTGGCCTTCAGGTCAATATTTAAACCGTTGTAACTCGCGTACCCATCGGCCTAAAGACCGACCTACACTGAACAACGTCAACTAATCAAAATTAAATTGAAAAGGTAGTAGTACTTTTTCAATTAACAAATGATTGGTTGGAATCCACTTACAGGTTGAAGCTCGCTTAAGGCGCCTACTTTTGGTGCTTCGACAATGGCTGTAGATACTAGGCAATATTACGCCTAGAAACCAAGCCTAGAACAGCTCTGCTGTTATTGTCGAAATAAATTTCGGCCTTGGATGTAGGGAATGCCGTTAAGCGTCGGGAACAGCGCACGGCGACCTACATTAATTGGGTTTTGCTTTTCTTACCTCGGTGCTGTCAACGTTCATCTCTTCTGGAAACCGTAATGGCACTTTCCATTTTCTTTACGAATCACTAAATTTGACTTGTTTATCTAAGCTTGTAGTTTGTCTGTCAATATTACCGACATCAAGAACAGGGGAAGCGTCTATATGCTCCGCATCCATCATTTGCGCCACGCGTTGCAACGATGAAACAATCATGGTTTTTTCCCATTCTTGTAAATCATTAAATTGTTTTGTGAAGTGTTCTTGCAGTGGAATTGGGGCCTCTTGCAAGGTAACAAGAGCCGCTTCAGTTAAGTATGCGTGCACTTTTCTTTTATCGGTTAATGAACGTTCGCGATAAACCAACTCGCGCTTTTCTAGTCTGTCGAGAATAGTGGTTACTGTGGCTTGACTTAAACTCATTTCCTGCGCCAATTCGCCTATGGTAACTTCACCTTTGTCTCTAATTGTTTGCAACAGCAAAATTTGTGGCGATGTTAAACCTGTGGTTTTGGCTAAATGCTTAGAGTGTAAATCAGTAGCTCGCATTACCCGCCGCAACGCGATAAGGACATCTTCAACATTACTCATTATATTTATTTCGTAGTCTAAATAATTAGGCAAATTATAACTTTTTTATCAATCTGCACAATCTAATGCTCTAAATTAAACAAACGAGGACTATCTATTCAGCCTCTGCAGACTTGTTTATTCCATCAATTAAATGCATTTAATAACAATATGATTTAAAACTTAGGGTTGTTTGTACTCATATTAATTTCTTAATAAATGGCCAGTAGAAATAAATTTTTATTTAGAGTACCATATTTAGTGTTCTAAATATTAATTTGTATTTACCGCGATTAAATCACTATATTGTTAGCGGATAATATGCAAAAACGATAAATTAAGAACAAAATAAATTTATAGTACTAACTATTAGATATGTAAGGATTTATGTTCAGCAATATTTTATTGAGGCAGCCAACTATTGATGATGGGGCTGATGTTTTTTATTTGGTGCAACGGTGCCCACCATTGGATAATAATTCAAGTTATTGCAACTTTTTACAATGTAGTCACTTTTCAACAACCAGTGTGGCTGCACTACAAGAAGGTAAATTAGTCGGTTTTATTTCGGCTTATATTCTACCGCAACAACCCGATACGCTTTTTGTTTGGCAAATTGCCATAGATAAAAGTTTACGCGGCCAAGGCATGGCTCCCAAAATGGTTAAGCATATTTTGGAGCGGCCAACATGTAGTGATGTGCGTTTTATAGAAACGACGATCACCCCAGACAATCAATCGTCTTGGCGAGTTTTTGAAAAACTAGCGTCTCAACTTGAATCAGACCTCAAACACGATGTGTTTTTAGATAAAGACCAACATTTTAATGGCCAACATGAATCAGAAGCGCTTGTGCGCATTGGCCCATATAGATAATTAAGGTGAAATCACCATGAAAATTTTCGAACAAATAGAATCAGAAGTTCAAAGCTACGCCCGTTCTTTTCCGTGTGTTTTTAACAAAGCCCAAGGCGAGTATTTATACGATCAAGCCGGTAATCAATATTTAGACTTTTTAGCCGGTGCTGGCACATTAAACTATGGTCATAACAACCCTTTGTTTAAAGAAGAATTGCTCGACTACATTATGAATGATGGGATCACTCATGGTCTGGATATGCATACTCAAGCAAAAGGCGATTTTTTAAATGCTTTTAATGAAAAAATACTAAAACCACGTAATTTAGATTACATAGTACAGTTTACGGGCCCTACAGGGACAAATGCTGTAGAAGCCGCATTAAAATTAGCAAGAAATATAACCGGCCGAGAAAATGTTATTTCATTTACCAATGGATTTCACGGTGTCAGTTTAGGTGCGCTAGCCGCTACTGGTAATTCACACCATCGTGGTGCTGCTGGGGTGAGTTTAAACGGTACGACTCGTATGCCATATGATGGTTATTTAGGCGATGAAGTCGATACGACAGCGTATTTAGACAAAGTATTGTCTGATTCAAGCAGTGGTGTTGATAAACCCGCTGCTGTCATTGTCGAAACTGTGCAAGGTGAGGGCGGGATCAACGCCGCTAGTTTTGAATGGTTACGAAATCTTGATGCCGTATGCAAAAAACATAAAGTGTTGCTTATTGTCGATGATATTCAAGCCGGTTGCGGCCGTACAGGTAATTACTTTAGTTTTGAAGAAGCCGGTATATACCCTGACATGGTTACCTTGTCTAAATCATTAGGTGGTTACGGTTTGCCGTTTGCTGTGGTGTTATTTAAACCTGAGTTAGACCAATGGAAACCAGGTGAGCATAACGGTACTTTCCGAGGCAATAATTTTGCGTTTGTAACCGCTAAAGCTGCGATTGATCATTACTGGTCTGATGATAAATTTTCAAAAGAGATTAAGCAAAAAGGTGATTATGTTGCCAAACGACTTGATGCAATAGTAGAACAATACGGTGAAGGGAATTTTACTACCCGAGGGCGTGGAATGTTCCGTGGCATCAATTGTGTTAATGGTGATCTTGCAGCCAAAATTACTAAAGAAGCATTTAACAATGGTTTGATTATCGAAACCAGTGGTGCCGATGACCATGTCGTTAAATTTTTATGCCCGCTCATTATCAGCATGGAAAATCTTGAAAAGGGTATTGATATTGTTGAAGCAGCCATCAAAAAAGTATGCGCTGCGCAAAAACAGATACCCGAAGAAACAGATTATTTTGATGACGTTAAGCACATTGCGGCTTAATGGGTACAGCGTGCACGCATATAACCCTTGCTAAAGGCGAACATGTATCAGCAGCGGGGACTGGGATCAGCGAACATCAATGCTATTTCATTACTTGCTTGCAAGGTTTGGGGTTTTATCGCGAGTCTTTTATTAGCTTTCCTAAGCTAATACGGGCTGGCGATAGACACATTATCAAACATAGCCGTTATTTTACTGTTTACGCCAAGCAGGATTTGATTTTAGAAATTAAGGAACAACCAAGTGATAGTTAGACATTTACCTGATGCTGAACAATCTAACCGCAAAATAGTTGACCCTCAAGGAAATTGGGATAGTACGCGCATGTTACTGAAAAGTGATGGTATGGGTTTTTCTTTTCATATTACCACTATTTATACCGGAGCTGATTTCCAAATGCATTACCAAAACCATTTAGAGTCGGTGTATTGCATTTCAGGCGAAGGCGAAATTGAAAGTTTAGAAGATGGCAAAGTTTATTCGATTAAACCAGGCACTATGTATGCGTTAGATAAGCATGATAAACATGTATTACGCGCGTTTTCGGAAATGAAAATGGCCTGTGTATTTAACCCGCCATTAATTGGTAACGAAGTGCATAATGCTGAAGGCGCATATGAGCTAAGTGCTGATGCTATCTAAAGCTTAACCCACAGCTAAAAAATACGATTAAACCCAATTCGACTTGAAAACGAATGTTAGAGAGGAATTAAATTGCATACCATTGAAAAAATTGGCGGTACGTCAATGTCAGATTATATTTCAGTGCGAGACAATATCATTTTACAGCCCGCAACAGACGGTTCGCTGTATAACCGAGTATTTGTTGTGTCTGCTTATGGGGGCATTACCGACAAATTATTAGAATCGAAAAAGAATGGCCAACCTGGTATATACAAATTGTTTGCCAACAGCCTTGAAGATAAATCATGGTTGGTGGCACTGGCTAATTTAAAAAAACAACTCAACAAAATAAATGCGCAATTATTTGATAATGAATTACAGCTAGCCCAAGCGAATTTGTTTATTAATGAGCGTTTAGATAGTGCTGGTAAATGTTTGTTAGATTTACACAGTTTATGTACCCATGGCCATTTTTCAGTGAGTTCACATTTAGCCACTGTACGCGAGATGTTGGCTAGTATTGGTGAAGCGCATAGTGCATGGAACACCGCTAAATTATTACAACGAGATGGCATTAATGCCTGTTTTGTTGATTTAACTGGCTGGCAAACCGAACAACATATTCCGTTAGATGAACGTATTAAACGGGCGTTTGATAAAATTGATTTAACCAATCAACTACCTATAGTTACCGGTTATGCACACAGTGAAGACGGTTTAATGTCGTCGTTTGATCGTGGTTACAGTGAAATGACATTCAGTCGATTAGCTGTACTCACTCAAGCAACCGAAGCGGTTATTCATAAAGAGTTTCATTTAAGTAGTGCTGATCCTCGAATTGTTGGTGAAGAAAACGCGGTGCCAATTGGGCGAACTAACTATGATGTGGCCGATCAACTCGCGAATTTGGGAATGGAGGCGATCCACCCTAAAGCCGCTAAAGGTTTACGTCAAAGTAAAATTCCATTGCGGGTAAAAAATACCTTTGAACCTGAACATGCTGGTACATTAATTACCGGCGATTATATAAGTGATTCACCCTGCGTAGAAATTATTGCTGGTTGTCGTGGCGTATATGCCATTGAAGTATTTGACCAAAACATGGCCGGCAGTATAGGCGAATATGACGATAAAATACTTTCAGTGCTTAAGCGTCATCGTGTACAAATTATATCTAAAGATATTAATGCCAATACAGTCACACATTATTTATCGACTAATTTGAAAACGGTAAAACGGATAAGACAAGATCTAGAATCATCATTAGTTGATGCTGAAATTGATCAACAAAAAGTCGCCATTGTGTCTGCCTTTGGTAGTGATATGCAAATACCGAGTATTTTAGCCAGAGCTGTTAAATCGGTGGCTGATAGCAAAATCAGTATTTTAGCGATCCATCAATCTATGCGCCAAATTGACATGCAATTGGTGGTCAATGAAGCTGACTACGAACAAACGATTAAAAGTTTACATCAAGCGCTTGTTGAAGTTCATGATCACGGAAGAGCAATATGCCTTGCCAGCTAAAAAGGACAATCGGCTGTTTATTATTAAGCTTGCTACTGTTTGTCACCACGCAGACAGTGCAAGCGACACAAACAGTAGATAACAAGTCTGATATTGAATTTAAAGAACCACTGTATAAACCGTTTATTGAGCGCTATGTATTAGACGAGCTGAAACAGCTTAGAGTTGAACAAGCACAAACTAAACAAGAGTTAACAGAGAAAATGGTCGAACGCGAGCACAGATCGGTTGATCGCGCGGTAAGTTATGCTACCGACACCATTACCTATTTTTTCTATTTAATTGCGGCTTGTACATCCATTTTAGTATTAGTGGGTTGGAACTCGTTACGCGATATTAAAGAAAGAGTGCATTCACTGGCTGATGAAGAGTTACGTAAGCTGATTGCTGAGTACGAAAATAGACTCGCTGATATAGAAAAACAGCTAAAGCAAAAATCGAAATCGATTACTGAGAACAAAGAAGAAATTGAGTTAACACAAGAAGTTCAAACCTTGTGGTTACGCAGTCAACGTGAAGCCACACCAAACAGCAAAATCAGCGTATACGACGAAATTTTACAGTTAAAACCAGACGATGCCGAAGCGTTAACATATAAGGCAGACGCGGTACTTGAACTGGGGGAGCCGCAGTGGGCGTGCAACTTATGCCTCCAAGCATTGGCTATAGAGCCGGATGATGCTCACGCACATTTCCAACTTGCCTGTGCTTATGCGTTGCTAGATCTGAAAGACGAATCTTTAGCTAATTTAGAAAAAGCAGTCAGTCTAGCAGATAGTTACCGCCAAGAAATCACTACAGAGCGCGCATTTAACAACCTACGTGATACAGGGCAATTTAAAGCGCTTATCGCCAATATTAGTAATTAATCATTAATAGTTAATCATAGGTAGCGAATAAATAGTGAACCATACTCAACAACTGGCCCCAACATCGATGAAAACGTCGGATCCGAGCTTTTCATTTAAAGGCATAAAATTTGTAAAACCTAATCACCATAGGGTACAAAACATCAAAATTAACAATGATTCACCTCGCTATTTAGCTAATAAAGTTTGGATATCTAGTTTTTTAATGATGGATTATTTATCTAGCCTTTCATTACCTAAAGGACAAAAAATACAAGAAATTGGCTGTGGGTGGGGAGCCATTTCAACCTATGTTGGCAAACAGTTTAATGTAAAAGTGTGTGCGAGTGACGTAGACAAAAATGCCCAACCGTATCAGGCGTTACTTAATGAAGTTAATGGAGTCAATATCGGTTTTAGTCAGGCAAGCTTTGCCGATATGGCTCGTCAAGCCAATCACAATCTCGATATGCTGCTTGGGGCTGACATTTGTTATAACCCCAATACCCAACGAGAGTTAATTGATTTAATTAGCGCTTTTATGAATAAGCCCAATAGGCAAGTGATTTTAGCGGATATTGGCCGAACACCTTTTATGCGCTTGTATAAAACACTTGAATCAAGGTTAACGGCTAATTTAACTCTGATTCAAAAAAGCCTTTCTTTACCTACCCAAATCGACGGGTACGTTTTACACATAATTTCCTAGGTTTAGCTACTGATGTTACTGCCTTTTTTATTATGCTTATTGGCCATTACTGCCATTGGTTTATCTTCTGCTAGAAAGAGTCAACAAACGAAAAAAGATTATTACTTAGCGAGTGCGTCGGTTAAACCTTGGTTGGTCGGTTTATCGGCTGTCGCTACCAATAACAGTGGGTATATGTTTATTGGGGTTATTGGCTATACCTATAGCGCAGGTTTATCAGCCATTTGGTTAATGTTCGGTTGGATCCTAGGTGATTATGTTGCTTCTCTTTACGTGCACCGTAAAGTAAAAGTGGCATCACAAATTAGCGGACAGGTGAGTTACGCTGGTATGTTGAGTAATTGGTATCAACAAGATCATATCAATGTTCAAAAATTAATAGCGATTTTATCGTTTTGTTTTTTAATTACTTATGCAGCCGCGCAGTTGGTTGCTGGTAGTAAAGCCTTACATGTTCTTTTAGGGTGGCCACTGTGGAGCGGGGCTGTTGTTGGGGCCATCTTAGTTTGTGCTTATTGTTTTTCGGGTGGTATTAGAGCATCTATTTGGACTGATGCAGTGCAATCATTCGTGATGGTTTTCGCTATGACTTGTTTACTAGCGGTAGCCTTGTTAAATCAAGGAGGATTTTCGCAAGCTTACGCGCAAATGGCTAATATTCCGAATTATCTTGATTGGTTTCCGCAAGATTTATTTATAAGCGGTGCGGCGGGTATGGTTGTGTTTGTGCTAAGTTGGTTTGTCGCTGGCTTTTCTGTCATTGGGCAACCACACATCATGGTTCGATTTATGGCATTGGATTCTGAACATCATATTAAGCAGGCAAGGGCTTGGTATTATGTGTGGTTTGTTATCTTTTACAGTTTTGCGACTTGTGTCGGTTTATTGTCTCGACTTTACATACCTGATATTTCCACTTTCGATGCTGAACTGGCTTTGCCGACCATGGCTATGGTGTTGTTACCACCCGCTTTAGTAGGGATGGTATTAGCCGGAATTTTTGCAGCAACCTTGTCTACCGCAGATTCCTTATTGCTTAGTTGCTCATCGGCTGTGACCCATGATTTATCGAATAAAAAAACTAGCAATACTATTTGGTTAAAACTGACTACTGTTTTTATCACTGGCTGCGCTTTAGGTATCGCCTTAATGGGTAATAATAATGTGTTTGATATGGTGATACTAGCTTGGTCTGGCTTAGCTAGTGCATTTGCCCCTTTACTTATTGTGCTGTGCTTAGGGTTAAGACCACAACAGAACACCTGTTTAATCGCTATTATTGTTGGTTTTATTACAGCATTACTTTGGCGTATTAATGAATTACATCAAGCCGTGTATGAAGGGTTACCCGGTATTTTGGCTGGGTTGTTGGTTTTTACATTGGCTGGAATAAAGGCAAAGCGTGGCAAATAACCACTATTGTTTTTTAATTTAGATTAGTTAAAGTTAAAGTTGAAACAAGGTTAGCTATTTTGTAGATTCAGCGCTCGCTTAATGCGCCAAACCATACACTTCACGGCATTCCCTAAATCCATGTAGGTCGCCGTGCGCTGTTCCTGACGCTTAACGGCATTCCCTACATCCATGTAGGTCGCCGTGCGCTGTTCCTGACGCTTAACGGCATTCCCTACATCCATGTAGGTCGCCGTGCGCTGTTCCAGACGCTTAACGGCATTCCCTACATCCATGTAGGTCGCCGTGCGCTGTTCCAGACGCTTAACGGCATTCCCTACATCCATGTAGGTCGAAATTTATTTCGACAATAGCAGCAGAGCGGCTACCGGCTTGGTTTTTAGGCGGGATACTGCCCAATTTCAGCAGCCTTTGACGAGGCACACAAGCAAGCGTGTTTAGCTTAAACACGCTTTTTGTTCCTGCTTTATTATTAATGTAGCCGGTTTACACCAAAATTATTGCAGCGGATCCTAAAAAGACAAAAAAGCCGACTACATCAGTAACCGTGGTTAATACCACAGAGCCAGCCAATGCCGGGTCTATCCCCATTTTATCCATGATGATAGGAATAATAACCCCAGAAAATGACGCCACAGCCATATTAATTACCAAAGCAAAGGCAATAATTAACGACAGACCTAAACTATCAAACCAATACCCAGTAATAATGGCAACCACACTGGCCCAAAGCAGGCCATTTAAAAATGCAATTTGCACTTCTTTTTTACCTAGCACTTTAAAGTTACTTTGGCTTAGCTGATTTGTTGCTAAACCACGTATCGTTAAGGTTAAGGTTTGGCTTCCTGTTATACCGCCCATGCTGGCAACAATTGGCATTAACACGGCTAATGCCACGACCTGCGCCACAACTTGATCAAAAACACCGATGACGAATGATGCCATAAAGGCTGTTATTAGGTTGATACCCAACCATACTGCACGTCTTCGGGCACTTAATAACGTAGGTGCAAATAAATCTTCGTCGCTAACGTTACCCATATGTGATAACTGGGCTTCGTAGTGTTCTTGAAATACATCTAATGCATCTTTCAATGAAAAGCGACCTATCAACTTATTATCATCATTAACAATAGGTAGCATACTGCGGCCACTTGATTTTACTTGATCAGATGCATTAATTAAGCTGGCTTTGGCGTTAATAACTTGAACGTTAGCTGCAATGATATTTTCCATTAGCTGTTCAGGTTTAGCACTAAATATCGCGTTTAAGTCTACTTCACCTACATATAAACCTGATTCGTTAACCAAGGTGATACTGTCAGTGTAAGCGGGTAAATCTATTTCTTTTAATTCACTTAATACCGCACCTACGCTTGCATGACTAATAGCCGTGTATACATCTTTACTGGCGTAGCGACCAATTTCAGATTCTTTATACGCAAGTGATTCTTCCGCCTGAACTTGTGATTCGGCCGGTAGTTTCTTGATAATTTTAGCAACAGTTTTATTAGGTAAAACGTCTAAAATTTCAATTAAATCTTCGCTGCTACTTTCCCTTGCAAGCGTGTTTAAACTAGAACTACTAAGCTGCGACGCCAATAAGTTACGCGCATCGCCACGCATTTCAGCCAGTACTTGAGACTGCAAGGCTTGCGGAATGGATTGCCAAATACCTAGCCTGTGTTCATTCGCGACACTTTCTAGTAACAAAGCCCAATCAGAGTCTGAAAACTGTGCGGCTTCAATAGGAAGGGCATTGGTACCCTTAGCGGCTTGATCGATTAACCAGTCAAACGCCGCTTTTTTTTGCTCTATACTGATCATGACTCTTCCTTATCGTTCTCTTTTGATTCTTTAGCGGCTTTTTTCGCCTTGTACCAAAGGGTCAAATAGAAAGCGATTAATTGCTGCTCTATTTCTATCGCTGATTCTGTTGGGCAAAAAATGCTAAATGTTGCGCGGGTTTTACCTAAATCTGTCGAGGTAAAGTTAACACTTGGCTCTGGCCCAGCTAGTTTTGCATCTAGCCTGTTTTCAATTAAGGTATTGTAACGGCCAGCTACTGTTGCAAAGTCTGCACACAATCGCGTAGCTTCGGCCATAATATCGTCCTTAAATACAAATGGATTGACTCCGGCGTCCTCACGCACAACACTAAACGAATGGTTAACGTAACGTCGCATAAAATTGAGGTTTTTAATGGGTTGAGTCAACATTTGGCTATTTGGTAAAAATACGCTACGTCCGGTATAGCTATAACTAGCTGTATCTACTTCAAGTAAAGTGACTTTAGCCCAGTCTGTTTCAACCACTTCGCCAGTATAAGAACCTGTTTGGATCCAGTCGCCAATACGAAATGGTGTGGTACTGGAGATGTAACCAAAACCAACAATACACTGAATCACTTCTTTAGTTGCCAACACTATCGCAACGATGAAAGCCGCGATAGATAGTGCAAACTTTTGTAACTCTTCATGCCAAATCACGAATAGGGCAATAACCAGTAATAAATTTACTAGATTTTTACTGGTATTGAGTAAGTGCCTTTTCTCAAATTCATCACTACGTGATTTGTTACGTTTAACCCAATAATTCATCGCGACTTTTATACCAAAAGCCGCTACCACAACCAGCAATGTGACCAAGATTTGCTGTGGGGCGAAATTATTCATTGTTTTTATTCCCTTTTTCTAACTCTTTTAAGGTGTTTAATAAGCCGACTGCTTTTATTCGGCTTGCGATTTCTTTTTGTTTGGTATTAACCAAACTGAGGTTTTCGACTTCTATGTCAAACATTTTCCATTGAGTGTTTTTACTGTCAAAACGCCATTTGGTCAGCAATTGCGACTTATTTTCAGTGCCCAATATAATTGGCACAATCGCGATTGTACCAGATGGCTGAAACTTAGCTTTTTTGACATAAATAGCTTGGCCATTATAACGTGTTAATACCGAGGCATAACTATTTATTAAATTATAGGTTAGGGCATGGGTAAATGCGTTACGTTCGGATGAAGTTAATTGCTTTAAATTTTTACCTAGTACTTTATAAGTAAAGTAATGCGTATCAAACGGTTTTAACAACGTTTTTTCAACTAAAGTACGAACTTGATGTTTATCTAGTCGGTTTGCTTGCTTAAGTGCTATTAAACCCGATTGCAGTTCTTGAATTGTTTGCTGTGCATACAAATTTAACACTTCCTCGTCAGCTTTGTTTACGGTATTAGCAAAAGCATTAACAACGCAACAAAATAAGACCGATAAAGTCACTAATCTAATCATCAAGATACCCCAAAGAATTTTGGCGCAGTTTTACGCTTAACGCCGCCACAATAACAACTAAAATTTTTTATCGTCACTATAAAAATAACTGCTAAATGATTTGACAGCAGAGAGAGTAATCATAGGGCTTTTTGGTCAATAACCTTAAAGTATCCACTTTTGATGGTACTTGTGCTTGTATAGCCTGCAAACTGTTCTGTTCAGAAAATAAAACAGGTAAGGTTGGCAAAATAGCAATAAAGAAAGGCTTATAAACCAAGCCTTTCCAACAAAAAGCTATTTTTATTAAGCATTCAACAGGCCTATATTTTGCCTGTCGAAATACGGTTTGTTATCTTGGTTGGCGTTTTGCACTCATTCGCAAGAATAGCAGCAATAAACAAGCTAGAACTAAATACCCGATTGAGCCACCTGATGAACCCTCATTGTCAGTATTACTGCCATTGGTAGGTTGTTGTGATTGGTCGGGGCTACCTTCATCAGGCTTAGTGGGTTCTGGCTCCGTCACGTCAGGAGTCGTAACGGGTGGTTGCACCGGAGTTGTAACTGGCTCGGGTAATTTAACAAAAACACCAGGGTCGACAACTACGCCATTTTCAGAACCATCTGCATCATTTGGCCCGCCGTCGCTGATACGGATCGCGATACAATCCGCGCCAGCGGTTATGCCTTTTTGATAATCTTGATTACTTGTTGGGCAACTACCTGACTGGCTAAATGCCGAACTGAGGTAATTGTTGTTATCAATTATAAAATCTTGCCATTTGTTTTCGCTATTAAGTTTGCGATACCTTGTTAGTTCATCACTAGCAAAGTTTGGTAGCATAACGACTACTTCGGCGTAACCGCTAACATTTGTGGCTTTAAAGTCGATAATTGGAGAAATAAACTCAACTTCGTCATCATTAGCAATTAGCTCTCCTGTATACTGTTCAAACTCAGCAATTGATATAGCAACACCACTCGATAAGCCATTATCAATAGCTAAGCGAGTTTCACCTATCGTTAAGTTGCCAGATAAACTTATTAATTCTCCACTGTCAAAAGGCATTTTAACTGCTGAGTTATTGCTACTATCCAAATAGTCTGGAATGCCATCTAAATCGCTGTCTTTTGTGCCTTCTTCATGGTCCGAGATCCCGTCATTATCAGAATCTAATTGCTCTGTTAAATTGATTGAAGAATTAACATAAAAAGACAGTTCAATCTGTGCTGTTAAATTATTATTTTGATTAAGCTCGGTGACTTCTACGATAACTTGTTTTTTACCGTCACTGGCTTGCGATGTATTTAACGTAATCTGCTGAGCTAATGTATTTGCATCGTAAACACCAATTGATTGTCCATCGACAAACACTTCTAATTGGTGTTCATTCGTTTCATTTTGTAAAAACACATTAAGTTGAATATCGTCAACATTAGAACCGATAACCGTAATAGGGTGACCACCTGATATAAATTGAGCTGATAATCTAGGAGGTAAATCGGCTATGACTGTGATCTGAGTCGTCATAAATTCGTTGAGATCGGCATTGTCAGCGGAAAGCAATTCTAAGCTAAATTCACCCGATAGATCTTTTGGGGTTAACACCAATTGCCCTGCTGTTTGCCCCTCTGTAATAAGCACTAAATCCGATTCGGCTTCAAACCCGTCAGGTATTGAAAACTGCAATGTCACAGGGTATTCAACAGGATCGCCAAATAGCACAATAGGAATAACGAGTGGTTCACCACTTAATATTGATTTGTTATCTGGGATCCAAACTTGCGGATTAATTCTAGCGCTAAGGGCCAATGTTTGTTGATTATCCAAATGGTTACTGATAATAAACTTAATTTGATGGATCCCTGCATTCATCGTATTACCAGAAATAACATCGACTAGGGTTAAATCGCCACCAACTTGTTCAAGTAAGTTTTCTAAAAATGGACGTACGTCAGTCGAGCTACCTGTACTCTCTATGGTAAATTGTTGGTTTGTAACGGTTTGACTTAAAACAGACAAATAAGTATTTGTATCTTGATTATCGCCAATACCATCACCGTCGGCGTCTGATGTTTCACTGGCATCCAAAGGAAACGCATCTTCGTTGTTTAATACATTATCATTGTCATGATCGGTATCGAACGAGTCTTCTATACCGTCTTGATCGTCATCAGTATCAACAAAGTCATTTAAGCCATCGTTATCAAAATCGCCAATGATAAAAGGCGCGCTATGGACAGATTCAAGATTACCTTCGCCATCGGTAAAGCTTATTACGGCAGATAACACACCAGTAGCAAAAGAATTTTCAACTAAAAGGCTAGCCGAAGTTTGCCCAGGGATACTTTGCCCGTCTAATTGCCATTGAACGTCGAAATCCCCTAAACCGTTTTTATCTTCTATATTGGCAATAGCCGTTAAGGTGTAATTGACACCATTGGATACTTTAATGTTAACCGTTCCTGAAGCCGGTATATTGGACCCAAGAATGTACAATTCTTCACCCAGTGCTTGACTGGTTGCCGAAAAAAATAGTCTATTATTTGTGGCAAATAAATACTCTGGATCGGCATCTTCAATGCCTAGGTAAATATCTTCAACAAGAGTCGCTAATTGACTATTGACGTCATAAACATAAAGCTCTTGGCCATAATCAAATTGATAGTCCGAACTGAAATAAAGTTTATCTTTAAAAACCGTCAGATCAGTCGGTCGATCCGTTTCAGCTATATTGGTAACGGAACCCGTCTCGGCATCGTAATAGGACAGGGTATTAGTCGACATGTATAATTTATCGTTATAAACCACCAAATCTGTTGGGTTTATTATTTCTAGGTCAGTAGTTTGATTAATAACCGCGTCAATGACATTAGTTGTACCGTCATAAACATGCAGCTTTCTTGAACTATAGTAACCGCCTATTTTGGCACTAAAATACAGTTTGTTTTTATAGATGGTAAAATTAGCTGGATTACTATCATCCGCCAGCAGTCCGCCATCATTTAGGTCATAAACTAATTCTGAATTGCCAGTAGTTGAATCAAATACATATAACTCAGTTCCCGTTTGCCCGTCGTCAGCAGAAAAATAGAGTTTGTTCTGATAGACAATATAATTTTTTGGAAATCCGCTTGAACTGCCTTGCTTTATATCACTAACCAACTCCACAAGGTTATTATCTTCACTGTATTTATACAGTTCATAACCTGTTGTGTCAGATGACGTAGTAAAATATAAATCACCATCATAAACAGCAAAATAGTCTTGATTATTATAATTTATGGGGGAAAACCCAATGTCTGCGATCGCCTCAATTGCATTTGTATTCGCGTCGTAACGATATAAATTAAACCCATCACTATTACTACTGGCAGTAAAGTAGAGTTTATTTTTGTAGATCAATAAATTTGAAGGGTTGGATATATCGACGCCGTCTGCAATATCATTAACTGAAACGATACTTTCTGTAGCGACCTGATATTTTAATAATTCGCGGCCTTGTCCTGTATCGCCACGAAAGTAAACATCTCCTTCGTATTCTACAAACAAGCTTGGATTACTGTCATCGGTTGCAGGGTTTAAGTCTGCTGCTAACTTAAATTCACTATTGGCAAGGTCAAGGCTATATAGCTCGTCGCCATTAAACCCATCATCAGCTTGAAAATATAAATTGCCATTGTATTCCACTAAATATCGAGGTGAAATATAAGAACTGTTACCCGTTTGAGTCAATTCATGGGTAACGGTTTTAGAGACTGAATCAAAAGAGTAGATACTACCGGATGACTCCATGTATATTTTATTGCCAACCGATATTAGGTATTCAGGTCCTGAAAACCGTTCTGAGTCTAATGCATCAACCACTTCTTGATACTGGTCTGCCGTTGCGTCATAGGAATAAAGTCGATAGTTTGCTGCAAAGTAAAGCTGGCCTTGGTGGACTAAGCTTGTTTTAAAATCGTCTTCGTCAGTCCCTGTAAGCTGGGTAACTTGTCTGACATTATTAGTGTTAGACGTGTATTCATATAATTGATAGCCATTGCTACCATCTGTCGCACTAAAATATAATTTTCCGTCATACACGGTTAAATAAGCGACATCCGCATCACCATTAAGGTTAATATCTTTAACTAATTCTATTTGTTCGTTACTGGGGTTGTAGCGATATAATTCTTTACCTACGTCACCGTGAGAAGATTGAAAATAGAGTTTGCCATCGTAAGACTGTAAATGCTGTATGTTGGGTTTAATGCCTTGGTACTCAAAACTGGTGAGTCTGCGAGTCAATCCAGTTGACGCATTAAAAGAATACAATTCGTTTTCATTAATATACGCACCGTATTCGGCCGTGAAATATAAGGTCTGATTTAAAACGGTAAGGTAATTTGGGTGACTACTGAAAAAACCAGGGTCTACATCAACAACTAAACTCACTTCAGCCGTTTGCTTATCGTACTTATATAATTCACAACCGATTATACCGCCAGCACAAGCTGTAAAATATAAATCACCATTGTACTCGGTAAAATTTTCAGCATGGCTATCTTGATACAATTCAGGATCGATATCGGCAACTAATGAAACGTCATGCGTGGCAAAATCATAAGTAAATATTTCTTTACCGTGAGTCCCATCATCCGCAACAAAAAACAGCTTGTTATCAAACACAACTAAATGTTCAGGTCGACTATTAGCGAATTTATCAACTGACTGATTGATATCAATGACTTCTAATTGTTGAGCATAAGCGGGTAAAGAAGATAATAGCCAAATTAACAGTGTGAGAAACAGACGGAGCATTTACCGTTCCTTGTAATGGTTTAACTAGTCAGATATGGCATTGATCTTAACATAGTATTATTGGCGGAGTAGATTTCCGATAGCAGTTTTAAATCCAAGTTAGAACTTATTATTAGCTATTCAGGGCTAATAATTTGATGCTTAAAAACCGTGTTTTCCTATCGTTATTCTTCAAATAACGATTCAGCCCCAATCAACGGTATAAGCCTTAGCAAAACATCTTCCATTACACCATTGTCAGCTGTGGTAATTTTCTTGGCACTGCGGTCTTTCCACGAAAGAGTTTGAATCAAACTGGAAGCAACAACACTGGGTTTATCGAGGTTATTTACTGGCACTTCGGTAGCTTGACTTCGAATACTGGTACTAATTGGGCAGCAAATTAACAACCCTGTTTGCTGATTGTATTCTTTACTAGAAAGGACTAATGCAGGGCGATACTTCCCGATCTCTTTACCTTTCACTGGCTCAAAATCTAACCAAATAATTTCATTGCGTTTAGGTACATATTGAGCCATTACTCACCCAACTCTTTGTCCGATACGAACGCCAGCTCATCAGCATGAGCGGTATGAGCATCTAAACCATTTAATAGCTCTCTTTCACTAAACGGAAAACGCTTTTTCTGACGTTTGATTGGTTCAATAATAATTTTTTTTCCATCTGCTTTAACTTCAATGTCAGCCCCTTCAACTAAGCCGAGTTGTTTGATGTAAGCAGCAGGAATTATATTACCGAGACTATTACCGATTCTTCGTACCTGAGTGCGCATATTCCACCCTCCTTAAGTAATTACATTGTTATAACATAAATAATTGTACGCCGCCTATTGCCCGTGTCAACTTTGTTATAACTAACAAGCTATACTGTTTTCAGAAAGAAATGATCAGTTGAAAGTACTGAGGTAGTAAGAAAAACTTAATTAATGTAGGTCACCGTTCGCAGTTCCTGACGCTTAACGGCATTTCCTACATCCATGTAGGTCGAAATTAATTTTTAAAATAGCAGCAGAGCTGCTTCAGGCTTGGTTTCTAGCCGCGATATTTCCTAATATCTACAGCCATTGTCGAGGCACCAAAAGTAGGCGCTTTAAGCGAGCCTCAACAACAAGTGAGATTTCAACTAATCAAAATTAAATTGAATTGGTAGCCTAGTGCGTAACACCTTAAAGCCATTCATAACCTTAAGTGACTAAGCCGAATTGTTAACTAGATCAAATAAAAAATTTGTTTCTTGGTGTTTTTACTCAACGTTAAAACTTATGAGTAACAATATTATTAAAAGTATTAGTTTAAGAAAGTAATTGTATTTGTTTGTTTTTAATGTCATCGGTAACCCTAAAGTTTGCGCTAATTAAATAGGGTTACTAAGTATATGGAGTAAACTTTGTGTGACTACAAATATAAGTCACTTAAATACGGTTTTTAACTTGGTAAATTTTAGTGAAACCTAGTTAAACGTCCAGGATTACACTAATTATTGATACTTGGTATTAAATCGACATTTACTTTTAGTGGGGAAAAGCTAACTTTGTGCCGGAAATTCTCGATTTGAATGGCGCTATCTAAACCAACTGGAACCAAGTCCAGTTTAGATTATATTTAACATAATCTACATTATCGGTTGCATGGGTTCGGTGTAGTAAATGCATTTCACCTGTAAAAGTAAAACTTTGTAAATATTGATGATTGTTAAATCTTGTTAGATATGATGTTTTCAATATTTATACTATGTAGTTTTTGGGTTAAATGAACAAAACATTAACGTTAAATAGGCGCAGTTTTTTGCGAGGCTTAGGTGGTGTTGCAATGGCATTACCTCAATTGAATGTGATGGCTAGCCCAAAAAATAAGATTCCTGCACCTAAGCGCATGGTTTGTGTGGGTACACATTTTGGTTTTGTGCCCGATTTGTTTTTTCCAAATCAAACAGGTTTAAATTATTCTTTACCGCCTTTGTTAAGCCCGCTAGCAAAATTTAAAGATCAGTTTACTGTTTTATCTGGTCTCGACCATGGTGAAAACGCGACTGGTGGGCATCGCGGTGTACATGCTTTTTTGTCTGGTATTTTATCTAAGAATGCGAAGAATTTTCCTGAATTTAATATCAGCCTAGATCAAAAAGCAGCTCAGCATGTTGGTAAGTTAACTCGTTTCCCATCACTACAATTATCACCACGTTCTGATTTAACCAATAGAATGTCATGGAATGCCCATGGTTCGGCTATTCCACCTATCGAAAGTTTGAATCAAACATTCGACATGTTGTTTAAGCCTTTTAATCAACATCAAAAACAGTTAAAACGAAAAGAAATAGCGGCGCAAACCAGTATTCTCGATTTAGTTAGACACGATGCTAAGTTTCTTGAAAAACGGGTTGGTTTTGAAGATAAGCAAAAATTGGATGAATATTTTACTAGTGTTCGTGAAGTCGAAAAACGATTAGAACAATCTGAGTCGTGGATCGATACTCCTAAACCTCAAGTTGATTATGACCTATCCATGGGAGCTGATAGTGCGGATTTTGTTGATCGAGTACCGCTATTTTATGATTTGATCGCCCTTGCATTACAAACAGATTTAACCCGTATCGTCACCTTCGAAATTTATGATATTGGCCGCAATGCCGGCGGTTTAGATATTAGTCGAGGTTATCATCAATTATCTCACCACGGTAAAGTGACAGAATATATTAACGAATTATCTATTATTGAAAAATTTCATACTCAACAATTCGCTCGCTTTATTAGCAAACTAGATGAAATAAAAGAAAGTGATGGTTCATCATTGCTAAGTCATACGCAGACATTACTTGGTAGTGGTATGGGCAATGCAAATTCTCATTCAAATAAAAACCTGCCTTTGTTATTGGTTGGTGGCGGATTTAAACATGGTCAGCATTTAAGTTTTTCATCACAAAATAATTCGGGTAACTCAATACCTGCCGCTAATTTATATGTTTCTATGTTGCAACAGTTTGGTATTGAAACAGACTCATTTAATTTAGCTACTGGCTCATTAACGCAGTTGAGATCAAGCTAATGTCTACGGTAACTAAAATGCTAAAAGCTCAGTTTATACCATCACTCTTGTGTTACCTTTTGTTGAATTCTAATGCCTGGGCCGTTAATAACACTAATAATATCGATCCTTCTATTATGCAATTTGTCGATAAGTATTGTGTCAGTTGTCATAACCCAGAAGATGAAGAAGGTGATTTAAACTTTGTTCCATTTGTTAACGGTGAAAAACCATTAGACGATGACTCACTGCATGACATGCTAGAGCAATTGAATTTAAGTGAAATGCCGCCGCCAGATGAAGGTGAACAACCTAGTCACGAATTACGTAAAAATATTATTGCGCAAATGACGGATTACCTCACTCACAAAGAACATCTTGCACAAACTCAACATACGATATTGCGCAGATTAACGCGTTATGAATATAAGAATACGTTGCGTGACCTTTTAGGTGTATACCCAGATGCATCCGACGCAACAACAGCATTTCCTCGTGATGAAAGCCATCATGGGTTTACGAATTTGGGTGATAAACAAATATTATCTGACTATCAACTGCAGTTATATATGCAAGCTGCTGATCATTACTTAGATCAAACTTTGGTTTTTAACCAAAGCCAGCCACGTAATAAAACTTGGCATTTTCCGCCCACCAAGTTATTTCATAAAAAAGAAATCACTCGTCCATCTGTTTCATATCGGGTGATAGATAAAGATCATAAATATGTCGATATAGGCCATGGTGAAGTTGATGAATTTTGGCCAGTTTATCCTACTCGTTTTAGTAAAAAAGGTGTACCGGCCAACGGTATATACAAAATTACCGTCGCGGCTTCTGCCGTTGGTTTGGATCACCCGTATGATAAAAAGATAATTAAAATCGATCACGATAAACCGTTAAAGCTAGGGTTATGGCATGTGCCTAAACCCGAATTGCTAAAACCGGGGGCAAGTGATGGTCGAGTCTTTATTGGAGCGTTTGATTTAACTGAGCAAGCAAAAACCTATGAAGTTTCAGTTTGGCTACCTAAAGGTTCATCATTTTACGTGCACTGGATAAATGGCCCTGGCAGAACGTTTGGTATCATTAACCAAGTTCAAAAGCGCTATTTACCTGAAACAATTAAATTAAACGATAATGATAAAAAGCGCTTATTAAAAGAAGGAAAGCCAGTTCCCAAGTTAGCAGATAATTACCAAGCGTTTTCCGAACTTTATCAAGGCCCTCGTGTACGTATTCATGGTATGCGATTACAAGGTCCTTTTAACAATGAATGGCCACCGAAAAACCATGTCGATATAGTTGGTGATACCACAGATGCCAATGACGTTAATATCGAAAAAACGATAATTAATTTTGCGCGCAAGGCGTTTCGCCAACCTATCACTAAACAACAAATTCAACCTTATATTAATTTTATACAAACTCGTATTAAAAGTGGGCAAAGTGCGGAATTAGCCATTAAACAAGGCTTGACCGCAATTCTAACGTCGCCTCGTTTTTTGTATTTAGATGAAGGCAGCAGTGAGCAAGCTAAGCTTAATAGTTACCAAATTGCGACACGGCTATCTTATTTGTTATGGAGCTCAATGCCAGATGAGACACTATTGTCGTTAGCGGCACGGGATGAACTCAATGATCCGCAAATTTTATGGCAACAAACACAACGTATGCTTGAGGATCCCAAATCAAAAGCATTCGCAAAATATTTTACTCGTGCTTGGCTGAGGTTAGATAAAATTGGAGCAATGGCACCCAGTGTTAAACAATATCCGACTTATTATAACGATAGGTTAGAAACGGCTATGTTGGCCGAAACCGAAGCTTTAGTTGATTTTATACTTCAAGCAAACCGCCCTATTACTGAATTTTTAAACTCTGATTACAGTTTTATCAATGACGGCCTAGCCAAACACTATAAAATTGATGGCGAGTTTGGCGAGCAATTACAGTATGTGAAATTACCCAAACAAGCTCGTCGTGGCGGATTACTCGGGCATGCCAGTGTGCTTACCACCAGCGCAAATGGGGTTGATACGTCCCCCGTATTACGCGGTGTATGGGTATTAGAAAGTTTATTGGGAACACCAACCGCACCTCCGCCGGCAGATGTTCCGCCGATAGAGCCAGATACACGAGGCGCAACGACAATTAAAGAGCAATTAGCAAAACACAGAAGCATAGACACCTGTAATGATTGTCATGCAAAAATAGACTCGTGGGGTTTTCCATTAGAGTTTTATAATCCGATTGGTGGCTTGCGCTATAAGTATTTTCCGCACGGCATACCATGGAAAAAAGCTAAAAAGTTAGCAAAAAATATTGATGGCCATGCTCAACTATTATCCGGTGATGTGGTGACTAATGAAAAGGATTTAAAAAAGCAATTGCTTAAACGCAAAGATATTTTTGCTAAAAATTTAGTTAAAAAACTACTGACCTATGCCACAGGCAGAGAAATGACTTATCAGGACGATGCAACAATAGATGAAATAGTCGAGGGTATTAAGCAGCGTGACTATGGTATGCAGGTGCTACTCGCTTATGTCGTAATGAGTGATATATTTCAATCACCCTAAGCGTGCTAAAAACAAACGGTTTATGGCATAATCGCCGAATATCATTTTTATACCGAGCGTTCGTACGCGTAAATGTGCAAAGCGATAACCACCACTATATATAAATTTTATTTGCTTTTGGCTGCTATCGCTTTGCCTTATAACGCTTTTTCACTTGAGTTAACCAATAGCGAGTTAACTTATTTACAGAAAACATCGGCTATTAAAATGTGTGTCGATCCAGATTGGATGCCTTATGAAAGGATAAATCAATTCGGCCACCATGAAGGGATTGCAGCGGATTACTTATCTTTGGTCGCCAAACGGCTAAATATACAGGTCAAACTGGTACGCACTCATTCTTGGGCACAAACACTCGAATTTGCTAAACAACGGCGCTGCGATATTATTTCTATGGCGCGTAAAACTGCAGATAGACAAGCCTATTTTAACTTTACCCAACCTTATATAACTTACCCTTTTGTTGTTGCTACACTTGTCGATCAACCGTTTATTGAATCTTTTGACCTAATTGCCGACAAAACAATTGCTGCAGTTAAAGGATATGCGGTAACAGAGCATTTAAAGTTACAGTATCCGACCTTGAATTTAATAGAGGTTGCCAATATAGACGAAGGGATCCAATTAGTTCGAGAAAAAAAGTCGTTTGCTTATGTCGATTCAGCTTTGGCTATTGGTTATAAAATACAACAAAGTGCAACGCTCGATATTAAAGTATCAGGCCAATTACATTACAGCTCTTCACCTTCTATTGCAGTTCGTAATGACGAACCTTTATTGGTAAACGTTATTGATAAAGCACTAGCCTCTATAACTAAAGAAGAACGCCAAGCGATATATAACACTTGGGTATCCATTCGTTTTGAAAAAGGGTTTGATTATTCTTTAGCGCTACAAGTTTTATTATTAGTCGGTTCTTTTTTGATTTTATCTTTGTATTGGAACCGACGGTTAATAAAAGCCAACGAAAAAACCCGAAAAGCGGTTAACGAGCTGAATGCAGCCAAAACCTTGCTTGAAGAAAAAAATGCATCTTTAGAACAACTCGCCACTGTCGATATGCTGACCGGTTTACATAATCGATTAAAAATTGAAGAATCATTTGAAGTCGAGCTAAACCGTTACGATCGTTTTCATTCAGTCTTTTCAGTTATCTTGTTGGATTTGGATAATTTTAAACAAGTTAATGATGAATACGGCCATTTAACGGGTGACTTAATCTTAGTTGAGTTTGCTAAGTTACTGAAAACTCATACCCGAAACATGGATTTTGTCGGACGCTGGGGTGGCGAAGAATTTATTATTCTCTGCCCTGAAACAGATTTAATCGGCGCCGAGTTTTTAGCCGATAAAATACGCTTTGAAGTTGAACAATTTTCTTTTCCTGAAGTTGGACACAAAACCTGTAGTTTAGGCGTAACAACTATTCGTGAAGGTGACTCTCAACAAGATATTGTTTTACGCGCAGACCAAGCTTTATATAAAGCGAAAGGGAAAGGTAAAAATTTAGTCGAACTAAACTGATTTAATTGAGCTAGTTGACCCTCGGTAATATATTTTATGAGGAACATGCTTAACTAAATTTTTGGCATCATTATCTGAACCTGAACTCGATTTATTCTGTTTAATAATGGATGCAAGTATTTCAACAGCGGCTTCGCCTAGTTCATTGAGTGGCTGTTCAATAGTAGTCAGTTGTGGGAATATTGAAGTAGACAGTGGGGTATTACCATTGCCGCAAATACTTAAATCGTCAGGCACTTTGATACCTGCTTGTTGGGCAGCCGCCATGACTCCGGCAGCCATATCGTCGTTACAAGCAAAAATAGCTGTGGGTCGATCTTCTTTAGACAGTAAATAGTGACCTATTTTTGTTCCGGATTGTACATTCCAACTGCCATGGCGGATCCATTTAGGATTAGGTTCAATACCGGCATCGACTAACGCAGCTTTAAAGCCATCTAGTCGCAATTTAGATTCAAAATGTTCTTCTGGCCCTGCTGCTATTGCTAACTTTTGATGGCCTAGCTCAATTAAATAACTGGTAATTTCGTAAGCTGACTGAAAGTTATCAATACTGACTCGCGGTAAAATACCGGATTGCGGTCGTTCACTTAGTCGTACGCAAGGTAAACCACTTTTTTTAATGAGCGCGAGTACTTGATCGTCGTAACAGACATCAGGTATTAAAATAACACCATCGTAATTGGGTTTATCAAACAACTTTTCTAACGGCGAACTATCATACTTAGCGTATGGATTGGCCGGTGTCGCTTCAATGTTTTCGTGTAAGCCTTCAATTAATAAATGATAGCCTAATCGTCGTGACGCGTTTAGCATGCCAATCATCACTTCACCTCGCCATCCCGTATTTTGATGACTATAAAGCAATAAAAATTGATAAGATTGGCTACCGGCTAACTGCCGAGCACCCACATTTAACGTGTAATTGATTTTTTTGGCTGCATCTTCAATGCGTTTTTTAGTTGAAGGTTTAACATTGGTCTCACCATTCAGCGCTCGCCATGCTGTCATTAAAGATACGCCCGCTTCGTTTGCTACATCTTGCATGGTTATACTGTCGCGAACGGCGGCTGAACTTTTTTTCTTACTTTTTTGCTTGTCAGTCATATCTTAAATAACGCTATTTTGTTATGCCGTTATCATAGCGAATCAGCGGATTGAAACAAGTAAAAGGTATAAAGATTAGGTATTTAATAGCGAAAATGCCATACGCTAACATTGGTTGTTGTTAACATTGGGTTAGGCTTTAAGATAAGCGGCTTGCCTTTGCTGATAAGCATTTATGCTTGTAGCTGGTTTGCCGACTTAAATGTGAATGATAAAAAGTAAACACGTTTTAGGGGTAAAAGAAATGTTGGCGCCAAAAAGATTTTAGACGCCAACATTTAGATAACTATAGTCAAAGCGATCGAGTTTTAGGGGAAGCCGTCAAAGCTACCGCGTCCTGCTCACGCCCCTTACCAGCATCCATGCAGGCAAGCTTCGAGACCCCATGAGCATATGCTCTATTATGTGATTGGGGTGAGTAAGCGCCGACAATGAACCATAAAACTTGAACGAGAAGACTATATTAGCGGTTTAAACGATTTTCTATTAAATCGTCTACAACAGATGGATCCGCTAATGTTGATGTATCACCCAATGCTTGGTGCTCATTTGCCGCAATTTTACGTAAAATACGGCGCATAATTTTACCTGAGCGTGTTTTTGGTAAACCTGTTGTCCAGTGGATTAAATCAGGTGTCGCTATAGGGCTTAGCTCTTTTCTAACCCAATTACGAACTGCTTTCGTTAATTCTTCGTCAGCTTCGATTCCTTCAACAGGAGTCACATAAACGTATATACCTTGGCCTTTTATATCGTGCGGATAACCAACAACTGCAGCTTCCGCAATCGATTCGTGGGCAACCAAAGCACTTTCAATTTCTGCTGTGCCTAGACGATGACCAGAGACATTTAATACATCATCTACTCGGCCAGTTATCCAAAAATAACCGTCTTCGTCACGTCGTGCGCCATCGCCTGTAAAATAACGATTTGCATAGGTGCTAAAATAGGTCTGTTCAAATCGCTCATGGTCTCCGTAAATTGTACGAGCTTGACCCGGCCAACTATCTAAAATAACTAAATTACCGTCGATAGCGCCTTCTAATAAATTACCATCAGCGTCGGCTAATGCAGGTTGCACACCAAAGAAAGGTCGGGTGGCTGAACCTGGTTTTAAATCTGTTGCACCTGGTAAAGGCGTTATCATGATGCCACCGGTTTCCGTTTGCCACCAAGTATCAACAATTGGGCATTGGCTGTTACCAATATTTTCGTAATACCAGTTCCATGCTTCAGGGTTAATAGGCTCACCTACCGAACCCATCACACGCAAGGTATCACGTTTATTCGTTGCATAAGGCTCATCACCTTTGGCCATTAATGCCCGTATAGCGGTAGGTGCCGTATAGAGAACGGTAACTTGATGTTTATCAACAACATCACCAATACGTGAACTAGAAGGATAAGTGGGAACGCCTTCAAAGATCACTTGTGTACAACCATTTGCCATCGGGCCGTATACAATATAAGAATGACCTGTGATCCAACCCACATCAGCTGCACACCAATAAATATCGTCTGGATGAATATCAAAAATAAATTCTTGAGTCATGGACGCATAGGTTAAGTAGCCACCTGTAGTGTGCATAACCCCTTTAGGTTTACCCGTTGAACCCGATGTATACAAAATAAACAAAGGATCTTCTGCATTCATGGCTTCGGGTTCACAGACCGCGGGTAAATCTGCGGTTAACTCATGTGCCCAAACATCAATGGCAGGATCAAAATCAACATCAGCTTGGGTATTTTTAAATACTAAACAATGCGTGATACTCGTTACGTCTTTTCGGGCTAATGCTTCGTCAACATTGGCTTTTAACGGAACGGTTCTTCCGCCGCGGCGTGCTTCATCAGCAGTAATGATCACTTTAGCTTGTGAATCTACAATACGATCAGCTATGGCATTTGGTGAAAATCCACCAAAAATTACAGAGTGAACGGCACCTATTCGTGCGCAAGCTTGCATGGCATAAATTGCGTCCAACGTCATAGGCATATAAACAGCAACTCTATCGCCCTTTTCTACCCCAAGCTTTTTCAAACCGTTGGCAATTTTGGCGACATTGTCGTGAACTTGTTGATAGGTCACTGAATAAGAGACTTCAGGCGAATCACCTTCGAAGATCAAGGCTGTTTTATTAGCATTGTCTTTTAAATGACGATCGATACAGTTGTAAGATGCATTTAGCAAACCATCTTCAAACCATTTTATGGAAACTTTATTAGGTTCAAAACAGGTGTTTTTTACTTGAGTAAATGGTTTTATCCAGTCAAGACGTTTGCCGTGCTCAGCCCAAAAAGAATCGGGATTAGCGACCGATTCTTGATACATAGCTAAATAATCTTCGTTAGAAATTAATGCTCTGTCTTTTACAGCTTGAGGCACAGGATACAAATTTTTAGTCATTATTTTATCACTCCAAATTGGGGTTTCATTGTTGTAAACACCACCCTACCTGGATCCTTAAATCATTTTTATTTTTAAAATTTTTAACATCTATTGTGTCTGTAAACACCCGTGTTAATTGGGATAGAAGCGTAACAGGAAATGTAAAAAAATTTAAGTGTTTTTATAACAAACTATATTTGAAAGGGGCTTGTGAAAGTTTATAGTGATAAACAAAAAAGGCGTTAGCTAACAGAGTTAAACTAACGCCGCATTTATTTCTATTGCTTAACTTCAATAGGTCGTGATTCTTTTGCCTTACCTTGCATTATGGCAATTTCTACACGCCGATTACGACGGCGATTTTGCACCGTGTTATTCGGAACCAACGGGCGAGTATCAGCATGGCCTATAACGACTAAGCGATTTTGTTCAAAGCTCGGGGTGCGTACCATTTCATGTGCAACTGCGACCGCTCGTTTAGCCGATAAATCCCAATTAGACGTGTACAGCTCAGTTTCGACATTTTGGTTGTCTGTATGACCAGAAACCGTAATTTCACCAGGTACGTCATTGAGTAAGCGAGCAATTTTTTGCACTATAGGTTTAAATTGCGGTTGTAAAAAAGCAGAACCTGCTGGAAAGGCGCCATTCTCTTTAACGCGAATAATAATTTGTTGGCCAAGGCTTTCTAACTCGATAGCGCCATCAACAATTTGATCTTCCAACTGCATCGCTATCTTTTTAACCAATTCACTAGTTTGTTCTTGCGATGCTTGCGCCTCAGACTGACTAGCTTGCTGACTTGCGGTTTCTTGCGATGAACCGCCACGCTGGTTGCCTCGTTGCTTTTGCCTTCCGCCCGCTGAATCTTCATCACCGGCTTGAAACTCAAGCATTTGTTGAGTCATTTCAATTGTTTGCTGTTGTATCGTTTCTATTGGCGTTGGATCGGGTCTGCCGGGTCTAAATTCCTGAGCAATAACCGAGGTACCTTTCGGAATGTCTTTTACCTCAAGCTTATTTTGCACACCAAATGCAAACTTCATCGAACCTGCAATTTGTTTAAATTTTAATACGTCCATTTCTGAGAACGCGAGCAGAAGTACAAAAAAGCACATTAATAACGACATTAAGTCTGCAAATGTTCCCATCCAAGCGGGTAGGCCTTCGGGGGGACATTTGGGGCATTCTTCATCTGACATAAAACGCCCCTATTCTTCTGCAGGCTCGCCGCGTTTCGATTCGGCAATGTAGTTTTTCAAAATTCCCTCAATTACACGCGGGTTCTGACCGTCTTGAATACCTAATATGGCATCCAAAATTAAACGTTGATTGAGTTTTTCTTCTTCAGTGCGGATCTGTAATTTGCCGGCTAAGGGTAACGCTATTACGTTAGCTAGGAAAGCACCATAAAGTGTGGTTAACAATGCAACCGCCATAGCAGGACCGATTGCTTTTGGGTCATCCATGTTTGAAAGCATGGCAACCAAACCAATCAATGTACCTATCATACCCATGGCTGGCGCAACGTCACCTAGTGCTTTCAACAAGCCAACGCCTGCTTCGTGCCGCTCTGTCGTTAAGGCGATGTCTTTTTGCATAGTTGCTTTAACGACTTCGCCGTCGTGACCATCGACCAACATATCAACCCCTTTTTGCATAAAGGCGTTTTCAATTTCGGCTTCTTCCAATGCTAAAAAACCGCCTTTACGAGCGGCATCAGCCATTTCAACAGATTTTAAAATTAATTCGTCAGGCGTTTCAATTTTAAACATAAACGCCTTGCCCATCACTTTACCTATGCCGACAAATTGCCCCATGGTGTAGTTAGACATAACAACAAATATAGAACCAACAAACACAATTAAAACTGATTGCACGTCAACGAACATGCCAATGTCACCGGCAAGAAACATGGCCGCTAACACGAAACCAATTGATCCTAACAAGCCAACCAGCGTTGCTATATCCACATTGTTCTCCTAGAGGGGTCGTTCAAATGATGATTTTTATTTTTTATATAGTCTTCTCGCTCAGGCTTTATGGTTCATTGTCAGCGCTTACTCTCGACTTTGGCTCCTGCGTCGTCCTACTACCTAAATCCTTTTAGGCAACCCCAATCACATAATAGAGCATATGCTCATGGGGATTCGAAGCTTGACGGCTTCCCCTAAAACCTGATCGCTTTGACTATAACTATAATGCGCATCTGATTATTAGTCGACAATAACGCGAAACATAATTTAGTTAATTCAATGTTTAATTATTATAGAAAACAGTACGTTACCAAGCAATATATCGGCAGGCGTTGCGCTAGCTTTAATTTGCATACAATTGCAGCAAAAAATGTCGTTTTTTATACTAATTGATAAGGGACTATTTTTTATCTAATAAAACCATAAATTATGGTGTTTAAATACTGTAATAAAGTTGCAACTAGTAAGGTGCTGATGTAGTGTTTGCGCACCTAAATTGACCCTTATTTATCATGGCCGCGAAGAAACCAGAAAACATGAGCTTAGAAGCCAGTCTTGAAGAACTAGAGAGCCTAGTGGCAGACCTAGAACAAGGCGAATTACCGCTTGAAGATTCTTTAAAACAATTTGAACGTGGTGTGAGTTTAGTTAAAGCCAGTCAGTTAAAATTGGCTCAAGCAGAGCAAAAAGTCCAAATTATGACGCAAAATAGCGTTGATTCACCACTTGAGTCTTTTGAGCCAGAAGAGAAATAGTTCAGTGGGTTTACAAGCGTCAGTTCAAGAATCACAACAGTTAGTTGAAGATCAGTTAATTAAATCACTAAGTCAAATAGGTAGTGAAATTGCGCCACGTTTACATCAAGCCATCAGCTACAGCTTGTTAAATGGTGGTAAACGTGTTCGGCCGTTTTTAGTTTTCGCGGTTGCAGAAATGATAGGCCTAGATAAACAGTTAGTTGCACCCGCGGCCGCATCGTTAGAAATGATCCACAGTTATTCCTTAGTTCATGATGATTTGCCGGCGATGGACAACGATGAGCTCAGACGCGGTAAACCGACTTGTCACATTCAATTTGACGAAGCGCACGCTATTCTTGCCGGTGATGCATTACAACCTTTGGCTTTTGCATATTTAATGCAAGCAAGTGTTAGTGCTGACATTAAAGTCCGTTGGGTAGAGTTACTCTCCGATTCCGCCGGTTACAAAGGTATGTGCGGCGGTCAAAGCTTAGACTTACTTGCTGAAGATGAACAAGTTTCGTTATCTGAACTAGAAAATATTCACCGGTTAAAAACGGGCGCATTGCTCAGTTGTGCAGTACAATTAGCTTGTGTTGCTAAGCCGGATTTACCCGCACAGCATCAGCAAGCCATTGCAAACTTTGCTAAAAATATCGGATTAGCTTTTCAGGTAAGAGACGATATTTTAGATATTACCTCAACCACTGAACAGCTAGGTAAACCCCAAGGGTCAGACGCAAAATTACTTAAAAGTACCTATCCATCATTGTTAGGATTAGAACAGGCTCAGCAAAAAGCTGATGATTTATATGATGCCGCAATTGCGGCTTTAGATAGCTTGCCCTATTGCACCGCCTTGTTAAAAGAATTCGCTGCCTATATTGTTAACCGTAACCATTAAAATTAGACGTCGATGAGTACAGACATTAGCCTTTATCCCACATTACGCTTGATAGACACGCCTGATGATTTGCGTAGCCTACCCTTGTCTGAATTAAAAGCGGCATCAGATGAATTACGCCAATATTTATTAGCGGCCGTCAGTAATAGTAGTGGCCATTTTGCTTCAGGTTTAGGTACAGTTGAATTAACAATTGCATTGCATTATGTCTATAACACGCCTTTTGATCAGTTGATTTGGGATGTGGGGCATCAAGCTTATCCACATAAAATTATTACGGGTCGCCGAGATAAAATAGAAACGATCCGCCAATTAGATGGATTACACCCTTTTCCTTGGCGTGAAGAAAGTGAATATGACACATTCAGTGTTGGTCACTCTTCAACCTCAATTAGTGCTGCTGTAGGAATGGCTATCGCTGCACAAAAAGAAGGTAAAAACCGCAAAGTTGTTTCTGTTATTGGTGACGGTGCGATGACTGCTGGTATGGCTTTTGAGGCCATGAATCACGCTGGCGATATAGACGCTGATATGCTTGTTATACTTAACGATAACGATATGTCTATCTCTGAGAATGTTGGCGCACTTAATAGTCATTTTGCTCGTATTTTGTCAGGTTCTATGTACACCACTTTGCGTGAAGGTGGTAAAAAGTTACTGAGTGGCTTACCGCCTATTAAGGAGCTAGCAAGTAAGGCCGAGGAGCACCTAAAAGGCATGGTAGTTCCGGGAACTATCTTTGAAGAACTAGGATTTAACTATATTGGTCCTATTGATGGGCATGATGTCCGCAGTCTAGTGGATACGTTAAAACGTATTAAACAGCTTAAAGGTCCGCAACTGTTACATATAGTGACAACCAAAGGTAAAGGCTATAAACCTGCAGAAGCTGATCCTATTGGTTATCATGCGGTTCCTAAATTTAACCCGCAAGAAAGCAGTCTACCGAAAAAAGCCAGCAGTTTACCGACCTTTTCAAAAATATTTGGTGATTGGTTGTGTGACATGGCTGAGCAAGATCCTAAGCTAATGGCTATTACACCAGCCATGCGAGAAGGCTCTGGCATGGTGCGTTTTTCAAAAGAGTTTCCTAAGCAATATTTCGATGTGGCGATTGCTGAGCAACATGCCGTTACCCTTGCCGGAGGTATGGCAACCCAAGGGTTAAATCCAGTAGTCGCAATTTATTCTTCTTTTTTACAACGTGGATATGATCAGCTTATCCACGATGTCGCTCTGCAAAATTTACCTGTTATGTTCGCCGTTGACCGCGCAGGTGTTGTTGGTGCGGACGGCGCAACTCATCAAGGCTTGTACGATATAAGCTACCTACGCTGTGTACCGAATATCGTTATTATGACCCCGTCTGATGAAAATGAATGTCGCCAAATGCTATACACAGGCCATAAACTCGATAAACCCAGTGTCGTGCGTTACCCGCGAGGTACGGGATGTGGCGCAGATATTCAACAAGAAATGGTTGCTCTGCCAATTGGTAAAGGTATCGAATTGCTTAAGGGTAACGATAATAACAAAATAGCATTGTTAAATTTTGGTACATTAAAGCAAAACGTATTAGACGCTGCTAATGAACTCGGCGCAGCAGTATTTGATATGCGCTTTGTTAAACCGTTAGATCACGCCTTAATTACAAAGGTAGCTAAGCAATACGATACACTAGTGACCATTGAAGACAATGTTATAGCAGGCGGTGCCGGTAGCGCAGTAAACGAATTTGTGATGAAAAACAAACTTGCAACTTCTTTACTTAATATAGGCTTACCGGATGAATTTGTTAAACACGGTACTCAGCAAGAGATTTATCAAATCTATCAATTAGATGCAAAAGGCTTAGTTGCCCAAATATCTAAATTCCTAGCTGATTGATATAGTCAAAGCGATCAGGTTTTAGGGGGCAGGTTTCTGGTTCCAGACGAAACCTAAGTACTTACTTCCATGTAAGCAAAGCCGTCAAAGCTACCGCGTCCTGCTATCGCCCCTTACCTGCATCCATGCAGGCAAGCTTCGAGACCCCATGAGCATATGCTCTATTATGTGATTGGGGCTGCCTAAAGGGATTTAGGTAGTAAGACGACGCAGGAGCCAAAGTCGAGAGTAAGCGCTGACAATGAACCATAAGACCTGAGCGAGAAGACTATAAAAGGTTGTTCGATAAACGAGTTAGGAAGAAGTAATTAACTCTATTGCTGTCAAATTAATACCGCTGTTTTACCGATCACTTATTATATATTCTAATGGTAGTCGCTTACCTGCTATAAAATCATTTATACAAGTTTGCACAAGGTGGCTGCGATGTTGTTTGAACTTTTGTTTTATTTCAGCTTCAGTTAACCACAGAGCTTGGATTATATCGCTATCTTGTGGTGCTGTTTTTAGCAGCTCGCCTTTTAATTCTAATCCGTAACAAAATCGTAGATACTGAATGTTTTTATGCGGTACGCTGCTTTGGTATATACCTACGAGGAAGTCGGGCTCTAACTGTAAGCCTGTTTCTTCATATAATTCTCGCTTTGCTGCCTCTAACAAGGTTTCATCTTCTTCTAAATGACCCGCTGGTTGATTTAATACATTTACCCCATCGTCGATTTCTTCAACCAGTAAAAATTTATCTTGGCATTTTATTACCCAGGCAACAGTCGTATTGGGTTTAAACATAGCTCACAAATATCAAGGTTAAGTTGAACTTATTGTCTTAGTTGCTAAGGGGAAATGCAATTCAAATCGGGCGCCACCCAACATTTTACTTTTTTCAGCAATCGCAATACCTTTGTGCCACTGCATAATTCGACAAACAATGGCAAGCCCTAAACCGAATCCACCAGAGACTCTAGCGCGACTTTGATCTAAACGGCTGAAAGGTAAAAAAACCTTATCTCGATCTTCATCTGCAATACCAGCCCCGTCATCTTCTACTTGAATAACTAAAAAAGCGTTTGATGGCCCTTTTTGCTGAACATAAACACTGACTTGGATCTTACTTTGACAATATTTGGCCGCATTAATTATTAAGTTTTGTAAGGCTCGATCTACAAAGTGTCCATCACATTGCAAAGTGAGTGGTTGAGCCATATCCACTTTAAACTCAATTTGCGGGTATTGGCTCTGTGTTTGATTTATTTTACTTTGTACTAAATCAGCAATGTTAACAGGACTAAGGTGTAACTTGGGATCAGCGTGTTCAAATTTGGCGTAGTTAAGCATTTCGCAAACTAGCTGATCGATTTCATCTAAATCTTCTGAAATAGATTCAGCATACTCTTGTGCCGCTTGATAATCCTCATTATTAACTTTTGTTATCATCATTTCATTAGCAAATTTTGCTCGCGCAACCGGTGTTTTAATTTCATGCGAGACTGCTGAGGTTAACTCTTTATGGGATGATATAAGAGAACGAATGCGAGACTGCATATTTTTAAAGGTATTGGCTATCTCAATGATACTTGAATGGCTTGATATTTTGAGTGGGTAGTCGAATTGTCCTTGGCCAATTGCGTTAGATGCTTGAGCTAATTTGGATAAGTCACGCCATAAAGGCCTAAGCCAAAACCAAACTACCGCAGCTACAACAACATAGAAAAAAATAGCTAAAATAATTTTATAGATAAAATTAGGACTTTTAGGCAGCTTAATTACCAACAAAGCTTGGCGTTTGGCTAACCAGGTATAAATGTGCTCATTGCCCTTTTGATCATAAAACACAGTGGGCTGTTGCTGAATTAAATCTATGCTGGCTTTATCGAGTCCAGCCTCTTCAATGGCAGTAAGCGACATTTCAACATCATTGACCAGTGCAAGTTCATTTAACAATACAGGTGTTGATTGCTGAGCATTGTCAATCAGTAACGCGATGCTTGCTACATGACGCTGACTAATAGGCTGAGCGGTATTAGATTTTTCCCATATCCAATCGAGTAATAAACCCAAGGAAACAAAAGTAGCCAGTAGTAAAACAAATAAGCTGGCAAACAGTTTACGCATTATCCTTAGTTACCCCAAGCATCTGGGACAAAAATATAGCCTTTTCCCCAAATGGTTTTAATACGACTGGGGTTGTCTGGGTTATCACCGAGTTTTTTACGAAGCTTAGATACCCGTACATCAATTGATCTGTCTAAACCATTATAATCGCGCCCTTTTAATACTTGAGTTAAATACTCGCGACTTAATATTTCTCCAGCATTGCTGGCCAATACTAATAACATGTCAAACTCGTGGCTAGTCAGTGTTATCTCTTGGCTTGATAAAGTTAACGTACGAGCACTTTGGTTGATATGCAATTGACCAAAATGTAAATTATTTAGCTCGTTGTCTGTCGTTTCATGCGGTGCAAAGCGCCTTAATATGGCATTAATTCTAGCCAGTAATACCCTAGGTTCAACCGGCTTTGCGATAAAATCATCAGCGCCAATCTCCAAACCTAGCACTTGATCAAAGTCACTAGATTTAGCTGTTAAAAATAAAATAGGTCCGTGATAATGCGGTCTAATTTTTTTACAAACTTCAAAACCATCGGTACCGGGCAACATGACATCTAAAATAATGAGGTCCGCTTTAGCTTGAACTAATTGCACCATGGCTTTTGCGCCATTGTTGATCACTTCAACGGTAAAACCGTTACTTTCCAAATAATCGGAAATTAAGCGAGATAATTTAATATCATCTTCAACAAGAATGATGTGTTTGGTGGAATTTATCAAAATAAGCTCCAAGGGTTACGTTGCCTGCGGCGAAATTTTGAAAGTTGTAATCGTAAAAATTCAACTTCGACAATAGGCTGAGATTGTTGGTTAACCAAACTAAAAACAAGTGGCTGGTCACTATTATAGGAATAAGTGTATTGATTTAATTCAGTATTATTTGTGCAAGTGAGTTGTGTATCGTTAACAAAAAGACACGCCGGTTGTTTAACTTGATATACAACGACAATATCCAAATTACACTGACCGTGTTTATCTACACTACAGGCTCTAGGTTTAAGAGATAGGTTAGCTGCACTGGCATTTTTTATCACTAACATAAACAAAAAAACGATAAAGCCACTGCGTGACATTTTTTGCCAATTAAAAATGGTACGCCACTCCTGTGAACCAACGAACTAAAGATGACTTGTCGACTAAAGGACTATCACTGACTTGCGAGCTCAACTTTTGTACACGAAGGCTGTTTAGCAATGACCAGTTTTCTTTCAATTTATATACAGCAGTCAATTCTGCATGGGCATTAACACCAGCACTCGCCTTGTACAACCAATTTTGTAAATTTGTTTCAGTTGCATCTACACCATAATAATAGTCTAACCATTTACCACTTTTGTATTGTGCACCCAGCTTACTAATAAATAACCAATCACCAAATGTATTGGTATTTTGCCATTCAACGAGTACGCCAAATCCTTTGTGAATTTGGCTAATATCATAAACGACTTGACTGCGTAACGAGCCATTGCCTACATGGTAGCGGTATTCAAAACCAAAATGATAAGACGCTTTACGTTTTACGTCGACAAACGAGTGGCTATTTTCTGGCTGTTGTGGGCTGTCTGCTACTGGCACTTGCGGGGCCGGAGTAGTTGGCTCTGTTGGTGATCCGCTATCGGGTGTATTAGGCACTGAAACATCAAAATTGGGTGGTGAAATTTCGATAGATTTATCTTGGCCAGATTCAACATTGATAACGTCACTAAATCGATCATTATTAAGCGGCGTCGAATTACCCGACGAAACCTGAGGCGAAGTAAAGTTGCTTATATGCCAATCATGTAAATAGGCTGAATCTTCGTTAAAACGGCCAATAATGTTTAATGTATGGTTTTCGGAATCGTGCCAAGTGTAACCTAAGGTATCGCCATCCAGAAACCAACGTTGCCAGTAAATATTAACATCGACCAACGCGATAAGTGGGATATCATCACGATAAAAGTAAGGGTTTTGTTTTACACCATAACCAAGTGCAATACTAAAGTTTAAATCACCTATTTCAGTACAGGTTTCATCTAATACATCATTAACATCGCAGACAGGCTCATTCGCATTCACATTGTTGGTGAAAGTAATCAATAATAGCGAAACACTAAACAGTGCAGCTCGAATTGTGAACCATGATAAATAATTAAACGACATTAAAATAATTTTACAAACAATAACAACTGATAAAAATGTAACACCTGAAAAAGACAAAACCTAATGTCCACATCCTATAATTACATTTAGTTACATTTTCATTGATAATTGAAACAGAAACACAAGCCAAGGTGAACTAAATTTAGCTATAACTTTTGAACATAGACTCAAGGAAAGCACGATGAAATCTTATAAGTATAATAAAATAGCTTTGGCTATCATGACAACTGCATTAGCGGTTACTTTAGTAAATTGTGGCGGTAGTTCTTCATCAGACAGTGACGACAACAATGGAGGAACGGGTCCGTCAACGTTTGAAGTTATTCAATTGTCTGAGCAAACCCCAACATTAGCCAAATTAAGAAAGGCGCAAAATGCCGACGAAACCTTAACGCGCATTAAAAATAGCTTATTAGTTAACTCGAATCATAATTACATTTTTAATACTAAAACTCGAACGACTTTTGATACGACATCCGCGCCTGCTAGTGCTGATGGTAATGTAGAAAATGCGGTTGATTCTTTAAACGATGATGCTGGGTTTAGTTCGACCAATTTAATTGAACAAGGCGTAGATGAAGCCGACTTTGTAAAGTACGACGGTGAAAGTCTTTTCATAAGTGTTAACCACACCAGTGACGATTTATTGATTGAACCTCGCGTTGCTCAGGTTACAGCTGCTTCCAGTCCTATTGCCCCAGATGTTTGGTATCCACAGGATTTCGAATCATTTATTCGTGTTATGCAAAAAGATGAATTCGATGTTATGCAAGAAGTCACCCGGATTGATTCGCCAAGCGATCATCATTCCTACCAAAATATCTATTTAAGTAACGATAAGCTCACCGCTTTTGCAACTAAAAATACTTGGGGCTGGACCTATGACGACTGGCGTTATCCTGGTATTTGGCAAAATGGCTCAGTTGATATTGTTAGCTTTGATGTGGCCGATGCCAGTCAGCCCGCTAAGTTACATAACGTGAGTATTTCAGGTTATTTAGTTCGCAGTCGACGTATCGGCAATAAGCTTTATGTTGTTAGTCAATTTTCCCCTGCTTACCCAGCCGAATTAGATTATGCGCCGCAAACTAAAGAAGACTACAAAAAGAATGTTGATTTAGTCAATGCATTGTCAAGCCAACAGCTTTTTCCAACTATTACAATTAATGATGCAGAGCCCGTTGCATTGGGTGATATGGCGACATGTTATTTGCCAGACAACAGTGACGAACATAGTTCATATGGCAATGTTTTATCTGTCACTGTTTTTGATGTGGATGATTTAACCAACTATTCGACGAGCTGTTTAAATACTTACACAGATGGCTTTTATATGTCGCAAAACGCTATTTACTTGACCAGCCAAGTATACAATGAAGGAGAATCCTCTTTAGCTATTCATAAGTTAGATGTGACAGATACAGGTGTTGAATATACTGCTTCCGGCAGTGTCCCCGGTTATCTTGGTTGGCGTGGAGTATCATTTAAAATGAATGAAAAAGATGATCTATTCAGGGTCATTACAACTAAACGTACTGGCGATCCTAATGATAACTTTGATCATCAACTCTTTGTTTTACAAACTAACGAGCAACAAAGCTCGTTAGAACCCATAGCTCAATTACCTAATGACACCTATCCGAAAAAAATCGGTAAAGATAACGAAGATATTTATGCCGTTAGATTTATTGGCGACAAAGCGTATGTGGTTACGTTTGAACGCATTGATCCACTATATGTGATTGACCTTAGCCAACCTAACGACCCGAAAATCACTGGCGAATTAGAAATCCCAGGCTTCTCTACTTATCTTCATCCTTTAGACGATAACCATATTCTAGGCATAGGTGAGGATGCAACAGGTAGGTTTGGTGAAATAATAAATAGTAGCTTAGCCGATGAGAGCAGTGATTCTCAAACACCGAGTCATTCAGTTACTCAAGGTGAAGGCGGTATAAAATTTGGTATTTTTAATATCAGTGATATTAATAACCCTATAGAAGTTCAAAGCTTAGTGTTAGGCGATAGCGGTAGTCGCAGCGAAGCGTTATATGAACATAAAGCTATTTCTATGTTAAAAACCAGTGATTCCACATTCAGATTGGCTATACCAAGCAGTATTTCGCAAAAAACGGCTGATCGTCAATGGGGTACTTGGCAATATTCAGGCTTAGAGACATTCAATATTGATTTAACTAATACCACTCAACCTTTGGCTTACAACGGCGCAATTAAAGCGGAACAACGCAGTGATGATAAACGCTGGCGCACGTATGGCTCAAATGGCCGAGGCGTTATTCATAACGATCAATTGTTCTATGTGCATGGACATACTGTTTGGTCAGCACTTTGGCAATCACCCGAAAGTGCAACAGTTGAACAGGCTGTTATGCCAGCTCAACAATATGTTGTTGAATCTCGCGGTATTTTACAATGCCAAGGCGGCGGCACGTCACTAGCCGATTCTGCTCAAAAGCTGACAGATGCCAATGTATCAGTTATTGGCTCTAAATGTATGGGCGGATTGGCCGTACCTGCTGTTTGTGGTGCCAGTACGGGCGAGCTAAATGCTCATCAAATCAACACTGTTGATTTAAGTACTGCTATTCAACTTGGCTTTAGCAAAGCTAGTGCTTTTGGAAATGAGTTAATCGATGTTGACTGCTCTCCTATAACACAAGTTAGCCAGTAATATAGTCTTCTCGCTCGGGTCTTATGGTTCATTGTCAGCGCTTACTCTCGACTTTGGCTCCTGCGTCGTTCTAACACCTAAATCCATTTAGGCGACCCCAATCACATAATAGAGCATATGCTCATAGGGATTCGAAGCTTGCCTGCATGGATGCAGGTAAGGGGCGTGAGCAGGACGCGGTAGCTTTGACGGCTTTGCTTACATGGATGTAAGTACTTAGGTTTCGTCTGGAACTAGAAACCTGCCCCTAAAACCCGATCGCTTTGTCTATAACTTGGTATTGACCGGGCTGCAAATTACCTAATTTGTAGTCCCCTACTGAGTAACGAATAAGGCGCAATGTGGGATATCCGACATGCGCCGTCATTCTTCTAACCTGGCGATTACGCCCCTCAGTAATGGTTAACTCTAACCAAGTCGTAGGAATATTTTTACGCTCTCTGATCGGCGGCACCCGCTGCCATACTTTAGGTTCAGCCATTTTTTTAACTTTGGCTGGTTTCGTCGGGCCGTCTTTTAGTAACACGCCTCGTTGTAAGTCACTAATTGCTGCATCATCAACATCCCCTTCAACCTGTACCCAGTAAGTCTTTTGTTTATTATTTTGGGGGTTCGCTAATTGATGTTGTAATTTACCATTATTGGTCAAGACCAAAAGCCCTTCAGAATCTTTATCTAATCGACCTGCCGCATAAACATGCGGAATATCGATGTAATCCTTTAACGTTTTTCGATTTTCATCATCGGTAAACTGAGTGAGTACATCAAAGGGTTTGTTAAATATTAGGATTTTTTCTGGTTCGGAGTCACGCTTAAACTGACTTTTTGTATTACTTGGTTTCGCGCCGACTCTTTTTTTAAAGCGATTAGGTTTGTTTTTTAAAGTTGAAAAATTTGTTTTTGGCACTGTGATTTACAACTCAATAAAGTACGTTGGTAAAATGAAAATTGGCATAACCAGTATGCATGATATTGCCTACGGGTATTTTTCAAAGTTATGGTCAGTATAAGGTAAAAAGCGCCGAACATTAAGAAGATAGCCATAATTCGACTATAATATTGGCTCGCTTAGCTGATATACTGCAGCGCCTAATATGACTCGGTAATTTTGTACTTAGTACTATGGGGTTGAGGTTTTATTAATTAATACTAAAACCAAATGAGCTTTTTATCAGCAAGCATCATGGCTTGTTAAAAACCAAGAGCGATATGGTTTTCGTATTTTACACTTTAAACTTGGGCAAAACGTTAAGATGCGAGCAATGATTGCTTAAAACTTAATTAGTTAGCCTTATATAACAAGGGAAAAACATGTCTAAAATTATCTATACGATCACAGACGAAGCGCCAGCGTTGGCGACACACTCATTATTACCTATTATCCAAGCTTACGCTGGTCAAGCTGGTGTTGAAGTAGAAACTCGTGATATTTCACTCGCTGGTCGTATTCTTGCTAATCTTTCAGACTACTTACCTGAAGATCAAAAAACAGCTGACGCACTAGCTGAATTAGGTGATTTAGCTAAAACACCAGAAGCTAACATCATTAAATTACCGAATATTTCAGCTTCTATCCCTCAGTTAATTGCAGCTATTAAAGAATTACAAGGTAAAGGTTTTGCATTACCTGATTTTCCTGAAGAGCCAAAAAATGACGAAGAAAAAGCCATCAAAGCGGCTTACGCAAAAGTTTTAGGTTCTGCAGTAAACCCTGTTTTACGTGAAGGTAACTCTGACCGTCGTGCGCCAGGCGCTGTTAAGCAATACGCTCAAGCAAACCCACATCGCATGGGTGAGTGGAAGTCTGATTCTAAAGCACATGTTGCTTCAATGACAGGTGGTGATTTCTACGGTTCTGAAAAATCTGTTACTGTTGAAGCTGACAGCCAGTTCAAAATCGAATTCCAAGCAGAAGACGGTTCAGTTACTGAATTAAAAGGTTTTGCACCTTTATTAGCTGGCGAAGTTATCGACTCATCAGTCATGAGTGCTAAAGCGTTACAAGCTTTCTTAGCTGAGCAAATCGTTGATGCTAAAGAAAAAGACGTTTTATTCTCTTTACACATGAAAGCAACCATGATGAAGGTTTCAGATCCTATCATCTTCGGTCAATGTGTATCTGTATTCTACAAAGACGTTTTCGAAAAACACGCTGAAGTATTAGCGCGTTTAGCAGTTGACGTAAACAACGGTATCGGTGACTTATATGCTAAATTAGGTCAATTAGACGAAGCTAAGCAAGCTGAAATCAAAGCTGACATTGAAGCGTTATACGCTGAAGCGCCGGCATTAGCTATGGTTGATTCAGACAAAGGCATCACTAACTTACACGTACCTTCTGACGTAATCATCGATGCTTCAATGCCTGCGATGATCCGTGGTGGCGGTAAAATGTGGAATGCTGAAGGTAAAGAGCAAGACGCTAAAGCTGTCATTCCAGATCGTTGTTACGCTGGTGTTTACGACGAAACTATCAAGTTCTGTATCGAAAACGGCGCATTCGATGTAACAACTATGGGTACTGTTCCTAACGTTGGTTTAATGGCACAAAAAGCGGAAGAGTACGGTTCACACGATAAAACTTTCCAAGCTTCTGGCACTGGTTCAATCAAAGTTGTTTCTGACAGCGGCGAAGTTTTAATGGAACAAGCTGTTGAAGCTGGCGACATCTTCCGTATGTCTCAAGCTAAAGACGCTCCTATTCAAGATTGGGTTAAATTAGCAGTGACTCGTTCACGTTTATCTAACACACCAGTTATCTTCTGGTTAGATAAGAACCGTGCACACGATGCACAAATGATTGCGAAAGTTGAAAAATACTTACCTGATCACGACACTTCAGGTTTAGATATACAAATCTTATCGCCTGTTGAAGCAACTAAAGTCACATTGAAGCGTTGTAAAGAAGGCTTAGACACTATCTCTGCAACGGGTAACGTATTACGTGACTACTTAACTGATTTATTCCCAATTTTAGAATTAGGTACTTCAGCTAAGATGCTTTCAATCGTTCCATTAATGAACGGTGGTGGTTTATTCGAAACAGGTGCTGGTGGTTCTGCGCCTAAACACGTTCAACAGTTCGAAAAAGAAAACTACTTACGTTGGGATTCTCTAGGTGAGTTCTTAGCATTAGCGGCTTCTTTAGAGCACTTATCAAACTTCGCTAGCAACCCTAAAGCGCAAGTTTTAGCTGACACATTAGACGCAGCAACGGGTAAATTCTTATTAAACGATAAGTCTCCTGCACGTAAGCTTGGTTCTATTGATAACCGTGGTTCACACTTCTACTTAGCACTTTACTGGGCTCAAGAATTAGCAGCACAAACTGCTGATGCTGAGTTACAAGCTAAGTTTGCTCCTTTAGCTGAAAGCTTAACAGCTAACGAAGACAAGATTGTTGGTGAATTAAATGGAGCACAAGGTCCAGCTCAAGATGTAGGTGGCTACTTCCAGCCAAATGCTGAATTAGCGGGTAAAGCAATGCGTCCAAGTGCAACATTAAACGCAGCAATCGAAGCGCTTTAATACGCACGCAACGTTTAGCGTACTTATTGTAGTACGCTAACGAGTTTAGAATTAAAAAGCGAGGCTAGTTTGCCTCGCTTTTTTTGTTTCTAGCGTTTTTAAAAGCCTCTTTCTTTAATGTAATTTACACACCGAATGAAAGACGCGAATAGTACGACCCAAACAAAAAAGCCCAACACTAAAAAATGAGTATTGGGCTTTATTAAACTTTTTAACTATTAATATTAGCGTATTATTGTTCTAACAATGGCTTTAAAAATCTCGCTGTATGAGAACCACAATCGGTTTCGCATAATGCTTCTGGTGTGCCACTAAACAATATTTGTCCGCCACCACTGCCCCCTTCAGGGCCAAGATCAACTATCCAATCCGCAGTTTTTACAACATCTAAATTGTGTTCAATGATCACTATGGTATTACCGTGATCACGTAATCGGTGTAATACGGTTAATAGTAGTTCTATATCCGCAAAATGTAGACCTGTGGTTGGTTCATCAAGAATATATAAGGTGTCACCGGTGTCGCGTTTAGATAATTCTCGCGCCAGCTTAACCCGTTGTGCTTCACCACCAGATAAGGTTGTCGCGGATTGACCTAAGCGGATATAGGATAATCCTACGTCCATTAAGGTTTGTAATTTTCTTGCTATGGCGGGCACGGCATCAAAATATTCACGAGCGTCTTCTACGGTTAAATCTAATACTTCATGAATATTCTTACCTTTATATTTAATTTCCAAGGTTTCACGGTTGTAGCGTTTGCCCTTACATACATCACAAGGAACATAAACATCAGGTAAAAAGTGCATTTCGACTTTTATAACACCATCACCCTGACACGCTTCACAGCGACCACCTTTCACGTTAAAGCTGAATCGCCCCGGTTTATAACCGCGTGAACGTGCTTCTTGCGTGCCAGCAAATAATTCACGAATTGGCGTAAATATGCCGGTATAAGTTGCTGGGTTTGAGCGTGGTGTTCGGCCAATTGGACTTTGATCAATATCAACAACTTTGTCCATCATATCCAAACCCGTTATCTTTCGATAAGGCGCTGGATCATTGGATTGTGCACGGTTTAACTCACGTTGAGCAATTGAATATAAAGTATCATTAATCAGAGTCGATTTACCTGAACCCGACACACCAGTAATACAGGTCATTAAACCAACCGGTATTGCTAAATCTACATCTTTAAGGTTATTTCCAGTTGCGCCTTCTAGCGTTAACCAGCGCTCACTTGGTTCGTGGCGTTTAGCGGGCACGGCTATTTTCTTTTCGCCAGATAAATACTTACCGGTTAATGATTTAGGTGACGCTTTAATTTCTTCGACATTACCACACGCAACGACTTCGCCGCCGTGCACACCTGCACCAGGGCCAATATCCACCACATAATCAGCACAACGAATTGCATCTTCATCATGCTCTACCACGATAACGGTATTACCTAAATCACGAAGATGATTAAGCGTAGCCAATAGTCTTTCGTTATCACGTTGGTGTAAACCAATAGAAGGCTCATCTAGCACATACATAACACCAACAAGCCCTGCACCAATTTGACTTGCAAGGCGAATACGCTGCGCCTCACCACCAGATAAGGTGTCTGCACTACGCGAAAGGTTTAAATAATCTAAACCCACGTTGACTAAGAAACCTAATCTGTCATTAATTTCTTTTAAGATTTTTTCTGCGATTTGCGCTCGCTGACCAGTTAAAGCTAGCCCTTGGAAAAAACGTAACGCATCTTGAATCGATAAGTCTGCAATGTGCGGTAAATTGGTGTTATCAATAAATACGTTACGCGCTTCTTCTCTTAATCGCGAGCCACTACATGAACCACATTTAGCGGTATTGAGTAACTTAGTTAGTTCTTCTCGAACAGCATTGGATTCTGTTTCTTTATAGCGGCGATCCATATTCGGGATCACCCCTTCAAACGTGTGAGTACGATTAATCACATCGCCTCTGTCGTTCATGTATTTGAATTCGAGTTTAGTTCGGCCGCTACCATGTAAAACGATTTGTTGATGTTCGTCGGAGATCTCTTGCCAAGGCTGATTAATATCAAAGTCATAATGCTCAGCAACCGTTTTCAACATAGAAAAATAATAAAAACTGCGTTTATCCCAGCCTTTTATTGCCCCATTTGCTAGGCTAACTTCAGGGTTAACGACAATACGCTCTGGGTCAAAAAACTGTTGAACACCTAAGCCATCACATGTTTTACAAGCACCGGTTGGGTTATTAAAAGAGAACATGCGCGGTTCGACTTCAGCCATGCTGTAACCACAGTGCGGACAAGAGAAATTGGCAGAAAATACAATTTCGTCTTTTTCTGGTTCATCCATCCACGCTATTTTAGCTACACCATTAGCTAGCTCTAACGAAGTTTCGAAGGATTCTGCCAATCGCAGTTTTAAGTCTTCTCGTACTTTAAAACGATCGACTACCACTTCAATCGTGTGTTTTTTATGTAGGTCTAATGCGGGTGGATCGCTTAAATCACACACTTCACCATCTATACGCGCACGAATAAATCCTTGAGCAGCAAGGTTTTCAAGGGTCTTTACATGCTCACCTTTTCGTTCTTGCACGACAGGGGCCAGTAACATGAGTTTAGCACCTTCCGGCATGGCCATAACTTGGTCAACCATTTGGCTGACAGTTTGCGCAGCTAAGGCAACATCATGTGTTGGACACCTAGGTTCACCGACTCGTGCAAACAATAAACGTAAATAATCATATATTTCAGTGATTGTCCCGACGGTTGATCGCGGGTTATGCGAGGTTGATTTTTGCTCAATTGAAATGGCTGGTGACAAGCCTTCAATGTGGTCAACATCGGGCTTTTCCATCAATGATAAAAATTGACGAGCATAAGCAGAAAGTGATTCAACGTAGCGACGTTGCCCTTCGGCATAAAGTGTATCGAAAGCTAATGAAGATTTTCCAGAGCCAGACAACCCTGTAATGACAATAAGTTTGTCTCTTGGTAGTTCAAGATTAATATTCTTAAGGTTGTGCGTTCTGGCACCACGAACTTCTATTTTATCCATGTATTCTTCCGATAGCGGGCTAAACAAGCAAACGCGCAGTATGGCATTTATCGAATTGCTTTTGAACCGTCTACTGAATAAAAAAACAGTGGGATCTAGTGAATATTTTATTAATTTTTATGTGATTTGTTAATTAAGATGAATTTAGCTTTACTAAGCTTTATCTTGGTTTGAATAAAGTTAGGGCTCAAGGTTATATATGCAGCCATAACGATAGTGTTTATAGCTTAAACGTAGTGCAGTATAAATGGGTTTTATAAGCAAGGATGCCATTAATCATTATAATTAAATTGAAATACATTGAGATAATGGACGGCTATGCAATTAACTGACGGAAGTTACACCACAATTGAAGAGTATATTGATGCAATACAAGAAGCTAGCTTAGATGCTATGCAGCTTTCTAGTGGTGTATTTAATAATAGACATAAATTAGTAGCCTCTCCTGATCTTATTTTGGGTTATCGTACAACTGAAGGAGAAACCCTGAATTACGGCACTATTGCCAACGAACATTATTTCTTTGTTGTTCCTCAACTTGGTATTGAATACCAATATTGCGGATTGGAGATGGCAGACGAACATTTAATTGTTTGTGATAATAAGCGCGATATTGTGACGCGACACGCGGCTGTCTTTCACGGTATAACCATTTCAATTGATAAAACCATTTTACACCGCTATTTAGGCATCTATGGTAAAACCTACGTCGATCTTTGTTTAGAAACCACTTTTAATCAACTTGTCTTACCCAAAGCGATCCAAATCAAAACTAAGTTACTGGCTTTTGTTACTCGCGTGTTAGATGGTTCGCTTGACTACCAAAATGCTACATTACAACAAGATGTATTAGACACGGTAGCCTTGCTCTTAGTTGAACTTATTGAACCTGTGTTTCGTTGTGGAAATACCAGTCCACCGTCGATGTCGACTCGGCAAAATGTTGTAATGCGTTCATTGCAATTCATTAACGAAACCGCGCCTAACCCAATTACAATTAATGAGCTTTGCCAAGCCAGTTTTTGTAGTGTTAGAACATTAGAATACGCATTTAAAACCATATTAAAAATGACGCCTAAGCAATATTTAATACAGTATCGTTTACATCAAATTCGTAAACAGCTTTTGGGCAAGCCTTCAGAGAAAATAACGCCCTTATTGAAAAATTACGGCATTGTTAATACGGGTCGTTTTGCTAATGATTATTTTAAATTGTTTGGAGAGTACCCAAAGCAGACCATGCGCTTTGCCAATTAAAACAGTTTTCCTGCTATAAAAAGCAGTAACACCTATCACCAAGTGCTACTGCTTAGTAATACCCTATTAAGTTAACACCCCTGGTATTTGTTGTCCGTAAGGTAAGTTAACTCCACAAACAGCCGCCGCAGTATGCAATGCATCCAACTGATTATATTGTCCTCCGGTTGGTGTAGATACGCCGCGGAACATAGCACTGCCGCCCCCTGCAATCATCAAAGGTACATCGACACTACTGTGTTTGTCAGCATGCCCCATATCCGTCGTTTCAATCACCACTGTGCTATTCAATAAGTTTTCATCCTTTAATTTTTGGATCAAATAGGCGGTAAAGCTACCCAGATGATTACGCATTTCCGTATAGTAAGGGTAATTGGCTTGGCCGTTACTACCACCATGGATCGATTGATGATAACTGCCTGTGTAATTTAACTCAGGAATACGAAACTCACATTGATGATTACCAAATGCAATAGACACCGAACGTGTGATATTGCATTTAAGTGCCGCTACCGCAATGTCAGCCTGCAAACGCGCTTGCTGGCTAAAGGTATCAAATGTTAAATTAAATTCGCTACTGTCTGGCGCTGCACTACAAGAACTGCTGCCGACTAAATCATCTAACCGACGCTGGGTATCTGAAATCGCATCTAAATGCTCATTTAAACGCTCTACTTCATAACCAGCCAATTGATTTTTAATCGAATTAACTGCATCGGCATGTGCATCCAAAATTGGTGTTTTAGCACTTCCGCCTGTATTAGCACCAAACAGCAATTTGAACGCAGTAAATGGATTGTCCTCAAATGGTATTTGGGTATTGCCATCGCGAGTTAAGTAACCTTTACCGTTACTGTGCACCCCTAAATTGACATAGGTAAAAGGTAACTCAGCGCCGAGCTGTTTACCCATGTAAACGTCGTAACTATCTACCCCACTACCCGACCAACTATTAGATAAGATGCGCGGCATTTGTCCGTGTCCGGCATTGGTATGGTTCATGTTAAGCAGAAAATTACAGTCTGTTTTAACAGATTCATAACTGGATGACATGGCTTGCATCACCATGTTAGAACCCGAACCACTCGGCGCCCACATATCGTGTATACCGCCACCAGGAATATAAATAGCAATAGATTTATTTGGTAACGTATTTGCCTGAGCCTGCCTTGATAATAATAACCCAGAGATCAGAGGCGAACTGCTAAGCAAGGCTTTTGAAAACCCCGAAGCCAGTAACGTTTTTAAAGCATTACGACGTGTCATGGCGTATGAATGTAAATTGTGTTTTTTCATAATTTCCTCCGATATCCTTAATCCGTCAACTCGTCGCGAGCCCATGCTTTTCTGTAACGCACCGCATCTAGCGAACCAAACTTTTCGAACATGGCACGGGGTGAATTAGTCATCATGGTGTTGGTTAGTTCATCAATCGCACAGGCATACCCTGATTTTTCATCATCGCTAAGTTGCGTACCTTGCGGATTCTCACTGTCGATTTCATCATGGCCCAAACCCATCACGTATCGAAACATTTGTTTAGGAATACAAGATTGCGCAGACGATAAACCCGATAACACATTGCCCAATTGTTTTGTGCCGTTAAACACAATTGAAGAACTAATATCACTGTAATTTTCCGGAGCAAACAATTCACCTGATGCATCTATGATATTGCCTTGCTGATCATGGGTTCTGGCTCGCCCTAGCGTATCGAAATCTTCCATACCAAAGCCAAGTGGGTTGATATATTGGGTATGACAGTTAGTACATGGCGCATCTTCGGTTAAACGATGATATTTGGTACGGTTAGTGGTTGTTGGGTCTTGCAATAACTCAGATAATTCTGCGAGTTTTGCTTCGCGTGCAGCAAAAGTGCCAGCGGGTGGATCCGGTTGATCTTGGCACAACATACGACGGCGCACCCGAACCGAGCGTAATATAGGTGATGATTCAACCGACTCCGCCCAGCGCGCCATAAACGCACCATTAGCCAAAATGCCACCGCGTTGTGAAGTTTCAACTTTTTGCATTTCGTCTCCGCTGACACCACTTAAACCATAATGGGTTGCTAGCGCCTCATTGACAAAAGTGAAATTGGCAGAATAAAACGCCGCAAAGCTTTGTTGATCATCCAGCATAATATGGGCAAACACTTGGTTTATTTCTTGTTTCATATCAGGAACCAGATTGGCAAAGCCAGTGCCGATTTGAGGATCTTTAGCCGCGCGCTCTAAATCAGCTGTTCCCAACCAACTCCCGACAAATTCACTTAGTACGCTATTAGCATTGGAAGCTAAACGATTAGCGTGCAAGATAATATGTTGCTCGTCGCGTAGTTCATCTCTGGCCGCAGCCGCTAACAATTGTTCATCTGGCGTTGAACCTGTGTAGGTATAGGCTAAGAAGGTTGCCATCTCATATGAGGTTAACTCATAAGCATCGTTATCAATGCTCGGATTATCTGGATTAACTTCACCTAACTCATGGCGATATAAAAACTGTGGAGAAGACAATAAACCTTCAAGTGCCAGTTGCATACCCGATGTCACATCACCGGCAGTTTGGCTGCCATCAGCTATCGCTAAATAGGTTTGTTGCTCTTCATTGGTTAATGGGCGACGAAATATTTTAGGCGCAAGATTATTTATTAAATCTTCAGCACAATCTTGATTGAGTTCAGGACAATTCAGCGCCGGCGAAAACTGATTATCCGATGCCCATTGCGCAATTTCTTCGGCAACCAATAAGTAATTGCTGTAAGACGAAGGCAATACAGAGGCAAAGGTATTGTTTTTAAACAAGCCAATTTGAACATCGGCAGAAAGGCCATCCGTCACATCAAAATCGACACCTAATAAATCCGCAATACTGTTCTGGTATTCAGATTTAGTTAATATTTTTAACTGGCGCGCACCATATACGACTGGCGTTTGGGCAATATCGCAAGTCGCTTCTGTTACCCATAAGGTTTGAATAAAAGTCGCAACATCTTCAGCACATTGTTGATCACAACTTGCCGCACTGTTTAGTGGCATATTATCGCGGATATAGTTGATCATATTATCAACATCGCGCTCAACATTAATAGCCGGAAAACTCCCTAAGCCTTCACCATTGTTACCATGACACCCCGCGCATTGCTCAGAAAACAATTGTTGACCACGTACCAATTGATTACCCGCAGTCACGGTTACTCTTTCAATATTTGTCGGAGCTGACGGATAGCTATTGCGAACGGCTATGACTTTGTAATCAAATTCGCCGGCTTCTGGTAAACCTTCCGATAAATAAGTACTGTTGGCACTTAACTCGGCAACGGTTGCCCAATTGCCACCTATTGGTTTGCGCCTTACCAGATATACAGTCTCGTTATTACTGTTATCCGACCAATGCAGTTCGGTGATATTTTCATCATCAACAAAGGTTCCGGCTAAATCAGTCGGTGCACTAACGGCTTCAGGTGGCACTATTTGTTCACCCGTTGTAGGCGCTTGAGTAGCAAAATTCAAATGAAAGTATACAGGTACCACTTCACCTATTGACGATAAGCTGGCCACGGTCCGTAACGCTTCAATACCAAGTGCCATATCAAAGCTTTTGCTGTCGATGTTAATAGGTTGGATTGTCGAAACCGCTATTTCAGTGTTTGATTGCTTTGCAATTAGTACACGCGCATTAATTGGCTGAGTTACCGCGTGAAGTGATAGCTCTGCGTCTAAATCATGAATTATGGTATCACCGACTTCTAGGTTAGAAAGTAACTCAGGCGCAACGCTCGCTTTAATAAACGCGGTCGGTAACAACTCGGTTTCGAATAACATGGATAACAAACGACCATTTCGGGTCTCGTTGTTTGTCTCAACCGTGTTTAAATTTATCGTCAACAGAATATCGCCTGCAGCGGTTATCTCGCCATTTAGCGCCTGTAAACTGTCAGTAGAAATAAATTGATTCACCTCGGCTACATGATCTTTTTTAACCGAGATATAACTCAGTGATGATGTCTCTGGATTTAAATACCAATCTGAGGCTACACTTGGTGAAGAATTAACGTCATAGTCTGTTGCACCCTCTTGAGTTGCCGAACTGTTAGTCGAATTACCAGTTGTACCGTTGCAAATATCGCCTTCAACAACGGGAATTGTGTTCAACTCAATACCATTTTTCTGGGCGATAAAACCAAAAGTAAAAGATTGACCAATCTGTAAAGCATTAAAATGCGCTAACGAATTGGCTTCGCATTGACCTTGCGAACAACTTAGTTCAGCATTCCAAAAGTTGTCTACCGAATGGCTATCACTCTGTTGCCAACTTAACGCAAAGCTATCGATAACCTGTGATTGGGCATTTAAGGTAATTTCAGCTTTGTAGCCAGTGTTCCATTCATCTACCACATTAAAATCGCAAACAGCAGCAAACGTTTTGAAACTGCCAAGCATCAATATTGAAGTAAACAACGCTTTAGCCGCGCTAATATTGGAACCTTTTTGTCGCTTGCTATAGCAAGCAAGTGATATTAGATTGTTTAACGTAATCATTATCTTTGCTCCCTACTATTGCGCTACAAACACTAAATTAAAATTAACTGGCACAGCTAAACTAATAACCGGTAATCCCGCTAATTCTCTTAACGTTTCAACCCCTTCAGCTAAATCAAAATCAGTCGCTTGCAAGATAATTGGGGTTAAATTTTGTACCAATAGTTTTGTTTCAGTTAACTTGGATACTTTGACCTTGGTTGGTAATTCCAACTGAACACCGTGTAAATCCAAAATAGGCGTTACATCAAGTTCTATCGCGCTGCCAACCTCAATATTTGGCAAAAGATTTGAATCAATATCCAAAGATACAGCCGCTGTGGGGAATAAGTCGGTTTCAAACAGATATAAACGCATGCGCTCGTTTCGTTTATCAATATTGGTTTCAACACTAGTTAAATCGATATTAAGCTGAGCTTGACCAAACTCATTGATAGAGCCAGTAAGACTAGTAAAGTGATGGGCTTCAACAATATGGGTTTTCTTGGTAGAAACGAAAAATAGTGAGGACTTAGCAGCATCAAGTTGATAGTTATATTTGATTGGTGCCTGCTCAACTTCAATAGTTAGCTCGACTGTTTCAGAACTTAAACTACCATCGTTGACCGTCAATTGAACTGGGTAACTACCGGATTCTTGAAAAACCAAAGAAGGATCGACTAACTCAGATGTTTCGCCGTTAGGGAACTGCCATAGATAACTCAGATCGTCACCATCGGGATCACTTGAACCACTCGCGTCGAAATCGACCGATAAAGGCGCAAACCCTTGAATAACAGAGGCATTGGCGACAGCCGTAGGTTTTTGGTTAAACACAAAGTCATTATTGCAAATACCGCCTAATATGGGCCGAGATGGTGCATCACCTTCAGTGCCTTTTTGGGCATTAAAACCCAATGTCACATATTGTTGCGGCGCGATATTGGCATTGTAATTTGCGTTAGCTAACTGATAGGGGTTACTGCCAATTAGTTTGCTGTCCCAAGAACCTGATATACGGGTTCCATCTGTATATTGTAAATCGACAGACCAACCGTTTATGGCCCAGCTGTCTTGGTTAACTATTTTAATCTGCGCGGTAAAACCTGAAAGCCACTCTTCTTTGATCATATATTCACATTGCGCTGTCTCGGGTTGTGGGGCAACCGCTTGAATATTGAAATAACTGGGTTGAGAAGTTTGGCCATCACTGCTAACCACTAAAGACACTCGATAATCACCTATCTGCTCAAAGGTTTTTACTGGCTGCGGATCGGTTGATTGCGTGCCATCAGCAAAATCCCATAAATAATTTAACGCTGAATTTTCAGGGCTAGTAGACTGCGAGGCATCAAACTCGACTGTAAATGGAATACTGCCCGAGCTTTGTGAAGCACTTATCTCAGCAACAGGTTTATTAACGCCATCACTAGCAGCACATATTCCCGTTAATTGTGGAATACTGGCAGCCTCACCATGATTCGCTTTAGCATTATTAAACCCAAATGAAGCTGAACTACCTGGCTTTATTACTCGATTGTAATTGGCGTTAGTTGCGGTATATACGCCATTACTGTTAGATAAAGATGCATTCCACATATGATTAATTTTGGTTGCATCATTATATTTAAGATCAACAGACCAACCTTCAATATCCTGCTGACTATCGTTGGTAATTTTAACGGTAGCATTAAATCCACTACCCCATTCTCCGTTCAAGCTAAACTCGCACAGAGCGGCTAAACTCGATCCAGTGCCTATGCTAAAAAGCAGCATCATATACACTAGCTTTTCTAACTTAGATTTCATTTTTTCATCCTCGTTGAATGAGTAAAACAACATGCCTTAACCCAACAAATTAACTAACGCTTTTTGTTAGTTATTTTGCTTCAAAAATGAAAATACTCGTGAAATGTGCAAACACTGTGCATGTTTTTTTAAGGTTGCATTTAACTGTAGGACTGGTTCACAAAATGGATAATTTGCGCTTTAACACTATGATATGGGCGATTAGAAGTTATTGATTTTTTGTAGGAAGGTTTAGCCACAAAATTAATTGGCAAAGTTGGATGGCGCCTGAGGCTTATCCAACCAACCGTTTTTCGTAGGTCGGTTAAGTGGCGAAGCCACGCCACCCGACATAAACAAAAATCAACTCAAGTTATGTGTTGTATCGGGTTTCTTTAAACAAATCCTGTTCGAATAGACTTTGTTTACGTAACATGCAGCATACGTGACATAGGCTCACTTAACTAATACGGTATCTTCAATTAAAAATCTCGCAAAAAGTAGCCCCAGTGAAAAAACAATACATTCCAATGTTCATTATTTGCTCAGCCATTGTAATCACAATATTTTACCTACTCGAAGATTTTAATTTCAAAGATAAAAGATCCCTTGTTACACAGAACAATCAATCAAATCAATTTTATAATGAGGATTCTGAAAATAGTTCAAAAAAAGCGATAGACGAAACGATAAAATATACTCCCAAAAAACTTAACGTTTCAGGTAAAGATTTGAGACGTTGTGCCAAAGCAGCCAAGAACGAAATTGAACTTGATAAAAAGCTACACAAAGCCGCAGTTAATGATGAACCACAGGCTTTTATTAACGAACTTATTTCTGATTATGATTATTGCATTGACATTGACATTGACGCACGTAAGCTAAATTACATTGAAGTACTTATTCGTGAAGCCCGATATGGTTCTAGAGAAGCTTTTCTGGAGTTTTGGAAGATTTCTGAAAAAGAGTACTTTAACATTTCGAATTTAAAAGCTTTAACAACTGAAGAGACTCTCAATCAAAGACAAAAATTTATAAGTTTGAAATACCAACTAGCGCATAAGTTTGCAATTATTGGTAACAATGAAGCTTTATTGAAACTGGTAAGCGCTTATTTGAATTATGATCCTGTTAGTCAAAGCCCCAACCTAGTGAAATCACTTGCCTATGCTGATCTCGGATTGCAAACAACAGATGACAATGAAACCTATTTAAAATTAGATTGGTATAAACAACGAATTTTAAATAGTGCAAGTATCGATAACGTAGGGTCAGCGCAGACGATAACAGAGCAATTGCTTGAAGAATCTACAAAAGCTGTCACGAATTAGCTTTTGCACGCAAACTAACAAGAGTTCGTAACACTTGGGTTATTACGCCTTGCCAAGGCTAGCGGATAGCCTCTTTCTTTAGCTAATTTATCAGCTTGTTCTGCTATTTGTTGCGCACTTAAAGCATCAGTAAGGCTAAAAACTTGTTTTGCATTCATGTCGTTTGCGATTAACCCTAAACCACACAAATTTTCGACTATCGTTTCCGCTGCAGATATTGCTGCAGATGCTTTAACAATTTCACATCGCGCATAATTGTGTTGATCAAAGGTGACATCAGCAACGCGTAGGGTTGGATCTTGCCCCGGTATTTGCTGCGCGCCATACATAGGATTGCTGCCGACTGTGGCATTGGCGAAAGCTGGTATAAATTGGGCAACTTGTTCAATGGCTTTATTAGTTCTGGTGTTGACTATTTTTTGATCCCATTGGTGTTCTACTTTAGCTAAAAATTTAGCGGGTAGTTGTGGCTGCGCGGTATGTTGTTTAGACGCCACTAAACCTTGTTCAAACAAAGTAATTTCGGGGGTCATGCCGTGTATTTGAAAATATCCATCAGGGTATGGCGTTAATTGTGTCATGCCGTTATGCGTGCCGCGCTCGCCATGAAATACTACCTCAGGCCAATTATTGCTAGCCGACGGCCGACGGCTAATATAAGCCGCTTTGAATTCCACCATGCGAGGGCGATTTAAACCAAGCATGTCATCAATACTGCCTGTTTTAAAACCACAGGCGTTAATTAAATAATCTACCGTAAAGGTTTGCGGCTTTCCTTGATGCTCTGCGGTAATTACCCAGCCTTTATTATTGTGTTTGGTATTGGTATTGGAATTGTGATTGTATTTAGTATTGCTATTTTCATTCTGGCTAACACCAGTAACTTGAGTATCAGTATATACCTGACAATTTGTACTGTTTTGTAAAGCAAGGCTAACACTTGCGGCTAAACGAAAAGTACTAATTCCATATTCTTGCACCAAAGCCAATGGAAATTGCAGTTGCTCTAAGTCAACGTTTTTAGCGAATTCAATCATCCACTGTTGTGGTGTTTGCGGATTGTCAGGCGTGGGTAACTGTGCGAGTTGCTCAATTTCTTTGCGCTCAAACAAGGTGTAATAGTGCGATGCTTTGCCTAAAACTTGGTTTTGCGGATCGGCTTGAATTAGTCTTTGGTATTCTTGTTGGAGTTTTTTAAGCCGAACAATGACATCGTTTGGACTACCTTTGTCACGTTTAGGCACTGCAACAATAGTTGGGCGATAGTCGATGGCCTGTTTATACAGCTTTGCAGTGTCTATAGACTGTTTAAGCAATCCAAAACATTGCTGGTCGGAAATATCGCGATATAAATTACCACCCGCATGAAGATGGCAAAAAGGTGGGCCACTGACTAAGCTTGATGCTTTTTCTAACAAAACGACTTTTACACCTAAAGCACTCAGCTGTAACGCGATTGTTGCGCCGCCGACACCACCACCTATAATGCCGACTCGAATGTCTGGTTGTTGCGCGCTTTTGCTTGTCATATAACTGGTATTACAGTGTTAAATCAGCAGGCATCCGCGGTTGATATCATGGCTGATAGAATATCAGCAAAATCGTCTAACACTAGGTTTGCGCCTTGGGTGCTAATATCTTCGCCATGGTTATAACCATAAGTTAAACCTATGCTTTGCATATTGGCTGCTGTCGCTGCGTAAATATCGTTTTTCGAGTCACCAATCATCACGCAGTCAGTAGCACTAACACCGAGCTTATTGCAAACATATTCAAGTTGCATGGGATCAGGTTTGCGCTTAGGTAAAGTATCGCCGCCAACAAGCATTTCAAATAAATTTGCCAAACCCAATTTTTGTAAAATAGGGGCAATAAACTGCTCCGGCTTATTGGTCACAATAACTAGTCGGTATCCCAACTCTTTTAAATCTTGCAATGTGGTTTTAACGTTAGGATAAACACAGGTGTTTACACAAACATTTTGCTTATAAAAGTCGAGAAATATAGAGAGGGCTTTTTCTACAAATAGCGGATCAAGATCAGGCGATATATCAATACTGCCAGATAGCGCTCGTTGTGTCAGTACACTTGCACCATTGCCGACCCAACTACGAATGGTATCAACTGGATAAGTTGGTTTGTCGAGCGCTTCTAGCATTAAATTAGTACTTAGTGCTAAATCAGGAACGCTATCAATTAAAGTGCCGTCTAAATCAAATATAAGCACTTCTTTATTGGTAAATTTCAAATCTTGACCTAAAGAGTTAAAGGGCGTCAAAGTCGCGCAGTTTAACGTTTTAGGCTTTGTTTTGCTATGTTTTAAATATTGATTTAAACGCGAAGTGACAAGACTGTTTAGTTAAGTGCCAATCGTAGGGATAAGCAGGCGGGTAAGCAGATGGTTATGTAATAGCCAACATAAACCAAAGCCTAGTTCGACAAACTGCTAAGTTTGGCGTAACTAGGCTTTTATCAGATACTCTTATCTATAGGAGTAACGTAAATAATAGCTAGTTAAAAGCTTTAACTCACTTATTTAACCGAAACTTCAAGCATCAAGACACCTTTAGGTGCTAATTCAAATTCGCTGTCCAACACTTTGCCAGTCAGCATGTCTTTGGCTGATACTTGGCTACCATCTTTTAGCGTAAGTTTTAGCTTAGCAGTGTGTTTACCTAAGTTATTTAAATTAGCTAAATAACTGCCGTCTGCTTGTTTAACAACACGCCAGTTAACACCTTTATAGCTAGTTCCGTTATCTTCTGTTAGCACTAAATCAGGTAAGCCAGATTCTGCGGCCTTTAGAGCTACTTCTCGAAGTTCCGCTTCGTCTGCTTTGCCATTTAGTTCAATGAGTTTACCTTTGCTAGCTTTTAAAGCTTTGGCATGAGGTTGAGCGTATTCGTTCTTACTTAAGCTTAACGCACTATCGACAATAACCGTACCGCCTTGGTCTAAGTATGATTGCAGAGCAGCTAGCTCGTCAGCCGTAACAAACTCGGTTTTGTAAACAAGGATTGCATCCCAAGAACTATTGTCTTGTTTGTTAATAATATTCTGTGTCGCATAGCCAACTGGGAAGCCATCAAAGAAGATTTTTTCGTACATTTTGAAATGTTCAGTCATATGACGCGGCTTATTAATGGCCGAAGTCTCTGAGTAGAACAAACGAATTGGCCGACGTTGCTCACGTAGCGCGACAATCTCTTCAGACAAGCTGTTCATATCGTACATAACTTGCGTGAAAGCATTAGAAATATGCGGTTGTTGGTTGTTTGAACCGGCAAATGAACCGGCTAACGCGGGATCAAAGAAGTTCATCTCACCTTCTAAGCGATCTTCTGGGGAACCGTCAGGATCACGCGCCCAGAACCAAGCTAGGTTGGCATCCATACCTTGCATAGTCGCTAACCAATAAACACTGTGCACATACTCTACTGAAGGATCCATATCTCGCCACCAAGACGCTGATAAGAAGTGTGATTCTGAGTTAAAGTGGATCTTGTTTGGCGATACTGACTCCATAAAGTCGTAAGAGGTAGAAAGCTCTTCCCAGTACCAGCCGTAATGTGATTGCCACTCTTCGTCTTTTTTGAAGTTAAGTTTACGTTTTTCGCGCGTTTGCGCATCGTTACCTATCATTGAGGTTAGATCAGTTAACGCTTCGACGTCGATACCGTGTGAACGCGTATTCTCGCTAAACATATTTGGCATGATCTTGATTGACGTATGCGCGTCAGGGTTACCTTTACGTAACTCACCTTGTAAATAAGTAAACCAGTTTGTGGTGCGATCCATGTGGTAACGGTTCCAGTCATACCACATAGGTTTGCCACGATGAGAAATATCAATTGGGATGTCGATTTCTACCTTATCAAAACTGAAAAAGCTTGTTTGCCAATTTTTATTTAGCGTAGCAATATCGCCACTGTATTTGTTATCGAGCCAAGTTCTAAAATTATTTAGAGTGTAAGATGAAATATCATTCATCTCTTTAAACTGATGGCTCCAGTGTTTTCTGTCGCCATTTTTTTCAGAATAATAATGTGGCTCATTTGATAAAATGTAGCCCATGCGACTGACTTTTTTATCTTTGGTCAGTTCACCCGTATGCTTAGCAATTTTACCCCAAACATCACGTACTAACGGGTTATCAATATCGAAACCTGTAAACAGAGAACGGCCTTTACGCGCTTCTGGCTCTTGCTTTTCAATCCACTCAGGCAGCCCCATATTCCAATATATTAAGAAACCAATATTATCATCTGAAATATCGGTCACTTCTTTCATTAACGCTTCATTCCAAGTACCGTCTTCATTAAGCAGGAATGAGTTAATTGCGCGGTCATGATCAACTGGATATAGGTTTTCACCACCGTGGTAAATAGCCCCTAAGTGATCGTTGTACACATCTGGTTGACCTAAAGGCTGGCCAACTGATTTAGAAAAATAGTCATACAAGAAAATAGGCTTACCATTACTCACAAACATATTGTCGCCAGCAACCGTATTTTGCCAGTCAACCTTGCGTACTGGCGGGCGAACAATTTCACCGCTGATCACTTGGTTTAGTTCATCAATACCAGCATCTAAAATTTCAATAACTTTTTTACGTTGAAAATCCGGTAATTCAGCCGCCAGCTTATCTTTATCATTTTTAAACGGGCCATAAGCATTGAACATGTAAGCTACTGCGTCTTGGTTTTGTTCATCCCAATTAGCAAAATTTAAAAATTCTTTGGCAAACCAAACGAGTGTTTCTTCGCGCGTAACATCGAGTTTTTGTTGTTGAGCACTAGCCATTAAATTTTCTAACAACTTAATTTTTTTAAGGGCAGTTGTTTCATATAAGTTGCTTGAAGAAACATTAACGGTTGGCGACGTTGCTTCAGTTTTACTTGCCGCCGCAGTCGAACTTTTTTCACCACAAGCGGCTAAAGATACCGCTAAGCTAAGAACACAGGGCAAGCCAATCGACTTGCATGACATTAAATTGCGCTTTTTAAACATACTTTACTCTTTTACTTTAAACTCAAAACCAAGCAATTGATTCTTAATACAGAGAACAGTCGCACCATTACGCCCGAAGCTCACCTCGATGCTATATAGGTATTAATTAAGTATACATATGATGTTTAGGTTTTAAAGTTATTTTTTGTTAATTGCGCAAAAAAGGTTAATAAAAAGTAATCAATAAATTTATTACAAACCCTGTTACAAACTCCTGTACACAAATGGTAAAGCCAGGTGGATTAAAAACCCCAACCCTATATAATTCGCGCCTTTTGCGTTATTGGTTAGTTTTTTGAAAGCACAAATCCCCTTTCTTGTATTAAGTTTATTAACCGGTCTAAGCTCAGCGTTTATTACGCCAATTATGAGCTATTTTTTAGTTGATGAACTGCAAGTTGCACCTTTTTATATTGGCGTATATACGGTTGCAGTGACCTTAACCGGCCTTGTCGTTAGTCAATATTTTGGATATTTGGCTGATCATGGCGTTAAGGCAAAAAACCTTTATCGTCTAGCGCAAACTGCATTTGGTTTAGCACTGGTTGTATTTTCAATTAGCCAGTCATTTTGGTGGGTTTTATTCGCAGGTGTGGTGTTTATGTCTGTAGGCGCTGCATCTATCCCACAAATGCTAACCATTTCTATCAATTGGGCTAAAAGTGCAAATATTGACTTAACAGCGTTTAATTCAAAAGTACGTGCTTCAATTTCGTTAGCATGGATTTTAGGTCCGGCGATCGCGTTCGCATTAGTTGGCCGGTGTGGCTTTGCCGCATCTTTTTTAGTTTCTTTAATTTGCGTTGTACTGGCTATTAGCTTTTGTAGCTTTTACGTGCCCAACCAAATTACGCAAAATAGAACAAAGTTAAAACAAGAGCAGCAAGCAAATGTACCACTTAGCTTTTACTTGGTCGCGATAGCTGTTTGTTTTGGTTTTGCTGCGCATATGATGTTTGGCTCCTCTATGCCTTTGTATGTATTGCATGAGTTAAAGCTACCAAATTATTTACCCGGCTTATTAATGGGCTTAGTCGCGGCGTTAGAGATCCCGATAATGTTGTTTTCGGCGCGTTTGTCGCGTCACATAGGACCAGCCAAATTAATGGCTTGTGCTTTTGTTTCTGCCGGTATTTTTTATATAGGCATGTTTTATAGTTGGCAAATTTGGCAGCTAGTCTGTTTACAAATATTTAATGCCTTGTTTTATGGTTTATATGCTGGCGTAGGGTTAACTTTATTACAATCGCAATTAGAAGGTAGAACAGGTTTTAGTTCAGCATTTTATGCCAATTCGATGAAAGTTGGCCTTATGATAGGAACCAGTGGAACGGGATTAATCGCGCAATTTTCACGTTTTCAATACGCTAATATTGGTGCTTTGCTTTGTATTAGTATTGCCTTAATTTCGATTTTATATTTTTTGCTTTTACAAAAATCTAAGTCAGTTTAGCAATGGTAAAAGCAGTAAAATCTAACCATAAAAAAAGCCATTAATTGCCTAACAATTAATGGCTTTGCTCACACACAAAACAAATCATTGCTGATATTGGGAAATATCAGCAAATCAAAGGGAATTTTTTACTTCTCTTTTAAGTAAACGGTTTTCTTCTCTAAGTACTGCTCTAAACCGAATTTACCGTCTTCGCCGCCGAAACCGCTTTGTTTCCAACCATTGTGGAAACCTTGGTGTTGCTCACCCATACCACGGTTTACGTAAACTTCACCTACTTCTAAATCATTGATTGCTTTATTGATTTCGAAGAAGTTTGAAGAATAAACATAAGCACTTAAGCCATAGATGCTGTCGTTACAGAACTCGATAGCTTGATCCATATCTTTTACCTTAACGATAGGTAAGATAGGACCAAATGTTTCTTCGTGTACTGCAATATTGTCTTGCGCAACATCTACTAATACTGTTGGCTCGTACCAGCAACCGCCTTCAAAACCTTCAACTGATGCTGTTTTACCACCAGTCGCAACTTTAGCGCCTTGCTTGATACTTTCTTGAACAATATGATCAATATTGTCGATTTCACGTTGGTTACACTTAGGACCCATTTGCGTTTCTGGGTTCATAGGGTCACCAACTTTAAGGCCTTCAACTAATGGTAAGAACTTGTCCATAAACTTGTCATAGATAGCTTCGTGAAGATATAAACGCTCAACACAAGTACAAACCTGACCACAGTTAGCAAAACGGCCCCATAATGCGCCTTCAACGGCTTGGTCGATATCGGCATCTTCCATTACAACCATAGGTGCTTTACCGCCAAGCTCTAACATAACTGGTGTCATGTAGTTAGCGCTGGTTTCATAAATTTTCTTACCAGCAACAGTTGAACCTGTCATAGTGATCATCTTAGTGATTGGGTTTTCACATAAAGACTGACCGACAACCGAGCCAGAACCGTTGATCACATTTAACACACCAGCAGGAAGACCAGCTTCATTGGCGATACGACCTAATTCAGTTGTTGCTAATGGTGTTTCTTGTGTTGGCTTAAGAACAATTGAGTTACCAGTAATTAATGCTGGACCAATTTTACGACCCGCTAGAGCTAGAGGGAAGTTCCAAGCTGTAATACCAACAACGACACCACGTGGTACTTTGTGGATGTAGATTTTCTCATCTTCGTTATCTGAAGGAAGAATATCACCTTCAATGGTTAACGCGTGGTCACAAGCGTATTCAATAAAAGTAGCCGTAACGTCAACTTCCATTTCAGCAACTGAAATCAGTTTACCTTGCTCAGCGACTAGCATTGGCGCAAGAATGTCTTTGTTTTCGCGAATTTTTTGTGCAAAAACACGAAGAATAGCTTGGCGTTGACGAGCGGTTTTCTTAGCCCATGCTTTTTGTGCAACATCAGCCACTTCCAATACGTGTTGTGCATCTTCTGCACACCCACGTGGGATCTCACCAATTTTTTCACCAGTTGATGGGCTTAATACTTCTATTACGCCATCGGCTGCTGATTTAACGTATTCGCCATTAATAAAATTTACATTGTTTTGAAACGAAAGGTTTTGGAAATTCATAATGCTTATCTCCCCATCCAGCCGCCATCTACTAATAAGATAGCGCCGTTAACATATGAAGCTGCTTCAGAAGATAAGAAAACAGCAGGACCTTTGAAGTCGTCTGGGTTACCCCAACGACCTTGTGGTATACGACCTAAAATTGCAGCTGAACGCTCAGGGTCATTACGTAAAGCTTCTGTGTTATCTGTATCAATATAACCAGGAGCAATAGCATTAACGTTAACGCCCTTACCTGCCCACTCATTTGATAAAGCCATAACTAACTGACCAATTGCGCCTTTACTTGCTGCATAACCAGGAACAGTAATACCGCCTTGGAAAGTCAACAATGAAGCAGTGAAAATGATTTTACCTTCTCCACGCTCAACCATGTCTTTACCGATTTCACGGCTTAATACAAATTGTGAGTTTAGGTTAACGTCGATCACTTTATCCCATAAGTCGTCGCCGTGTTCCGCAGCAGGTGCGCGTAAAATAGTACCGGCGTTGTTTACTAGGATATCGATTTTAGGAAAATCAGCTTTAACTTGAGCAATGAAAGAATATAACGCGTCACGATCACCGAAATCACATTGGTAAGCTTTAAAGTTACGGCCAAGTGCTTTTACTTCTTTTTCTACTTCAGAACCTTCAAGCTCTAAGCTAGCAGAAACAGCGATAATGTCGGCACCTGCTTCAGCTAAACCTAATGCGATACCTTTACCAATACCACGCTTAGCGCCTGTTACTAGGGCAACTTTACCTTCTAGACTAAATTTTTCTAACATGTCGGTACTCTTGTATAAAATTTAAAATTGATTAAGGCTGGGGCTAAACCCAACCTTATTAAAAGGGTGACTTGCGATTAACCCGCGTTACATTCAATAAGGGCTTTCATGCCCTGTGGATTGTTATCCATGCTGGCAAACGCTTTGCCTAATTCTTCTAATGGCGTTACAGAACTGATAAATGGAGCCGGGTCAACTTTACCTGAAGCAATCAATTCGATAGCCCAGTCATAATCAGCCGCTTCGTATACACGTGCGCCTAATAGCTCTAGTTCTTTCCAGAAAAATTGGAATAAATCAATTTCAGGTGCTTGCGAGTGAATAGCAACCATAACGATACGGCCACGACGACCAGCGATTTGTGTCATTGCATCAATAGCAGGTTTAACACCTGATACTTCAAATACGACGTCAGCACCTTTAGTACCTGTCCAGTCATCAACAAAAGCGGCTAAATCAGTTTCAAGTGGGTTAACAGATTGTACACCCAACTTTTCTGCAAATGCGCGACGGCTCTCGTTAGGCTCTGATACCAATACATCAGCACCAACACTTTTTGCTACCGCAGCCACTAATTGACCGATAGGACCACCGCCTAACACGACGGCTTTTTCGCCCGCTTTTAAACGTGAACGACTCACATCGTGACAAGCAACAGATAATGGCTCTACTAAAGCCCCTTCTTTTAAGCTCACGCCTTCAGGTAACTTGTGTAAAGTACGCGCTTTAACAGTCCAGTTAGACTGCATGGCACCAGCCGAATCGATACCCATAAACTTAAGGTTTTGACAAATATGCGTTAAGCCTGCTTTACATGTTGGACATTCGCCACACCAGTCTAATGGACGAACAACCACTTTTTCACCAATCTCGAAACCTTCAACGTCAGCACCAATAGCGGTGATAGTACCTGACATTTCATGACCGATCGTTTGCGGTGGATTAACACGCTGATCCATTACACCGTGATAAATGTGCATGTCCGTACCACAAATACCCACATAGCCAACAGATAATTTAACTTCACCTGCTTCAGGCGCTTGATCTGTACCTTGTACAATTTCGAAACCTTTGTTTCCTACATATTGAGCTGCGATCATGATTATATTTCTCTTAAGATTGTTTAATAAGGTGTGGTTTTACTAAGTCTTCGTCAAATTCAACGCCGGTTCCTGGCATATCAGGAGCCACAGCGCGAGCTTGATCGTCTAGTCTTAGTGGGTGTGTGGTGTATTCATCTATTGGGAATGAATGCACTTCCATCAAGCCAGCATTAGGTTGTGAAGCCATTAATGAAACATGTAGCTCATGCATACCATGAGTACAGATAGGTAAGTTATTGACGAACGCCAAGTTAGCGACTTTTAGCCAACCAGTAATACCACCAATGTTTGATGCATCAGGTTGCACAAAACCTAGCTTGGCTTGCTGTACGGCATAGTTAAACTCGTATGGCGTATGCAAATTTTCCCCCATAGCTAATGGAATATCAGTGCTTTCAGCAATTCGCGCATAGCCTTGATAATCATCAGGAATGGTCGGCTCTTCAAACCAAGTAATGTCGTATTTCTCGATTGCTTTAGCAAAGCGAATTGCAGTTTCAACGGTTAAAGAGTAGTTAGCGTCAACCATAAAGGTAATATCGTTACCGATAAGTTCACGTACCGCCGCAACGCGCGCGACATCTTCTTTGTAATTTTCTTTACCCACTTTGATCTTGACCGCTTTAAAACCACGATCCAGATAACCTTGGATATTGTTTAATAACTTTTCTTGCGAGAAGTTAAGATCGATACCACCGGCATAACAACGTGTAGTGTTCGACTCACCACCTGCAACTTTCCAAAGTGGTTGGTTCAAGCGCTTGCAGTGAATGTCCCATAACGCAATATCTACCGCAGACATAGCAAAGCTTAATAAGCCACCACGACCGACGTAGTGTAAATGCCAACCCATTTCTTCCCAAATATGGTTAATGCGCGCGGCATCTTTACCAATTAAGAAAGGTTTTAGCTCATCATTAAGCAAAGAGTATATTGCTCGGCCACCTTTACCGCCGGTATAGGTATAACCCATACCCTCATAGCCGTCTTTGGTTCGAATGCGACAAGCTAATACTTCAAAATGGGTATGATCACCGTGTTTAGCGTCAGATAACACTTCCGCTAACGGGATTTGGTAATATTCGACTTTTACCGCCTCTATGCGGGTCGCATCAATAACATTTGCGTCATTGGTTCTCGCTATAGTCACTACAAATTCCTAACTATCTTAAACAACATAAATTCATTGTACATTGTTAACAATATAATTCAAATTATTATCTATCATAAATAAAACAATTATTGGCTATGTTTATAACCAGTCGTTTTAAATATATGATCATCATATAAAGAGTACAACTCACTGTTGACAATTTATTTTGACCAGAAAAAGACAGATAATAATTTGACACGAATTATTCACCCAACCCGAGTTTAAATACAGTTGTTGAAGTGAAACCTTCTGAAGGTGTTGTTATGCTTGCTGGCGAATCTTCAATATTGGGTCCATTAGGGAAACGAGACGCCTCCACACAAAAACCTTTGAATTGACCAAATTGATCACCAGATTCACGACATAATTCATCAGAAGTATAAACGCCGCTATAAAACAAACCAGCTTGTTCTGTTGTTGCTACCGTCAAAGAACGACCCGATTCTGGATCATTTATCCAAGCAACATCAGCTAACTCACCGAAGGGTTTATCGTAAACGTAAAAATGTTCAAAGCCCATGTCAGTTTCAGCAAAAACCGCACTAATAGCTTTGCTTTCTCGGTAATCCCAAACCGTATTTTCAACCGGAGCTCTATCACCCGGCTGAACATTAGTTTCGTCCACCGCTAAATATTGGCTGGCATTTAATTTAAGTTGATGGCTTTTAATATTGTTTTTAAAGCCGCTCAAATTGAAATAAGTATGGTTGGTTAATGATAATGGCGTCGCTTTATTAGTATCTGCTTTAAATTCAATACGAATTTCATTGCTATTATTTAACCAATAGGTAACACCAACATTGACTTTACCAGGGTAACCTTGGTCGCCATCTTCACTAACTAAAGTAAATGCTACGCCGATCTCTTGCTCATTTTCTACCGTTTCAGCCTGCCAAAGGCGTTTATCAAAGCCTTCAACACCACCATGTAAATGGTTAGGACCATCATTAGTATCTAGCGTATATTCGACGCCATCAAGGGTGAATTTGCCATCTTTTATACGTGCTGCATATCGACCGACAGTACAACCAAAATAAGGAGAGTTGGCTTTATATTTTTCGCTAAAATAACCTTCTAACGTATCAAAACCACAAACGAGGTTAACTTGTTTGTCACCCTCAGGAACCACTAATGACGTCATAGTCGCGCCATAGTTAGTTAATTTTATTTCTACGCCGTTGTCGTTGCTTAAAACAAACAATGACACGTCTTGGTTTTTGAAAGTACCAAATGCTTGAGTGCTTATTTTCATTTTTTATTTTCCTTCTTTGTTAACCTTGAGAAGTTAGGTTAATTCTTTTGATTGTTTCAGCATTAATTACCGTGGCAACTTCAGCTGTAGGCTGACTGGCTAGATATTGTGACGAGGCCAAAACGCCTACACCAACAATCATGCAACCTAAGCCTAAATACAATGCCTTACGTGCTTGGCTTGGCGCTTCGGTCCATTCTTTGGTAATAAGACCACTGACAACCGCAACGCCAACACAGGTCGTATTGAAAATGGCGTATACCACAACTGGGCCTAATGCAAACAAACTGGCACCGTAGCCATAGGCAACTGACGCGGCATAATGGAAAAACGCCATGACAAAAATCAACGCAAAATTAATAGCAAAACTTGGCGTTGAAAAATGCTTCCAACGCTTTTTAGCCGTGATCTGCCAGCCGAAATAACCCGCCATGATCACGCCACCACTTAAAAATACGACCAACATAACTGCAAGCGATACCATCCAATCAGGATTACCTGCAGCCACAACAGCATTACTTAACGGACCACCACCTAACGTAAAAGCAACGTTAAAGCCGGTTGCCAATAAACCTCCAACAATCGCTATGGTTATACCAGCCTTCATTGATTTCGCTTCACCCTTGCTATCTTCCTCAGCAGGTGCGTCGGCTTCTCGTAAAATACCGGCTCTACCGTTAAATAAAATGCCAAGTAAAATAATGGCGACACCACTTAAAATCAGTACAAATTGGCCAGATTCAGGCGCACCAGCAACTAAGCCGTTTTCAATCATATTTATGATGATTGGCATTAATGTACCGACTAAAATCACTGTGCCAATAAACAACGAAAAGCCAAGTGACAAGCCTATGTGATGGATCGCTTTACCCCATAACATAACGCCAACACCCCACAGCATGCTCGCGATGATCATGCCAGGTAATGCAGCTTGTACAGCGGGATCAGAAAATATGTCACCGACACCTTGAATTAATAAAGCTGACACTAAAATGGGAACCAAAAACATGGTTTGCATAAAAAACAAGCCCCATGTATTTTCTTCTTCAAAGTGCTTAGTAAATTTTCCGGGAAGCGCATATAAACCTAGCATTAAGCCGCCAAGTAATGCCCAAATAATACCTTCAATCATTGTTGTTACCTTTTTGTAGTTAGAATTTTAGTGAATTTAGCTACCTAATGTGTGTTCGTAACTAAATTGACACATAACCATTCTACACATTGTCAACAATAGACCAAAGAGATTTAACCGTATTTAATATTACATGATTATATATAAACTTTAATTAAGTCATTTATACCGTAAAACAAATATTATTTAATAGTTTTTCTCAATAAACAGGTGTATTAAAAACAAAAAGGAGGTTAGAACCTCCTTTTATTTATAAATACAATTATTTACTTAACAAAACTTTACTAGTTTGAATTCTGAAAAGTACCTGAATCTAATATCTGGCGCTTAACACGATAACGACAAATATAATTCCAGTTCCAGCTTTCATCATATTTATGACATAAACCCCACTCTAAACCAGGTGCTTGGCCTTCGCCTTCATTAGGGCTACGGAAAATACCGAGTGCTTCTGGGGCGCCTTTTATATGCGACATAATCTCAAAGTTAACACCATCTTTTGCCCACTGGATTGTGTTCTTTTCAGGACCATCTGTGGTGATCAAAGAAGCAATACCGCCTTGATAATGCCAAACAGCGACTTCATGACCCGAATTTGAAATTGGGTTGTATTCAGATTTTGTATAAGGACCTAAAATATCGTCGGCGATGGCAACACCATGTTTAATTTCGCGACCACCAAAGTTCATGCCCTCGCCCATGGTTTCACCTTTGTAGTAGAGGTAAAACTTGTCATTGAAAAACATTAAGCAAGGATCGTGCACTTTGTGGCTATCAAAACTGCCTTTGGCTTTAACATGAAATCGGTTGTCTTCATCGCCTAACCACTCGCCATCTTTAGATGGGCTTAAAATAGGGGCATCTGATTTGTTCCAAGGACCATAAGGTGACTCAGCCCATGCAATAGCAATTTCTTCGTACTGACGGTTGGTATAAGGGAATTGTACTGTTTGATATACCAAGTAGTATTTGCCATCATGCGCTAGTACTTCTGGCGTAAAAACCGCTCTGTCATCAAATGAGCCTGGCTCACCACGGCCTATTGCACGACCTTCTTCTTTCCACGTTATGCCATCTTCTGATGATGCATGCCACACTTCAGTTAAATCCCACGGAAAAACTTTATCATTTGGGTTATCTGAGCCGAAGCCTACAGTTTCACCTTCACCTTTGGTATACCAAACATGATAAGTACCATCTACTTGAATTACAGCAGTAGGATCACGACGAATAACACCTTCTTGGTACTCAAAATCTCCTTTTAACGGTTGTTCATCAAACTCGATTAACCAAGATGAATCTTTACTGTCGTAACCGCGCTCAATGGCACGAAGACTTGCTGCACTTAACTTTTTTTGTTGTGACATGACTTAACCTCTAATTCCAACTGACTCGCGTTTTATAACAACACGGTTTTAGATTTCGATAACAGCTTTTATATCAAACTATAACTCACTAATAGTATATTGTTAACAATTATATTAAAAGCAATATGACTTTTTAAATTTTAATTGTTATTTATTCTGAGCGGCGATTTTAATAAATCGCGCAAAAATTCATTTGTTATCTATTCTTTACAAAAAAGATTATAAAAAAATAAATATTATTTCAAATCATTGTTAACAATATACTTTAAAATGATATACCATTATAACGACTCAAATATTTTATAACCTTATACAGAAGGCTTAAAAAATGAAAAATACCTGTAGCAATACACCTTTTTTGACAGGATTGAAAAAAGCACTATGCCTCCCCATTGTTGGGATAGCGGCGGGCGTCACTATTATGGGATGTCAATCTAATACTAGCGAAGGCACAGGCAGCGCAACTAATAGCCAACAAGAGCAAACTATTCTTGACTTTGAGGGCCAACAAATTCCCGTTGAAGTAAAATTGGTTAACGCAACTGGCGAACTGGTTACCTCAGGTAATGGTATTTCTCAAGGGCAACAAGCGTTACGCGTAAAATTCAATTCCAAACAACATGAATGGACATCAGTTAGCTTTAAACCGCAAAAACCTTGGAACTGGAAAGAATATGAAAGCTTTAGTATCGCTTTTGATATTGCAAACCAAGGTCAGTACTCTACCCAACTATTTTTAAACGTATTTGATACTAATGGTCAGGTATATACCCGTTCGGTTAATGTACCTGTTGGGGGTTCTAAAACCTACTATTCAAAAATGAAAGGCCACGATTTAGGTAGCCCTAAAACCGGTGTTGGTGAAAATGTTGAACTTAACTTAAGTTCCGGTCTGCGCTCAAATCCAGAAACTTGGGAAACAGACGATGTTCAATTTATTTGGATGTGGGGTAATAAAAACCTCAATGTTGAAGGCATTCGCGAAGTGTCGTTAAGCGTGCAATATAATTTGCACGATAAAGAAGTCACCATTGATAATTTTCGTTTAATGCCACACCCTAAAATGAACGAAAAATACCTAACTCACATCGTTGATAAATTTGGCCAGCCTAGTCGTTTAGATTATGAAGAAAAAGTGTTTTCTGAAGCTGAATTATTAGCGGCTAAAGACAAGGAATTAAAAGAGTTACAAGGTGGTAAACCGTTAAACGACCGTACTAAATTTAGTGGTTGGAAAGATGGCCCTCGCTTTGAAGCGACAGGTTACTTCCGCACCCAGAAAATTGGCGAAAAATGGTCATTGATCGATCCTGAAGGTTACATCTATTTCACCACAGGTATCGATAATATCCGTATGTCGAATGCGACAACATTAACCGGTTATGACTATGACCAAAAAACCATAGATCAACGCACAGCGGGTGACTTAACCCCAGAAGATTCACAAGGCTTAAACCCGCCACCGAAACGCGCGCATAACACTCGTCATTTAGTATCTGAAACACGCGCTAATATGTTTGAGTGGCTGCCAAAGGATCATAACGATCCTCTAGCTAACAATTTCGGCTATCGTCGTGGTGCTCACTCTGGGCCATTGTCTCGCGGTGAGGTATTTAGTTTCTATATGGCTAACTTAGAACGTAAATACGGTGAAACGACACCATACTCTTACTTAGAAGATTGGTCTAAAGTAACCGTAGACCGTATGTTAAGTTGGGGTTTTACCTCTTTCGGTAACTGGGTTGATCCTATGTATTACGACAATGATCGTATCCCTTACTTTGCTAATGGCTGGATCATAGGTGACTTTAAAACAGTTTCTTCGGGTAACGATTTCTGGGGTGGTTTACCGGATGTATTCGACCCAGTTTTCGCTGAACGTGCAGATGTAACTGTTAAGCAAATCGCTAAAGAAGTCAAAGGCAGCCCTTGGTGTGTTGGTGTATTTATCGACAATGAAAAAAGCTGGGGACGTCCTGAGTCACCAACTACCGAATTAGGTATCGTAATCCATACCCTAACTCGTGACGGTAATAATGTTCCGACTAAGAACATGTTCACCGAAAAAATGAAGGCTAAATACGGTGCTATCAGCAAACTTAATAAAGCATGGGGCGTTAACTTAGCGTCTTGGGATGCGTTCCAAAAAGGTGGTTTTGATACTAAATTACGCAACCCAGTTCAAACCAAAGATTACGAAGACCTACTTTATGAATATGCTGCCGAGTACTTCCGCATTGTTGATGCTGCATTAGAAAAATATATGCCAAACCATATGTATATGGGCGTGCGTTTCGCAGATTGGGGTATGCCTAAGCCTGTAGTTAAAGCAGCAGCTAAATATACCGATGTTGTTAGCTTTAACTTATATAAAGAAGGCTTAACCAAAAACAAATGGAAATTCCTTGAAGAAATGGATAAACCAACCGTTATTGGTGAATTCCACATGGGTACTACGGCATCAGGCTTCTTCCACCCAGGTCTTATCCATGCTGCAAGTCAGGAAGATCGTGCTCGTATGTATAAAGACTATATGCATTCAATTATCGACAATAACTACTTTATTGGCGCACACTGGTTCCAATATCTTGATTCACCAATTACCGGCCGAGCTTATGATGGTGAAAACTATAACGTAGGTTTTGTATCGGTTACTGACGTGCCCTATAACGCCATGGTAAAAGCGGCTCGTGAACTTCATACCGAGTTATATGAACGTCGCTGGGGTCATCTAAAACAAAAATAGCCAATAAATACAAAAAGCCAACCTAAAATAGGTTGGCTTTTGTGTATGAAATATTTTCTGTAAATAATCGGCAAATTTAAATTTGTCGTCAATACTAAAAACACAGACACACTCCGAATAACACAAAGTTAAACACCCAAGTCATTTAAGTGGGGAGAACACGAGACATGCAATTTTTCAAACGATTTAAAATACAAACAAGGATAGTATTTTTAGTTTTAATCCCCTTGATTGTGACTTTTATATTGTCGTTTGAAAGGTTAAATAATGCTTTTGAACAACAGGACAAAATCAAAAAACTCGACACAGTGTTAGACTACGCTAATGTCACTTACCCTTATATTTCAGGTTTACTGCAAGAAGCGTTTTATGCACGGCTTTACATTGATAGCAAAGAAGATCAACAAGCAAAAACCGCACAATTGCTAAATTCTTTACAACAAAGCCGAGAAATTGCCCTTAAACGAGAAAGAACGTATTTACAATTTATCGATAAACACAAAGATACACTGAGCCAATTTCAAACGCTTAACAACCACCTTAAAACCTTACGTAACATGATCAAACGAATGGAGTTGATCCGCAAAGGTGCTGATGCAAAAAACCATGTCCATAAAACAGAAAAAGGCGATATTCATACCATGTGGGAAACCATGGTCACAGTACGCCGTTTGGTATTAACCATCAGTGAAATAGTGGTTATCGCCGGTCAAAACGAGCAACTAGGCAAAATGTCTAACGCTTATTACAACTTAGTAGTGGCCAATACTGAAACGTCATTTCACAATAGCTATGTTTACCGAGCAATAACCCTGAATATCGACGTATATATTTTTGGTGAGATATATCGCGGTGCGACTGCCGCACAAGCTCGCCTTGAGCTATTTCAAACCTTTGCCAGCGCTAAAGCGCGCGACGCTTTAAATAAAATGCGAGCGAATGATGATTACAAAACCTACGAAAAAGTCGCTTTAGCAGCTCGCAGTAATATTTATCAAAACGTCAATAAGCGAGTTGAAGTGGATCCGTCAATAGACTGGAATAAAACTAACAATCAAGTGGCGGCCTTATACGAACAAACCATGCAAGTGGTATTAGACGAATTGATCAACACAAAAGATCAATTAGTGTCTAATGCTCAAAGCCAAGTCAATCAAACTCTCATATTAATGGTAGGTTTATTGATTGCTATTGGCGTTATTTCCTATTTTATTGCCCGAAGCATTACCAGCCCATTAAAATCCATGGTGGCATCTTTTACAACCATTGCCAAACATAAAGACATGACTGTCGATGTTGATGAATCAGGCAGTGATGAACTTGCCGAACTTAGCCATGCATTTAATGTATTGCTACACAGCTTAAAAGGCACATTATCTAACGTGCAATCTGAAGCTGATATCATTAATGAAAAAACCAATAGTGTAGCCAATGCTATGGCTGAATCAACAGCACTTTCGAACAATCAACTACAAGCCACTGATAGTATTTCTGTAGCAATTAACGAAATGACAGCAACAATTGAGGAGGTGTCAAATATGGCAAGTAGTACCTCTGATATCGTACAAAAAGCTTTTGATGTTTCTGTAGACAGTTCGAAAAAAGCTGAAATCAGTCAAAATATGATGCGTAACCTTACACAAGAACTTGGTGCGACCAACCAAGTCGTAAACCAGCTAAACGAAGAGTCCAATCAAATTGGTAACGTGTTAAATGTTATTCAAGGCATCGCTGAACAAACTAATTTACTCGCGCTAAATGCTGCTATAGAAGCTGCGCGTGCAGGTGAGATGGGGCGGGGTTTTGCCGTAGTTGCTGACGAAGTAAGAAGCTTAGCTGGTCGCACTCAAGAGTCAACTGAGCAAATTCGTCAACAAATAGAAACCCTGCAAAAAGGGGCTAATGCTGCCACAGCGAATATGACAAGTTTACAAGAAGAAGGCAATAAAGCGGTAGAAAACGTCATTGAAAGCTCTAAAGCCTTTAGTGTTATGAAAACTGAACTCGACACTATTACGCAAATGGCGTTACAAATAGCGACTGCAGCAGAAGAACAAACCAGTGTATCCAACGAAATAAACGAGCGCATTGTGGCTATTCGCGATGATACTGACAATATCACCCATAAAACACAAGATACAGCACAAGCTGCACAAGGCTTGAAACAAACTGGTGAGCGGTTAAATCAATATATTGGGGAATTCAAGCTCAGATAATTGACCTAAATGTAATCATTCAGCGTAATGGCATTGATAGGGTTTTATAACCTGTTAAATAGGTATCTTTTGTGGGAAATATTGTGGAAAATAACCAGTGTAGGTCATGAAAACATGGTCCTTTAGATGTATTAAGGCCTAAGTTAAATGAATGCTAACTAATCCACTCAATTTCATAAAACTTACTCTGATTCTAGCATTTTGATCACTACTCGTGGGGCTGTCAGTTTTTTAGCTTTATAAACACATTCATCGGCATAACGCAGCAATATAGCTTTATCGAGTGCTTCCTGATGGTGGCGATCAACACACACGCCGCCAATTGATGTTTTAATTTCGATAGATATGCCATTTATTTTTTGAGGTAATTTAAGTGCAGACTGTATTTTTTCGGTGGTGTCATTTAACCCTGAAAAATGCGTATTAGGTAAAATTAATACAAACTCGTCCCCTCCCATGCGGGCGACAGTATCGGACTCTCTGACTTGCTGTTTTATAATTTGTACAAATTTTTTTAATAAAATATCGCCGACGTGATGACCATAAGTATCATTTACTGGTTTAAACTCATCTAAATCAAAATAGACCAGAGATAAAGGTTCATTGTATCGCTTAGCTCGTTTAATACTCTCGCCTAGCCTATCATTAAATAACAATCGATTAGCGGCTCCTGTTAGTGGGTCATAATGCGCTAATTTAGTTAACTTATTGGTATAAATGTAATCTTTCAATACCGAACGTATGGTATGTTCAAGTAAGTTCAATGTCAGAGCTGGCAACGGGATAGCGTCGACCGTAGAAAACGGTATTTTTTCAGCGAATTTAGTATTAAACGAATCACTTAACACCAATGCGGGCGCATCGATAGCTTTGTTAAAAATAACCTGTTTTTCAAGTAACGGCGAACATGCCGCTTGATCCAAAATAACTATCTGTTGATGAGAAACATCGCCAACCAAAGTGAATAACTCACTTAAACTCACAGCTTCGATGATATTAATGGGCAACTTGGTTAGCTGTAAACTGGCATCTAACCAAGTCGTTACCTTGCTATTTTGACAAACGAGTAAAACGTCAAACTTTTTAGGAACCGCCATATATTCTAATATTGACTTATTGCTTTAACGCTAAGTATAGCTGGCTTAAATGGCTATGAATATCTTTACTGGTTTGTTTCACTTGCCTTGTATAAATAATTCGTTTAGAAGAATAGTTTTCTAATCCATCTATCATTTTTTCAATTGCCAGCCAACTATACGGTAATTCATAATGAGCGCGACTTTCACGAAAAGTATGATACGCGGTTGAGCTATTTAGTAAATTAAAATACTTATCAATTGATTGTGTAACAGAGGTGAATTTAGCTACTTTGCGTTTAGCCTCAGTGTTTGATGGTACTGAAAGGCACGATGGTTCAAAACACCACTGAGCGTATATATTATTGCCTTTCACAGCAAACTTTGATGTCCCCCACCCGCTGTCGATTGCAGCTTGGGCAATTGCAATTTCTAATGGGATAACGTTAATTTTAAGTAATAAAGCGTCGATTTTATCCGACCAATTATTATTTGTTAGTTCATCGTATTCAGATGCGAGCAAACTCAATAGCGCTATATCATCTCCATCGAGCTTTTTAGCTAATAAATAACGGCGTTGTAACGCCAATAACGCTTGGCGCTTATTTAAAGTCTCTTGATTTTTAAGTGTTATCAACGGCGTTAAAAATCGGATAAACGCGGCTTTTCGTTCAAAAGCATTATCGAATTGAGAAAAGTCAGGTAACAAAACCGTTTCAGTTGCCGACCTCTCAGTTTGGTACTGTGGATCATGTTTTGTTTCAAACGGTAAGTGCTCTGAATAATAAAAGATCCCTACGGCAAGGATAGTCAGTACAGATAAAATCGATAAAATTGCATTCAATTCAGGTTACTCAATTCCTCTCAAATGCATTTACATTTGAGAGGGATCTAATGTTCAAGATCTAATGTCAGACATCTGAGTTATTACCCGAGGCGACAAAGGTATGAGCTGGATCGACATAAAAATGTTTGCCCATAGCTTCTCGCCCGAGTAACATTAAATAAGTCATATCGGATCGATCAGTTAATGTAATCTCGATATCCCACTCTAAGTCCCCTAAAGCCGCTTTAGTTTTGATTACATAGCGCTGCTCACTACTACCATTTGATGATTTAATTTTTCGAATATCATGTAAAGGCGCTTTACATCGAACTACCTTGTCAACATCATGTATTTGAGGATGAATATCAAATACAACGAAAGGCTTTTTGTTGACCATTATTTGTTCAATATTATCAACATGCAAAGACGACGTTTGTGCGCCTGTATCAACTCTTACTGTTAACTCGTTAATGGCCAATTCTGGTAAGTTAATGTTTTCAAGGCGACCAATAATAGTACGTTTTTTCATAGTAATGCCTCATGCCCTTTGGTATTTTCGACTAACTCTTCTTCAATATTTTCAATATGTTCAGCTATTTCCTCATCGTCTTCTTTAAAGAAAGCAACATGATACATAGCCTCGCCTTCTTGCACTAAAGGTATATTTTGTTTGCCAATAATTACCCCATCTTTATTGGCAATAACCTCTGATAATACTTGGCCATAAGGTGATCCAATCGTTGCCAATACGTCACCTTTTTTCACTTGGTCTCCTAAGTGAAACAAATGCGAGACAATTCCACTGGCATTACCGCGAACCCAGCCACTATTATTGGCTATAAAATAATTTATCGTTTTTGAGTTAGCGCGTTTGCGAGGCATCATTTTTAGATGACGTAAAACATTAATAATACCTTTAATACCTGCACGAATCGAAAATTCATCAAAGCGTAATGCCTCACCAGCTTCATATAACAAGACTTTTGTGCCATTTTCTACAGCTGCATCGCGTAATGATCCATCAATAATATTCGAGTTAAGAATAACCGGCACGCCAAATACTTTCGCTAACTCCAAGGTGGCTTCATCTGACAAGTCAGCCCTAACTTGCGGTAAATTAGAGCGATGAATGGCCCCTGTATGTAAATCGATACCGTAATCACAATGCTCTACAATTTCAGACAAAAACGTATTGGCTAATCTCCCGGCCAACGAGCCTTTAGCAGAGCCCGGAAAACAACGGTTTAAATCTCGTCTGTCTGGCATATAACGACTTTGGTTTACAACACCATAAACGTTAACCATAGGCACAGCAATCAAAGTGCCTGCTGAAATTTTAAAGCCCTTCAAATTAATTAAACGACGAATAATCTCAATACCATTTAGTTCATCACCATGTACCGCAGCACTAATAAAAACAGTAGGGCCTTCTTTTTTGCCACGTATAATATGTACGGGTAAATTAATATCAGTGTCGGTATATAATTTAGCTACAGGGATATTGATTTTTTTTGTCTCACCCTGCTGGATGCTGTGCCCTGCGATTTGCAAAACAGACATTAGTTAATTCCTAATAAAAATACTAACCTTGACCACGCGTACGCGTTGAGCCGTTGTTGTTTTTCTCGATAAATTCTATTACACGACCAGCTACATCTAAGCCGGTTGCAGTTTCAATGCCTTCAAGACCAGGAGACGAGTTAACTTCCATCACCATAGGACCATTATGCGAACGTAATAAATCAACACCACAAAAGTTAAGTCCCATTGCTTTAGCAGCGTTCACTGCGGTAGCTCTTTCTTCTTTACTTAATTTGACCACTTCAGCGGTACCGCCTCGATGCAGGTTTGAGCGAAACTCACCTTCAGCACCTTGTCTTTTCATTGCAGCGACTACGCGGCCACCCACGACTAAGCAACGAATATCGGCCCCACCCGCTTCTTTAACAAATTCTTGTATTAAAATATTGGCTTTTAATCCCATGAAAGCTTCAATAATGCTTTCAGCCGCTTTTGCCGTATCGGCTAATACCACGCCAATACCTTGGGTTCCCTCTAATAACTTAATCACTAAAGGCGCACCACCAACGTTTTTAATTAAATCTTTAACGTTATCTGGTTTACTCGCAAACCCTGTGCGCGGTAAGCCAATACCCTTACGAGATAATAATTGCAAAGAACGTAACTTATCGCGTGAGCGACTAATCGCAACTGATTCGTTAATATTAAATGTGCCCATCATTTCAAATTGACGGGCGACAGCAGTACCATAATAAGTAATAGACGCACCAATACGTGGAATAATCGCATCATATTTAGGTAATTCTTGACCATGATAACGAACCGCTGGGCGACTACTGGTGATATCCATGTAGCAATGCAATGTATCGATAATATCGATTTCATGACCACGCTGTTCCGCCGCTTCTTTTAGACGACGAGTTGAGTATAAATTTTCGTTACGAGATAAAATGCCGATTTTCATTGTTTTGCCTTAATTTGTTTTGATGAGGCAAATTTAGGCTGAAAAACGTGAAAATAAAAATTAAATAAAATAGACTGTTTGATAAATATTTTTTATTAAACAGCAGTGAGTATCAGCATGAAAATTGAGCTACTAACAACCTTCATTGAGGTGAGTCAGACCTTACATTTTCGCGTTGCCGCCGAAAACTTATTTATCACCCAAGCGGCAGTCAGTAGCCGTATTAAACAATTAGAAGATGAACTGGGTGTATTATTGTTTGATCGTTCACACAAGCGATTAAAACTCACCGCAGAAGGACATCGACTAACCAAGCATGCCAATGAAATGCTGATCATGTGGCAAAAAATAAAGCATGATGTCGGCGTAACACACGGCGCAAAAACCCAGTTATTTATTGGTGCCATGATGTCAATTTGGGACATTCTATTGCAAGATTGGTTGCAAAAAATTCATCGAAATTTAGATGACGTTCAACTATATACCCATACCTTTTCGCCGTTAGAGCTAAGAAAACAGGTTGTTAGCCGCTTAGTCGATATCGCTTTTATGTTCGAACCACCTTATATGGATAATATTGCCGCGGAAAAAATCAGTAGTGTGCCATTACAGTTAGTTTCTACCGACAGCGCTGCTCAAGTAGACGAATTAGAAAACATGGTAATGGTGGATTATGGTGAATCAGTCAATACGCAATATATGCGTGATTTCGGTGAAAATGCCAGCATAAGACACAACATGAGCCAACCCAGAGTGGCACTCAATTTTATCTTAGAAGCGGGTGGTTGTTCTTATTTACCTAAACAAATGTGTTTTGAACATATTCGTAAAAATAAACTACATTTAGTCGCAGGGGCTCCGCAATATAGCCGCGATATTTATGCGATTTATCTAGCGAAAAGTAACAAGTTGGATTTAATTAAAGACGCCTTGCAACTTTTCCCCTACCTTAGATAATAAAATTAATTAACTTTACTTATTGGTTTGATTAATTTTTTTTATTAAAAAAGCAGGAACTCGTCAATTAATAAATTTTTTTTATCAATTAGCCACTTTTAACATTAAAAATGATTTTTGTCGCAACGATAAAAATCATTAGTTGGCACTTGTCAGTATTCAGACATATTTTCATTATGAATTAACCGGAGAACATAATGAAAAAATTCTTTGTACTATCAGCTTTATTAAGCACCTCGTTCGCTGTTTTCGCCAACCCAACAAATAAGCCAAATAGCGAATATGTTTTAGACGTTTATCAATACTGTATACAAGAGTTTGAACCTGAAACGCTTAACGACAGTAAATTACTCAATTGTGTTAATGATGAAATGAAGTTAGACGACTACCCGACTTATAAATCAATTGCAGCCGTTAAAGCTGAACTGCCAAAAACCAAGCAGAAACCAGTAAACTCAGTAATAACTGATAAACCATAACTGAATGAATTATATTCATTCAAGTCGTTAGTTACGTTTTATTAACGACTCAATATTTTCCAGCCTATATTGGTAGAGAAACTTTTCGTTTTTCTCTACCAATAGCCATATAACTTTAGTGTTTTTTACTACCTAACCTAAAAAGGTAGCGGTTCATGGTTTACAGTAAACCAATACTTTATTGTTGTTTCTAATTTTGCTTTGAGATCTTTAATGGTGTCGGGTTTAACAATATAGGATTTAGCTCCCATTTCTGCCGCATATTTAATGTCTTTAGGGTTTGAAGACGTAGTGTAAACGACGAGGCAAATTAAATTTATTATTTTGTTGTCATGTAGTGTTTTTAATACTTGTCGGCCATCAAATTTAGGCGTACTTAAGTCTAAAAAGATTAAACTGCTGTGTATAGACGGCGTTGTTTTTAACCAATCCATTAGCTCAGATCCATCTTTTAAAAAATTGACGTTAATTTTAGGATCGATCGCTTTTATCGCTTCTAAGAAAAAGTAAATGTCGTCTATGTCATCTTCTACTAGTAATATATCCTGCATATCCATTCATCCTCAAAGTGATTTATTCCAATTCTCTTTTAACCATAGTCCAAATTGCTTACCTTCGGTTGGTTTATTAATTAAAAAGCCTTGCGCTTTATCACAATTATAATTAAGCATTAACTCCATAATGCGTTCTGTTTCTACCCCCTCTGCGACAATAGACATGCCTAGTCGGTGACCAAGTGCGATGTTACTTTCGACAATTGTTTCAGATACCTGCTCGGTCTCCATTCTTTGTACAAAAGAACGATCAATCTTCAATTCTTCAAACGGAAACATTTTAAGTTGCTCTAGTGAAGAATACCCAGTTCCAAAATCATCAATTGATAAATTAAACCCAATTAAACTAAATCGCCCTAATACCTCTATCGCATTGGCTTCACTCTTATGCAATAACGATTCGGTAACCTCAAGCGTTATAGTCGATGGGCAAATACCCGCGTTTTTACACATGCCACCTAATAGGTCTGGCATTTTTTTATCATCTAACGCTAGAGCCGATAAATTAAATGATGCGCCAATGGGGTAACCTTGTTGATGCCATTGCTCTATATAACTAAGCAACTGTTCAAATAGGGCAATTGACAGTGGTTTGATCAACCCTGTTTGTTCGGCTAGCGGTATAAAATGCAAAGGGCTAATTACGCCGTGAATTGGATGATGCCATCGAGCAAGTAACTCAGCGCCAACGACTTTTCTCGACTGTACCGATATTTGCGCCTGAAAATAACTTTGGATCTCTCCTTGAATAATCGCATTCTGCAACTCTTCGCGAGAAAATTCGTAAACAGTGCGTGGTTGAGCGGGTGCGTTATGGGATGCACAAACCTCCTCTATTCGAGTTAACGATTGGGAAAAATTGCGAATAGATAAAGGTTTAGTTAAAGCATCTACAACGATAAGATTATGCGCTACCGCCATTTTTTTCACTGCACCTAATAAGCGATCATCTGTACCACTATTAATTAAAATAGGTTTTCGATAATTCATGGCACCGAGTGAAGAAAGAAATTCAATGCCATCCATATTAGGCATGTTTAAGTCGAGAATAACGAGATCAAATTCATGCTGCTGTTTAATTAAATCTAAGGCTTGTTGCCCGTCTTCAACAAATTTGACCTCATTTATTCCTAATTTATTAAACAAAGGTTTGGTGATGACGAAAACCATTTCATCATCATCAACTAGCATAACTTTTTTAACTGAAAACTGAGTTGATTTCATAATATTTATATCCGCTTACTTTCGAGAAAATACGCAATATGTTGACGCGCAAACCCGAGTTCTTGATAAACAGCAAGCCCTTGATTTTTATCTGGCGATTCTATGTGTTGCTGAATTAGGTTAATAAGTTTGACGCTGTATATAGCGCCTATGGCTTGAGTGGAAGATTTAAGTTTATGACAAATGCTTTGCACTGAATCGAGGTCTAATTGCTCTACTGCCTCTCCCAAGTCACTGAATAATGCCTCTGTGCGAGTGAGGTATTCAGAAATGACCATATTTTGGTCTTCAATATCATCGCCAACATATTCAGCGATAACCTCTTGATCAACTGGATTGAAGTCTAATTGACCAAGCAAACTTTGCACGTGGCTTGGCGAAGATGATGAAGACTGTCCTTCTAATACCATAGAGTAAATAAACTCTACATCATTTTCATTTGCAATCGAACTTTCAGCTGTTGATGTGTTTCGTGACTGTTCAGAAGGTTTAGGTTTTGGCAAAACATCTTCATTATGACTGTATTGTCGAACAAGGTTTTCACCATAAATAGTAAGAGAAAGTTCGAGTAATTTTTGATTTAACACGTCAAGTTTTAACGGTTTGATCATCATGTCATTAACCCCAACCTTCATGCATTGTGCTTTTGCTGACTCCATAACATCAGCAGTCAACACAATTACAGGTACAGGTTTTAAGCTATTTTGCTGCTCATATCGACGGATCTTATTCACCATTTGTGGACCATCAAGCACTGGCATATGAAAATCAGTAATAATGAGAGGATATTGGCCACTAATCCACATTTCGTAACCCACTAAACCATTATCGGCTACTTCAACATCAACATTAAGTTTACTTAATTGCTTGCATATTACTTTTTGATTCATCACGTTATCTTCGACCAACAATATAGGCTGGTCAAAATAAGGCACAGCTTGACTGACTGGCTTATTCACCGTGTCCTCGGGACCGATAACAAATGAGTTGAGGGCTTTTATAATCCGTTTTCTATCTACAGGATAATTTTCGATAGCTAATACTTGATTATCATATTGTTGGCGAAGTGATTTATAAAGTTCAGTTTCTGGCTGTAAAGTCAGTAGCAATACTTGAAAATCAGGTTTTAATTGCTTAATACGCTCTACTTCACTAATGATAGAGTCTGTTGATTGCTCAAAATTTTGATGCAATACAATTAGCTGTACCTGAGTAAAGTTTTCTCGTGCTTTAACCGATTTTAAATCTGAGATTTCACTAATTTCATCTAAAACTGTAAAACGACAATTTAACGATTTAAAAATTTGTTTAATGATATTTTGCGCTTTATGTTCAGTAGCAATAAGGTAAACATCAAAAAATTCAGCCGTTATCCCTTTAGAACAATCAAGTTCAGGATGTTCTTGTTTAATAAGCGGTATTTTACAGATAAATGTAGAACCCTGCCCCACCTCGCTTTTAACTTCTAAGCTTCCTTGTAACAGTTTAGTTAATTGCTGACATATCGATAAACCTAAGCCAGTACCGCCATAAATACGTGTTGTTGAGCTATCTGCTTGCTCAAAAGCTTGGAATAGTCGAGAACATTGTTCCTTTGACATGCCAATGCCGTTATCTTCAACTTCGAATACTAGCAATGGTTGCTGCGTTGCCTGATCAAAACGCGAAGAAACTGTCACAGTAACCAAGCCATTTTCATCACCAGATTGTTCTGGCGCACTAAATTTAATTGCATTACCACACAAGTTAAATAATATTTGCTTGATACGATTACAATCACTTTGCACAAGCATGGGTAATTGGTGGTCATAATCGAGTAACAAGCGGACATTTTTTTCTAACGCAATCTGCCGTAAAGGGGTCAACGATTCAGTAATGCAGTCATACAAATTAAAATTTTCATTAACAATTGTTAGTTTACCGGCCTCAATTTTTGATAAGTCTAAAATATCGTTGATGATTGACATCAATAATTGACTTGAATTGTTGACGACATCCAGTATATTTTTTTGCTCATAATCCAGTGAGCTCGACTCAAGTAACTCCAACATGCCTAAAATACCATTCATGGGCGTGCGTATTTCATGGCTCATGGTGGCTAAAAATGTAGATTTAGCATGTAGCGCTTGTTCCGCCCTTTCCTTTTCTGATTGCAAGGCTGTTTGTGTTTGAATTTTGTCTGAATTATCAATTACAAAACAAACTAGAACATCTTCTCTATCTCGCCATTGCGCTGCGTGCATAGCAAAAACTTCAAGACTTAATACTGTTGATGTTTCTGGGTTAACAAATTGCACCATGCGTTTAGACATGCTGGAATGATGACAGGTTTCAGAGAATAGAACGTATTCTATAAGATCTAAATCAACACAATATTGAGTAAATATTTCACCGAGTAACGCATTTTTATCTTTATTAAATAAACTGGCGCCACAAGCCGAGCAATCAATGATTTCACTGGTATTGGGGTCTAACCAAAATATGCCGATACCGACACTTTCTAATGCAATATGTGTAACACTTTGCTCCTGCACTAAAGATTCTAGGCGTTGTTTATCGTTAATTAAATCTTGTTGGTAACGTTTAACCGTTGTGATATCACGCAGGACTAATAAGCGTAACTTATTATTTGTTGTGGCTAACTTGAAATAGTTGATTTGTATATCTCGCGCGCTCCCTTGCGACGGTTTACAACAATGGATGCCTTTATTATTGTTATCTCCCGCTGGCAAACTATTAAAATCTAAATCACAAAAACACTGTAGTGCTGATGCTAAATCACGAGAGTCTTTATCTTGCGTGTAATGAGAATCAAATGACTGGTTTGTAAAATGAATTTTGCCATGTTTATCAACTAACGCTTTGCCATCTTGACTCAAATTAATCACGTCACGAAATGTATCCGCTTCGCGCTTATACTTAAGATTTTGCCTAACGAGTAAATGAATGAAATAAACAAGGCTAGGCACAATCAATAAACCAACAATAAACAACACACTTAATTGCTGTGTAGATATTTTTTTAACATTGGCGTTGTCTACATACGCCTCGACCGCCAAATTCTGTTCAGGAAACCAGATTGTTTGTTTATCAATATTATTGGCAGAATTAGTTTTAATATTTGCAGTGGGTGCATGTTGATTAGTCAAAGCTAATACATTGTGCCCTTCTGTATTAATTAATCTTAAGTTAATCCCTGATTTCAAATGATTATTTAAACGGGTAGTCACCTTTTCTGTCACATCTAATACCAACAAAACATGACTGTAATTGGGGTTTAACGCTACGGGTTTTTGTATATACAGTAGTATCTGTTGATTCTCAGACATTGAGTTATACATCAGCTTTGATTCATAACCTGTTAGTGGCTGAAAATCGCCGTTTACTTCTTCTATTAGCACCGCAGATAATTGCGCTGAGCTTGAATAGCTTGAATAGCTTGAATAGCTTGAATAGCTTGAATAGCTTGAATAGCTTGATGCTGCAGTACCATTTTTGTTTATTAATACCCCAAAATAAGCGGTATCTTTAAGCATATTTGTTAGTGGTCGCCATAAAAAACGCTGCCATTGCTGCTCATTTGTTAAGGGTTCTGTTAGCAAATTGAGGTTGATATATTTTTGCGCAATAAAGTGGTTAATTGCTGTTTTTTGCTCGTGAACTAAATTGAGAATATCGCTGTGTGCGAAATGCGCAGCACTTAGTAAGTTAAGTCCTGTTTTTTGCTCAGTTAAGTTTTCCGATACAGACCGGTATTGCAAAGCTAACGACAATACTATCCCCGCCATAAAGATGGCTATACCATAAGCAATAGTCACGATAGAGGTATTTTTTATAGCAGCCATATTATTCAGCACCCTGCAAATTTGCGGTATGTTCACTGGAGTATCTAAGGTGTTTTTTAGGTAACGTTATCGAGAATGTGACGCTCTCGCCCAGTTCACTATCAACCGTAATTTTTCCTGAGTGTTCCAATACAATCTTCTTACATATCGCTAAGCCTATGCCATTCCCCGATGCTTCTTCCCTAGTAACTAATCGCTTAAAGGTATCAAAAATATGTTCTTTGTACTGAGCATCAAAACCTTGACTATTATCGGTGTAGGTTATTAACAAGCCTTCATCATTCAGTTGACAAGTGACAGATACTAAAACTTGTTTATCAATTTGCTTAAATTTAATTGAATTAGATAACAGTTGATAAAACAACTGGGCAAATAAAGGTTTATCTATAAATAAATAATAAAAATTATCTGCATTGAGCGTAACGGCTTCATGATAACCCTGTGCATCAAGTAATAATTTGGCTTGCGTTAGTACATCTCCTAGTGACGTTTTATGTAATGTCAGTTTACGATCTTGCAAACGCGCTAATTTGAGCACATCTTCTATCATTAGGCGCATTCGCGTTGCTGAATCATTTAATCGTTCAACTTCAAATTGCGTGTCATTGTCGATATTTTTCTTATCGGATAAACGCGATAAAATGCTGTCCGAATACAGGCAAATTTTACGTAACGGTTCTTGTAAATCGTGACTGGCGACATTCGCGAACTGCTCTAATAATAAGTTAGAGGATTGTAATTGCTCGAGTTCTGATAATAACTTAGTGATGTCGTAAAAACTCAGCAGCACTTTGTTAGAGGAGTGATCTTTATCTATAAGGCAACCAAACATTTCTAACGATAGCTGAGTACCGTTATTACGGTTGATATGATACGTACGGCTGTATAGATCGCCTATATTACCCCGCTTAATTTTATCTAAATGATTAATGAGTTTATCTTGCTCATTCGATGGGACCATATTAGTAATACTAGGAAAAGCCAAAAATTCACTTTTAGAATAACCTAATACGCTTAATGCCCGTTGGTTAATATAGCTCGCTTTGAACGAATCGGTATTCAAAATAATGATACCAATTGCACAATTATTCAAGGTTGTTTCATATTCTCGAGCTTTGTGATTTGTCACTAACTCTACTTGTTTTTGATGACTAATATCATGACCTAAAACAAGTGTGACCTTGTCAGTGGTTGCTTGCTGCCTTAATTGAATAAACCGTAATTGATACCATAGCTCTTCACCACGTAAAGGTAATTTAATCACTAACGACGTTGTATGCGTGTTTGTGGCGACTTGTTGCAAGGCAGAATATAAGTGTTGATATACTTCTTTACTTAACACTTCTGGACAAAAATCCAATAAGGTTAATTTACGAGACTCTTGTTGCGACAACACATTGAAAAGCGGGGCATGTTGACTAGATGCAATAAACTCGTAATCGCGATTATCTGATGTTTGCAATAACCAATAAAATTGAGAACTATCGATTCTAAACCCATCTAATACATAACTTTTGTTATCTAACGTGGCATTGGAATTTTCATTGAGCTTTTCTATTCGACCATCAAAGCCAGTTGCTTGATTTTTAGATTCACTAACCGGTGTGGCCTGCAATCTAAACATGCATGAATTGTTACCTGCTAAATTACCTAAATATTCCAAGTCAATCGGTTGATTACTTTGTATTGCAACTTGTAGTTGATTACTGACAACTTTACGAGAATCGGCATGTATATGATTTAACCACTGAGCAAGCTTAATGGTCTGATGATTATCAGAGCTATCGGTTGTACCAGTAAGCGCTTTGAAATTATCTGACACCGATAAAAATTGGTCTTTAATATTCCAATGCCAAGTGGCAACGTTTGTCTGCTCCTTAGATTCTACTTGGTTGATAGTCGGTTTTAATTGATGGGGAATAAATTGCAATAAAATATAATTTTCGTCGTTAACCGCATCTTTAACTACCTGAACATCAACATTCACTCGAATGCTTTGTCCTACTTTGTTAATAATATCTAGTGCTTTTTCAAAACGAATATTGTGAATATTATGTTGGCTTTGTGCGAGGATCGCGTTCTCTAAATCAATTGAATTTTCGTTTAAAATAAAAATTTCACCACCAAATACATTAACCCCTTTTAAATTGGAGGCAGATGCACCTAATGTAGTTAACGCTTGCTGATTTGCATCAATGACATAATGTTTAGCATCGAGCAATAAGGTGGCTTGTCGAAGACTATCAAAAGCACTTCTATAAACATTAACCTGTTGCAAATGCTTTGACTGCTGATCTAATTGTAGTGATTTATCCTCTAACTGCTGATTAAGCTCTTTGACTCGATTGATGGTTGGGACTTTAACCGCAACTGGATATAATTTAAGCACATACGCTGCGGTAACTAACGACACTATAGCCGTTGTTAGTTTAGTTAATCCATGCCAGCCATAAATGCCATGCCATATGGTATAAATCGCAACTAAATGAGTCACCCCACAACAAAAAATAAAAGTGGAAAATAAAACAAAGACTTTGCTGTCTTTAATATCCTGTCTTGCCTTAGCAAATTTATAAACCACAACAGGAATAGAAAAATAAGCTATCGCAATAATGATGTCTGATAACACATGCGTCCATAAAATATGGGGTTGCCATAAATAGCAGTGCCCATGTGGCATGTAATTCCCATCAAAAAATGACTGTATACTGTCCATGACAACTTCAACCTGTAATTAACATTTCAGTAAATCCTGATACTAATTATAGTTAGGTGCGGGTAATCCGCATTTTATTAATACCTGCTCAAGCGCTTTTGCCGTTAATGGCTTGATTAAATACATATTTGCTCCCGCTTCTCTCGCTCGCTTGACAGTTAACTTGCTTCGATTGCCAGTTAGCATAACAATTTTAGTATCTAGGCCTCTGGCATCTTCGGTTTGATGTAATGTATTGGCTAAATTAACCCCATCGGTATCAGGTAAACTAATATCCATCAGTACTAGTTCATAATCACCTTTCTCAAGGTAGTTCATGGCCATTCTGCCACTGGTGGCAATATCTAATCGACACCCTGGATATTTAAATAGCTTAGAGGTAACCGCAGCTGTAATTTGATCATCTTCAACTAAAAGCACTCTAATTTCAGATTTGGCCTGCTCTAGTTTAGTTTCATCAAAGTTATTAAATGCTTTATGCATTGGCTCAGGTGGCTTTTGCTTGGCTATTTTTTCTTCATTATTTCGAACTTCGATAGGCTCATCTTGATGTGATGTTTTTAATAATGTTGCCGATTGCTGAGTGAGTAACTCAGTAGAAGCCGCTATATCGTCAAATAATGACAAGGCTTTATTTTGTAAACGTAATAATATGGGTCTAATTTCATCAGAACGGATTGTCGCTAAAATACGTTTGATTTTTTTTATATCAATTTCGGTACTGTGATTTTGCGCAATATCCGCAGCCGCTTTATCTAAGCTTTCCTCCATTAGCTTTATCACTTTGACAAACTTATTTTTTATATCTGATTTATGTTTGACTGACTTGCGCACTAACTCTTCAAGACCATCTGATAAATCTAACTTGCTAAACTTAATTTCATAATTGCGTGATTCTGTATATTGCACACCTAGCTCTGAAAGTAAGTGCTTTGCGACTAAGATAGGACGACGCAACTCATACATGGGTCGCGAAACAATATATTCATCAATAGTGCCTGATATATAAGCGAGATAAGCGCGTTCTTCATCTTGGCGGTTGATTAAATACACCACTTTATGTTCACTAAGTCGGTGTTCTTTTAATTCTTCCATTGCTTGGTAATACAAGGCGATAGCTTCTTCAAACGTGTTTAACGACAAAAAAATCACCATAGGATTTAAACTACGCAATGTCTGTTTTAAATCGTCGATATTGGTTATTGTTGAGACTTGCTGAAAAAAACCTGTCAGTACTTTTGACACACCAGGGTCTAAATCAGCAGATCCACTATAAAAAATAAGGTGACTCTTTTTTTGTAACGTATTGGCCATAAATTAATGCTCGTTTTGTATAGCCTGTTGAATTTTCTGTGTAACCATAGCTAGCTGTTCAAGTAAGGCTAAAGTGGCTACGTTAACTTTTTTAACCGGTATGTTTTTTTTGTCACACAGTCTCTCTAACAATAGCGCCAATAATTCGACTTTCTTAGCGCCTAAACAAACTGCACTACTTTTAAGCGAATGACTTAAACGTTTCAGTAATTTAAAATCTTCATTACTAACCGCGGCCTGCATGTCTTGATGTTTAGCTCGCCAACTTTGTAAGTACTGATCTAATAAATCATTTAACTCGTTTTTTGATAAATTGCCGGTAAATTCTGAAATTGCGTCTATATTTACAGTTGCATGTTTTTCACTATCTTGTAATGCGCGCAGCTTTACATAAAAAAGATCATCACCAGCCATTTTACCCAACACAAGATTATCGACACACTTGAATTAAGTATAGCCCTAATGATAATTATTGGTAGAAATTGACTCAAATTAATTTATGAAAACTAATCCAATGGATCCTTAACCCACTAAGATGACATTACCTCGTATATAAGATTTGTATTGGAAAATAATAGTACTGGTTTTGGTGCGGTAATTGAGTTTCAGGTGATGGGATTTTAAAGGAGGTATCAGTAATTGAGTCAGGGTAAACCTATGTTGTTAAAATCTATACACTTATTTCAATAGAGTTGTGATGTCTTTTTGCGCTAGCTTATTAGCTAGCGCCCTGACTCGCGGCAATTATCAGCTTCTGAATTTGATCAATCGAAGAGTTTGGTAGCTCAGTTAGGCAATAACTTTTAACAACGGGTGAAATTATCCCCCATTTGTAATCTTTAATATGAGTATTGAGTTGCTTGTCGATAGTCGCAAATTCAATATCACTGTAACCTATAGTAATAGCGATTAACTCATTATTTAAAAATGAAGTGATTAATGCATCTGGCAGGCGGTCATGTAACTGGTCTACTAAGGTTTGTATTTTTGCATCACGCTCATGCTCACCATACATTTGTACAATCGTATCTGCGTTTAATACTGACAAAGAGATAATATTAATGGTGTGATTAAGTCGCTGTGCGCTAGATATTAGCCGTTCAGCTTGTTGCCAAAATTCTACCGCACGATGTAAAAAAGGCACAGATTCAAATTGACTTAACTCATCCAATTTTTGATTTAATGTTTTGTTTTCAGCTAATAAATGACGATTTTCAATCTGTAACGATTCCAATTGTCTCAGCTCTTGCTCACGAGCTATTTTATCTTTCAGTAAGCGTTCTTGTTTGGCCATCAAACTAGTCACATCAAGATGAATACCTAAAAAACGCGTTGCGACACCTTGCGTATTATGAATAGCAAAACCACGGCAGCGCACCCACACTACGTGACCTTTTTTATGCTTGTACCTAACGTATTGATCATAAGGATGACTAGGATCATTCATGTGCATTTTGAAGTTTAGTTCTGCAATAGCTAAATCCTCAGGATAAATAATCGATTGCCACTCACTGACCTTATGTTGCATCGAGGTGGCGTCATAACCCAAGGTTTGCCAAAAAGATGGACTCATCCATTCATTTTCTGGACTTTCTAAATCCCAGTACCAAATACCATCTAGCACTTCTTTATGAAAAAAATCGAACATCAATTGATCCTGGTGGATCAATTGAAAGAGCTCGTTTTCTAAATAATGTCTTTCGCCATGCATATCCTGCAACATTAGTCTGTACCATGCTCAATTTTTTGCATGGTTAATACTACACCTTCGTTATCCATATGACGTCGATACGGTGTAGCATTTATCACTATAATTAACTCCTCACTAACATTAACCTCAAAGCGTTTTTCAATACATTCATTGTTTACCGCTTCTAGCGTTGGATAAAGCTCTTTAATGTTAAATACTTGAGTTATATCTTTAATTGGTCTATCAATATCTAGCTCTATAACATTTAAATACTCACGCATTGCCGGTGTAAAGCGGCGAATTTTAAGTTCCTTATCTAAAAACAACACCGCCAAACGTGTCGCTTTAAATAAGTTTTCTAAATCGTCATTAATGGTGGTTAACTCAGCAATTTTTTGCTGATACTCGCCATTAACGGTATACAGCTCTTCATTAACGGACTGTAGTTCTTCGTTGGTGGATTGTAATTCCTCATTAGCAGCCATTAATTCTTCATTGCTCGACTGTAACTCTTCACTTGTGGTGTCTAAATCTTCCAAAGCTTCACGATACAATTTTTGACTTTCAATTAAGGCTTGGTCTAGTTCATTTATGCGACGCTCTGCTTGCTCATCCAGAGTGTACTTTTGCACTCCCTCTTGTAGAGGTGCACTATTACGTAATATGGACAGTGCAACATACTGTCGGTCAGAATTTTGCTCGCTAAACGGCATAGCCTCCAAGGAAACGGTTTCATGCTCGTCACCAAGAGTAATGGAAACATCTTCAAACACCACACTGGTATTTTCGCGGATCACTTGATGGATAACGGTTAACGCATGACTAACAATATCCTTATGTAGAATATCTGATAAATCATTCGTGACCTCACCTGCCCTTAGCTTGACGGTATAATTGCTGGTATCGCCATAGGTATACACCAAAATACCTTTGTTGTTACACACAAAAGTCGGTGGTACAAACCGATCAAATAGTGTACTCCGGCCTAAATCTTTGGTTTTAGTATGATTATTAGTGCGTACATTAGAACGCTCAATAAACTGCGGAATGGAGCGTGGGTGATAACCTTTATGTTTGATATTACTGTCAGCAGAAATTGCGGTTAGTGGTATACGAATATCCTTGTTTTTACGATAGATACGCATACGGTTGTCTGCAACTTCAAAATAGGCAGTTAAACTATTCGTCGTCTCGGCTGAGCCCAATACCAGTGAGCCATTTAACTTAAGCGCAAAATGGAAAAATGCTAACGCTTTTTGCTGAGCTTCATTTTGCAAATAAATTAAAGTGTTACGACAGGAAATCATGTCCATATTTGAAAAAGGCGGATCTTGAATCAAGTTATGGGTTGCAAACACCACTGTCGAACGCAGGCGTTTTGACACTTGGTAACTACCATCAGACAATTGAATGAAATAGCGTGAAATATCACTGGTTGATACCTCTGTAGCGATACTTGCTGGATATACGCCATTAGCGCCAAAGGCAATGGCTGTTTGGTCTACGTCGCTGGCGAATATTTTGAGCATACGGTGAACGTTAAGCCTATCCATTGCATTTAAAAATAACAAAGCGACGGTATAAGCTTCTTCGCCTGTTGAACAGCCTGCTATCCATACACGTATTGTTTCATCTTCCGGTTTATTCAAAATTAAGGGATCAATGACTTCTTGGGTAACCCGTTCCCACACTTCCATGTCACGATAAAATTGGGTTACGCCAATTAACAAATCTTGTTTCAGTTGCGATATTTCGTTTTTATTCTTTTTTATATATTGCAAATATTGCGGCAAACTTGTTTGACTTAAAATAGCCATGCGGTGTTCAATTCGTCGCGAAATTGTCGACTCTTTGTAAACGCGAAAGTCTAAATCCGTTTCACTGCGTACTTGTTTTAAAATAGATTCAAGTATTTCTGCGTTTTCAGACAAATGTATACTAAAATCTTGCGCATCCCGCTGGCGGTGTGGACTATTGATAAAAAACTTAATTTGCTCCGGCATTTTTTCAATAGGTAAAACAAAGTCAACACTACCTGTATTTATTGCATTGACTGTCATGCCATCAAATTGAGTTTGTTCTGGCTCCTGACAAATCACCAAGCCCCCAACTTCTTTCAGCGCTTGCACGCCACGGCTGCCATCGGAGCCTGTGCCTGATAAAATTATGCCAATACTACGATTTTGTTCTGATTCAGCTAATGAGCGAAAAAATTCATTGATTGGCAAGTTTATTCGATTGTCTGGCGGCAAATCAGATAAGTATATGGTGCCTTCAACAATACGCATGACCTTGCCAGCGGGTATCAAATAAATATTATTGGCTAATAGTTTTTCACCTTCCTTGACTTGATGAGTTGGCATTGTGGTATTTTTACCAAGGAGTTCATCCATCATACTTTTAAAATCAGGCGATAGGTGTTGAATAACCACAAAAGACACACCTAAATCATTTGGCATAATACGAAATAGCGCCTGTAAAGCTTCTAATCCTCCCGCAGATGCGCCAATGGCGACCACATGACTTGGTTGTTGATTATTATTGTTACTGTTGGCGGGACTCATAAGTTTACCTTTCTGCTAATTTCTTTTGCTTATTTTCTTTTTGGAATTGACGTAGCAAAGTTAATGTTTGCTCAAAGCCTTGCGGCCGTCCAAGGTAATAACCTTGTAAAAAATCAACGCCATTATCTAGCGCAATCTGTAAATGCTGTTCGGTTTCAATGCCTTCGGCTAAACAGTTTGACCCAGTACCATGTACAAGTGTAGTTGCAGCCTGTAAACCAACCAATTTACGTTGGTCCGATTCAATGTTAATAAAAAACATTCTATCGAGCTTTATCTGATCAAAATCACAATTAATTAAGCGCTGTAAATTACTATATCCTGTACCAAAATCATCCATTGAGAGCTTAAAACCATACTGCTCAGCAATTATTGGTAAATACACAACGCCAAGGAATTCAAGGTTTACAAGGGACTAAAAAATAAAGTTTTCGCGCTAAATTTGTCGAGATAGGTCAATCGATCACAACAAGTGTGGAAAAAGATCACAGACAAAATGATTTAAGTGTTGCATGCTAATACCATAATTAATTGGCTTGCATAATTTTGAATTCTTTAACGAAAAGTAAAAAGCACCTTAGTTTCGATGCGTTGCGAAAAGCCATGTCATCGCATATTGAAAGTTTTGATGATCCTCGTCAACAAGGCAAGTGCACGTACACCCTTCACGATACAGTCATGAGTGCGTTTGCTTGTATGTATTTTCAAGACCCTTCGCTGGTTCAATTCCAAAAAAGACTAGAGAGAAAGTATCAACGAAGTAATTTAAATACCCTATTTCGTATCAAAGAGACGCCCAAAGACAACCAGATGAAAGACATTCTGGATACCATAGACAGTGAATGCTTTGCACCGGTTTTTAAAGATTACTTTGAACGACTTAGACGTCATCATCACTTACAAAGCTTTGAAGTGCTACCTGGTAAACTCCTTTGTGCCATTGATGGAACTCAATACCACAGCTCCAAAAGTGTCCACTGTGACGGCTGCCTAACGAAGCAACATCGTAATGGCGAAATCACCTATAACCATGCGGTATTACAAGGTGCCATTATGCATCCAAGTCAGCGACAGGTTATTCCGGTTATGCCTGAAGCCATAAAAAATACAGACGGTGCGAAAAAACAAGACTGTGAAATGAATGCGGCTAAGCGCTTTGTAAAAAGGCTGAAAAAAGCTCACCCTCGTCAATCCTTTATTATTTGCGGTGACGGTTTAATGTCGAAACAACCCTTAATCGAATCGACATTGGCAGAAGGGTTTAGCTTTCTATTTATGGCAAAGAAAGATGACCATAAGTACCTGTATGACTGGTTAGCGGCTTATGAGTCACTATCTAGTCAGTCATACACAGATGAAAAAGACGTGACTCACCAATTTAGTTGGCAAAATGATGTGCCACTTCATGGTGGCGAAAAGAGTATCCATGTCAATTATCTAGAATATCGGCAAATCAAAAAGGGTAAACAGACATATCTTGGTAGCTGGGTCAGTGACATTGAGATAAATAAAGACAATGTGATTGCGTTGGCGAAAGCAGGGCGCTGTCGATGGAAAATAGAAAACGAATGCTTCAACAGCCTTAAAAACCAAGGGTATGAAGTTGAACATAACTACGGTCATGGCCACGAGAATTTAAGTTACAACATGTACCTACTGACCTTGCTTGCCTTTTTCTACCATCAAATCTTTGAATTGACAGATGGAGCGTACCAACAGTGTCGGCAAGAGTACGGTTCAAAGCGTTTTTTATGGGAAAACTTCAGAGTCACAATCCGGTATGTTTTGTTTGATTCATGGGCAGATTTAATGACTCATCTACTCACAGACCATGAAATTACAGAGGAAGCTTATTATCGACCTTAAGTAGAGAAATTGTGAATAAAGGATGCTGAAGCATAGGTTCACCCCTGCGCGAAGCATAGAGATTAAATGGGTCCCACCAATCTAAGATGGCTTAACTTGGCAAAATAACAGTAAAAAGGCCATCAGTGCTTGCATATACAGCTTCACCAATAATTGCTGCCATACTGCTTGATTTGATTGAATGCACTGACCATATCGCTTAAATCAAACATCATCATTTTTTCAGAAACTTCTATATAAACTTGCTCAGGCGACAAGCCTTCTTGTTTTAAGTGTTGCACAAAATTGTCGATAAAATCTTTATCTATTACCTGTGGCGCTTCCAAATTTATATTCAAGTATGGGAATTCATCGCTTTGTAAACTCGAAGCATGAAATAATTTGGCATAAACTTTTACACCTTGTTCCGCCATTAAGTTAAACAGCCCCATATGACAGCCAATTTCAATTGCAGCATTGATAATATTCTCAGGACTGCTGCCTTGCAACGGACCTTTAAAGCGCGTAAGAGCCTCAAGTGCATAAAGCTTATCAATTGGCTGAAAATAAATATCTATGTTTTTGTTGAGCACGCAAGTTTCGATATGTTGCTTATGTTCGAGATGATTAAACACCTTATGAATAAAAGACATATCGGCAATACACCAATGCGATTTCATTTTATGCTTAGCAAAATACATTGCCGCATCGGCAACCGTAAACCACAGTTCTACAATTGAACTTTTTTGCGCTTGTGGCGGATGGTATTCGGTTAATACCTCGCCAGGAATGGCACCGACACTGGCCTTCATATGTATTTCATGCTTATCAATTAATACATCTTGATTTACCAATAAGCTAAGTTCAGTAATACGGTTAGCTAATACAGAATAAGGCGTGTTAGCCATTACCATTAAAAACTCGTCGCCGCCATTACGACAAATAAATTCACCTCGGCGAATAAATCCAGATAGCCGATCCGACACCTCAACTAATAACTTATCACCAACAGCATGACCTAACGTATCGTTTATTTGTTTAAATCCATCCAAATCAATAAAAACGAGTACCCAAGATTTTATACTGACAGGGTTAATATGACGTTCGATAAATTCGTTTAATGCACGACGATTAGGTAATTTTGTTAGTGGGTCGTGATTGGCGGCAAAAACGATTTTGCGCTGGGCTTCTTCTTGCTCGGTAATATCACTGACCAATACCATATAACCTTCAATGCCCGAGGAGCCAGTGCCGTAATCAGCACTAATTTGTACACTAACGGTAATTTCTCGCCCGAGTGGGGTCATTACACTTTGTTCAAACTCGTAAGGGTTATTGAGTGTTTTACTTGTTAGTAAAAATTTACGCGCTTTGACAATTTCGTCGGGATCTAAATAATTTAGCCAGTTCCGTTCTAGTAATTCGTGTTGATTGACGCCAAGAATGATTTCTAAAAAAGCATTACTATGTATCGCCATCCAATGCTGATCGAGCTTTAAAATACCAATCGGCATTAAATTTAAGCTACTTGTATAGATAATATCTTTTGGTAAGCCGGTTATATAATAGCCCGATTCATGTTTACGTACCCAGCAGCGATATTTATCTGTTAAATCACCAAACTGATGAGACACTTTTATATCATGATCACTGTTAAAGTCATCTTCATAGGAGGCGATCCCGCTTAGCACGCTGGAAACTTCTTGTTTAGTTAACCCATATACAAGTTGCGCGGGTAAACCATTGGTATCAACAAACAGCAAAAAACCGCCGTAGGATTCTAATATACCCGGCAAAAAAGTGAGATCTTGCAGAATTTTTGCGTAACTGCTCATTTACTTAAAAAAACATCCTATTCAATCGATTCACCTTACTACATCCCACTTCGCAAATGAACGTAAATTGCTGTTTATATTAGTAATTTAATGACTGTGTCATTTTAGTTACACTAAAGTATAGATTATATTAACCATTGCTATACATAATATTCACATGAATACTATATCCCTTTGTTTTAAAAGAGAAAACCTTATAAAAATCAAGGTTATATTTTTTTACATGATTTGCAAAGATGTGTAAAAAGGACGCAAGTTTAGACCCCATTTTTACTAAAAAAACCTACTCATTTTGGCAGTTTAATTAAAGCAACGTATACTTTTTACTAGAAATTTTATTGTGCCTAAGTGCTCTTCTATTGAATAATAAAATACGAAAAAACAATCCTTGGCTTAGGTATTTGTTAATATACTTTTTAGTCATCATTGCCATATTCACATTACTGATTTTCAGTGTTAACAACGCACAGCAGCACTGGCGATATTTTGCTAGTAATGAATTTGCGCAAGAAAGAGAGGTTTACACAAAAAAGGTATACGCGTTATTTGAAAATTACAGACAAACTGAAAATAACGTGACTGCCATTTCCATTATCAATTCAAATTGCCTATGCAGCCAATACTTTAAAGCCATGCAATCGAGTTTGTCAGCTTACGCTGTTGCGAATGTTACGCTTGATCTTGCACACGACAAACTAACTCCAGCACAACTTGTACTTATTCCGTCAACCCCAGCATTATTAGTACTATCTAAAGATTATCAACATATTAGCTATTTGGGACCACATAATAATGGCTATGTTTGTGGAGAAGGAACAGCCATGCTAGATGTGGTATTGAGCCAATTAAATACTGGAATCAATCCACAATATTTGTTATTGGATCACTATGGTTGCTTTTGCCCAGTGTGAGTATATTTTCTCACTTTGCTTTTAACGTTTATTATTGGCGCTCTATTTTGATTAAGTTGGTGAGAAACTGTGATCTGGAATGTATACCATTAAGAGTGTTCCCCAATCACATTAAATAACAAATGCTCATGGGGGAATCGAATCATATAAACTGGTAGGTAAATAAATCTAATTAAAGTTTATTGTGACTCTTCACTAATATAAACCGTGCCTGTAGTCCAAGATGCTAATTGCTCTTCCCAAGCGGATACATCCCAGTTTAAGTCTTCACCTAAGTCTATCGCTTTGCGCATGTGTTTTACGACTTTAGTAAAATCACGATATTCGCCACCTAAATGAGAAACCGCTACTAAGTAATTAAAAGTCGGATGGTTGTGTTTTTTATCGGCTAGCTGACTTAACATTTCTACCGCTTGTTTTTGATTGTGCAATGATTTGTCATTAGCTAATAATTTAAGCTCAATTGATTTTAATATTGCAGGTTCATGTTGCTTGTTTGCTGCCATTTCGTACCAAAACAAGGCTTTTTTCTCATCTGCGACCACCCAAGGACTATCTTGTAAAATACGCGCTAATCGATATTCAGCTTGTACTAAACCATATTGACTGGCTTTGGCGATCCAATGTATCGCTTCCGCTGGATTAGTTTGCTCACGGTATAATTTTAAGCCATATTCAAATTGTGCTTTTGGGTGTCCTGCCTTGGCGGCTTCTTCAAGTAGACTTAACGCTTCCCCCTCTTCTTGTTTTAACCAAGTAAAATTTAAAAGAGCCATTGCATATTGATACTTATCGTCTAACGCTTGGCTAGCCTTCAATTTCTTCGCTAAACGTCTGACCCTATCATACAGTCGTTCATTTTCATCTGACATTTGAAACTTAGAATAGGTCGCCATGCCCATATAGGTACGATTAACAAAATTCACGCGCTTACCATTAAAGGTTGGCTGGGGGAAAGTTTGTGTTTCTAAATTTTCTAACGCTCTGCGCGGATAACCTATTGTTTGGATAGGTGTCATGTTTCTTACTGAGCCGTCAGGAGCTACATCGTAATCAACAATTAAAAAATAGGGACGATTAAAAAAATCTTGTAGCGGATCTTTTGATTGGCTTGGGTCGTCATAAGATTCAGAAATGGCACCTTCTTCATCTTCAAAACCAAACGATACCGGCTCCACTTCAAAGCTATCACTAAAACCCGAATCAATTGCACCAAATAATTCATCTGCGGTTTGATATTGGCTTTCTAACGTACCGTCGCCACCAAAAGTTACCTTAGTTGCTAAATTCGTTGTTATGAGCTCTGGGTAATATTTTTGTTGAATTTTTTGTTTACCAAACTTTTCTTGAAATGAAAAAACCAACTGTTCAAAAAAAGCACGTTGATCAGTCGGCAAAGCGTTAATCATTTTTTTAAGGATCTGTTCGGAATCATTAAATTGATATTCAGCGGCCAATGAAAACCAAATTAATGCACTAATTGAGTCCTGACCCACTCCTAAGCCTTTGTGATACATAGTACCCATTTGATAATAAGCATGCGGACTACCAATATTGGCAGATTTAGCATATTCCTTAAACGCGGCCTTATAATTTTGCTTAGTAAATAGCTCATCACCTTTAAAAATATTGGCTTGTGCTGTTGTTGAATAGCAGGCAACGCAAACCGATGCCACAGAAAAAACCAATTTTAGGTTTGTTAACAACTTTTTCATTTTTAAACGGATTCCTTTTATATGAATTACACAATTTATATAAAAAAACCAATCAATCAAGCTTTAACATGGTAAACATTTGTAAATGCGATTTAGAAGATAATTGAAAGGCAAACGAGCGAAATAATGTTCTTGGTAAACAAGTAAAACGGCAATTAATTTGAAAAGCGAAGCGTAAAAGAGAAGTTAAAAGAATAATTAAAATGAAATTGTAACTATTCAACATTACAAGCAGAGGACTTAACCATATATAAGCAACAACACAATAGGCCTTATTGCAGAAAGTAATGCGACTAAAAAGCTCAATCTTAGGAGTTGCAGTAAAATACTGGTACTTAGAGTTTGTCGGGAACAAAATTCTGTTGTTTTGCTCTCTTAGTGAGAGGTTTTCAGGCTCTGCAAGCATAAATGCTCGCCCAGTGTGTTACGAGTTACCAACAGTACAAGGAAGGCTGGAAGGTAACGCAACTATATAAAACATGATGGTTTGGCCCATCCCATCGGCATTCAGGTGCAGGTGGAAACCACCTTATGCGGCATTGGTTAAGAGTCACTGTCGTGAGCGATAAGGGAAAGGCAAACACAATGATTTGTCAGGTGTGAGTTAAAGAGACGAACAGCGTAGGTGTCGAAATATTTAACCGTTGCATCCCGAAACCAAGCTACTGGGTGGAGTTTGGGAAGAGCTTAGAGGCAACCTGATTACCAACTAAGCGGGAGCCGGCAAAGAGCTGACGTGAATTTAACTCGGGGTTTTATATGGAACGTAAGAACCAGTCGTTTTGATGTTAACAGATATCCTCGAATGGAAACCCCATGAGAGCCAAGTCTGAATGCAAAGCACTGGGGCGGAGCAATTCGTAGTAGTGATGATGATAGCTGTAATGGTTATCTAGCGAAGGGATTGCCTCGTTTTAAATGAAACTTTCATCAACTGCTGCAGCAGGAGGAATGATTGAATTCAGCAAAACCATTTAGTATTTCGAAATGGACAGTTTATGAAGCCTGGTTACGTGTAAGAGCCAACGGTGGAGCGGCAGGAATTGATGAGCAATCGATGAGTGATTTTGAACAGGACTTGAAGAAGAACCTGTACAAGATATGGAATCGAATGTCATCGGGCAGCTATTTTCCACCGACGGTGAAGCGTGTCGAAATCCCTAAGGATAAGGGCGTTCGAGTACTAGGCATACCCACGGTATCAGACCGAGTTGCACAGATGGTCGTCAAGATGGAGTTGGAGCCTGAATTAGAATCGGTATTCGATAATGATTCTTATGGTTACAGACCTAATCGCAGTGCACATGATGCATTAGCGATAACGCGCCAGCGGTGTTGGCGATACGACTGGGTGATTGATTTAGATATCAAAGGCTTCTTTGATAACTTGGACTGGGTGTTATTGGGCAAAGCGTTACGCAAACATACCAATAACCCATGGGTATTACTCTATATCGAACGTTGGCTTAAAGCGCCAATGGAAACCTCGGATGGTCAGATAATAGAGCGAACGAAAGGAACACCACAAGGAGGCGTGATAAGCCCATTGCTAGCCAATTTGTTTTTACACTACGCATTCGACAAATGGTTGCGAAGAGAACATCCACATGTTCAATTTGCACGCTATGCGGATGATGCAGTGGTTCACTGTCGTAGTGAGCAAGAAGCAAAGGCGTTAAAGCAAGCTATTGAGCAACGCATGTTAGATTGTTGTCTAGAATGTCATCCAGAGAAAACTAAACTGGTTTACTGCTTTGATGAAGGTAGACAAGAAGCACATGAAGTCATTAGCTTTGATTTTCTTAGTTACTGTTTCAGGCCAAGGTTAGTAAGGAATCGGTGGGGTCGCATGTTTGTTGGCTTTACACCTGCTATTAGCCCTAAAGCGAAACAGAAAATTAGAGAGAAAGTTAAAGCGCTCAAGCTACATAAGCAAACGGGGTTAACGATACAAGAGTTGGCGTATAAGCTTAATCCGATGATAAGCGGGTGGATAAATTACTTCAGTCGGTTTTGGAAAACAGCATTAAGGCCACTTATGTCTTGGATAAACCTTAAATTGTTGAAATGGGCGAAGAAGAAATACAAACGGCTGAAATTCAGTTACCAAAGAGCAAGAAAATGGATGCAAAGGGTGTGTAATACACAACCGTATCTATTTTCTCATTGGCAATTTGGTTGCAGGCCGTAAATGGTGAAACGAGAGGAGCCGTATGAATTGAGAGGTTCACGTACGGATCTGTGAGAGGCTGAGGGGGAAGCTCCCTCGGCCTACTCGACCAAAATATTTGGTAACAAAGGTTTGCAGGCTCTGCAAGCATAAATGCTCGCCCACCAATAGTTACCTAACAACCAATAAGCATTTTAGAACTTATACGTTGCACCTGCAGTGACACGACGGTCTGGTAAACCAACAAAACACAGTAGCGCGCCATCGTTAACACAATATTGCTCTACGCCTTGCTCAGTTAAGTTAACCGCTTCAACACCGACATTTAATTGCTCAGTAATGTCATAAGTCACACTGGCATTTAACTGACCACGTGCAGAGGTAACCACAGGGAAACTAAGCGTACTACTTGTGCTTGAACCACCACCAAAGTCAGTCGAGGTAAACGCATCACGCCATGTGTAACGCATACGAGCTGATAAACCATACTTCTCATAGTAAAGCGTGAAGTTATAAGCGTCTTCAGAGAAATCTTCCAAACCACGCTCTGCACACACGTCATCACCTAATACATCTGCACCACGGCTAAAGGTACAATCTTCAATTGAACCACCGTTAAATTCTTGCATTGTATAGTTAGCCATCACACCAAAACCTGATGCCCAACCTAGCTTATCTTCAAAACCTGCTAAGTCGTATTGCACAGCAAATTCCCAACCCGATTGCATAGTTGAAACATCATCATTGCTGTCTTGGGTATAGTCTACACATAAACCTTTAACATCAGGGTTACCCAATAAGCTTGGCACTACATTCGGGTTATAGAAACCACCGCCTGGACAGCTTGGATCGTTTGAACGAGCTGTACCACTGTCGGTAGTTGGATCTGGGTGTAAAGGTGCACCAAAGGTTTTAGTACCAAAAATATCGGTACGTAATTTAGTGAAGTAACCAACGCTAACAACTGAACCTTCAGCAAAGTACCATTCCCAAGAAAGGTCAAATGATTGGACTTCTTCTGGGGCTAAGCCAGGGTTACCTAACGCAACAGCCGTGTTTTCGTTATCGTTTAGATTGTAACCATATTTAAGTGAATCAAAATCTGGACGACGGATATCTTTACCGACACCAAAACGTACAACCATGTCATCAGTTAAATCAGCAATCACATTAATGCGTGGTAAAACTAAGCTGTAATCACCTTTAATCGGCGTTAATACGCCATCTACATAACCTGAAGATTGCACTTCAGTGCTCACATGACGTAAACCGAAGTTACCACGAATATTTTCATACTCGAAATTAGCTTGAGCATAGAAAGCATTAGTGTCTTCTTCAACTAAGTAGTACGAGCTGTTTTGTGGCGTTTCGTTAACACGGCTGCTTTGTGAACCATAATGTGTATCTAACGCGTTGTAGATAATATCAACTGTACCTTGAGGATCAGAGAATGAACGATCTGGGTCAATCCACAAGAAGTCTTTAATATAAAGCTCACGATCATCTGCACTACCAAAGTTGTCAGGGCCTGGCACTAATAGCTCTTTAAATAACTCACCATTCGCTGCGCGAGTCATATCACCATAACTGAAACTACCGTTAATACGCGTGTATTCACTAGACGATTTGTTAAAACGATAACCCACATCAATAGAGGTGATCACACTATCATCTATATAGTATTCTGCATCAATACGGAAACTATCTTCAGAGTTCTTTTGTAAATCGCCGCCTTTTTCTAGCTTTTCGAATACGTAGTTTTTCGGATCTAACAGCTGCTCTTTAGTTGGCGTGTATGCTGAGTTAGGGTCAATACCGAAAGATAACGTACCACCAGATAAATCATAGGCAAACGGTGTTGCATTATCGTTGTAAATGATACCGCTAGTACCACCATCAACACTGGCAATTGCATCTTCAAGGCTATCAATACCATCAATAAAAGGAACTTCAACTCGGCCAGTTTCTACTTCACCATCACCATTAGTACGCTCATAATTAATTCGTGATACCAATGGTGCTTTCGGGTTAATAAAGTTAACCGTCGATTCAAATTTAGGCTTAACTGAATCTGAGCTTGATGTAGCAATTTCTGCACTAATTTTAAATTGCTCAGCTTGGAACTCACCACCAAAAACAAAAACTTCGGTATCAGTCACACGTGAGCCAGTTTCACTTGAAATACGTAAGTTAGGGTTATCAAAGCCTTCGCTTGCATCAGGTCCAATAGAACCTTTTAAAGCTGCTTTGAAATCTGGCCAGCTGTGATCGCCTTTAGTACCAAAGTTAACCACTTCATACTCGTCTGGTTTGCTAGCATCTTTATTTTTAAGTGCACTAACACCAGACGCTTGAGCACGATATTGGTCACGACTTTGTTCTTGTTCATTGATAATGGCGTCAAAATAGAATTTACTGTTTTCATTTGGTGCCCACTCTAATGTTGTGGCGATATTAACCGTTTCGTAGTCATCGTTTTCTTGCTCTTGCGTCAAGAATTGGATAGCTAGGTTACCGTCGTTATCTAAGCTATCGCGGTCAGTACGCGGACGGAAAGAAACCGCTTCTTGTTCAATATAACTACCAGCAATAACAAAACCAAATTTACCTAAATCTGATTCCCAGTTCTTACCAAACGTTGCTGACAGTCTTGGTTTTGCTGATTCAGTACTTAAGCTGCTGTTTTCAGCTTGGACACGAACAGACGCAAGCGTGTCATCTAACGCTAAAGGACGAATGGTTTTAAGGTTGATAGTACCACCAACAGAACCTTCAATAGTTTTTGCTTGCGGAGACTTAGTCACTTCTACACCGGCAATAATGGCTGCTGATACATCTTCAAAATCGATACCGTTACGACCACCGCCAGAACCAACGGTTGATACACCGTTAATTTCAACACGGTTAGCATTGGTACCACGAATTTGTACACCAGTACCGACACCTGCGGTACGGGTAATTTGAATACCTGTAACGTTTTCTAGTACTTCCGCTAAGTTTTGGTCAGGTAATTTACCAATATCGTCGGCTTGAATAACTTCTACTAAGTTATCTGCTGAGCGTTTTTCGTTAAGTGCAGTCAATAATGAACCGCGAATACCTGAAACCTGAATTACTTCTGTTTCGTCGGCTGCTTCTTCTTGGGCGATTGTGTTTGCTGAATAACCAAAAGCAGAAACAGATAAAACTGCCATTGCGATTGTATGTTTCTTGAAATGCATTGTTGTTCACCTTGTCTAGGTCGATATTGGCATTACCAAATATCAAACAATTTAATAAATTATTGTATTTATGACTTACACCTCAATGTAAGAGGTATATCCAAATATTTTCACATTTCAGATTTAATATCAACCAATTTATCAAACAAAACCTAACAAAATAAAAACAATTGGTAATTCCAATAGCAAAAACTGTTATTGAATTATATCAATACGAATTTTTATCGCAGTTAGTAATTGATTGAGATAAATGGTTTTAGCGTTAATTCAACAGAAACCGCGCTTTTAGGTCACAAAGCACAAGGCGAACAATTTCCCTCATCCATATAAGCCAACACCCAACCTTCTAAAAGGATAAATTTTAGGTATCTACTCAGCGTAATTCGTATTACACACCCTAGTGTTGCTAATTACCCCGTCTTTGCCGCGAAAGCGGTAACCTAGCGACTTTGCTTAGTAAACGAGAGCTAAGTTTACCTATACATAGGCGCTGGATGCCTGAATACTCAGGTATGATGGTAATTTTTATGCCTGTGGTAGACATGCTGATTAGTTACAATTATAGATAGTTGTCCGGTAACGGATTTAGATTCAAGCTATAGTTACTAAGCAATAAGGATCAATATTTGTAGAAGTTAAACGATCAAAAAATTTAAAGTAGCCGTGATGAAATTAACTTTAATTTGGTAATACCAAAACATTTATTATGAATTACCAAACGTAACTATTCAGCATCTCAAGCAACGAGCTTATTACCATCTATAGTTACAACATAATAAAGCTGTTGTGGCGATACCTAGATTAAAAGCCCCTACTTTTGGTGCATGGATGCAGGTATTTAGAAATTGTTGTCGAGAATGATATTCTGTCGTCTTGCTCTTTGGGGCAAAAAGTTTGTAGGATCTGCAAGCATAAATGCTCACCCACTAAAGTCGGTAAATTAAACCATCTGCGGTTAGAACATGCACCAAGAAGAAATTAATGAAGGGGCGCGAAGTTTGTTAGCCCAAAATGCGCAACAATTTTCAAAGGTATAAAAAAACCCTGCAATTGCAGGGTTTGATAAAACAAAAAATTAGCAACCTATTTCCAAATAATAGGCATAAACACTGTCATTTCAGCTAAGCCTCGGTTACTCCATGCATAATAAGGCACTAACTCAGCTTTAAACTCTTTAAAGTCGGGTTTGCTGATTGCTGAATACATACTGTCTTTATTTTGTGAACGCAGTAATGCATCGGCTTTAATAAAGGTAGTACCGCCTAAGAACTCAGGACGATAGTCCACTTCTAATGCCGTATCACCTTTAATATACACATCCAGCACACTCGTCTCTTCAGGTAGATCAGGTGTTTCAACACAGTAAACAACAGGACCACGTTTAACAGCCACTTGGTTACGCACTTCTTCAATACGCGGATGACCTTCAACTAAGGTAGCTTCCATCGGTATATCAATGATGATGACATCACCTTCTTGCCATTGACGACTAATAATCGCGTATTGCCCAGGTACAGCTTGTACATCAGCTTGCTGGCCGTTAATGGTAATGTCTGCGCCTTTAGCCCAACCCGGAACACGTAAAGCAATTTCAAACGCATCGGTTTTACATTGCTCTACGGTTAATTTAACTAAGCCTTTCCAAGGATATTCAGTATCTTGTGAAAGCTTAATTGCACTACCGTCTAATAAATTAGTATTTAGGTTATTAGCACCATAAAGGTTAACGTATACACCGTTATCAGAAAGGCTATAGGCCCAACCAGACAAGTTAGAAATAGTACGCACTAAATTAGGCGGACAACAGAAACAATCTAAATAGGATTCGCGGTTCGGTGTTTCGGTTACATCTTTATGGGCATCGTAATCACGTGTACCGTGCAGCATACGTAGCGGGTTAGCATAAAAATAATCTTTACCTTCAATACTGATACCTGACAAACCTGAGTTATGCATAACTAATTCGATAATGTCTGCATATTTGGCTTCAGCATTTAGCCCCAACATACGGTAGCTAAACATGGCGTTACAAAGGTTGGCACAAGTTTCATTGTAGGCGGTCAAGTTAGGCATCATATAATCATCAATGAAACCTTCTTCAATCATGTCTCGGTTGGCCGATGCTCCGTAGTGAGTTTGACCAACAGCACCGGTTACGTACATTTTCTTCTGAGTTACACGTTCCCACAAACGCTCTAATGCATCTTTAAGCGCTTGCTCACCGGTTTCAGCATACACATCTGCCGCGCCTGCGTAGTAATACAATGCTAATACTGCGTGCCCTACTGGTTCAACTTCGTCGCGTAATGGTGTGCGCTCTTGCACCATGTCACCAATTGGGTAGCCAACCGTCGTTGAATCGTGCTCAATTTCGTAAGTACCGCGACGATCAATAAACTTTTGTGCTAGCTCTAAATATTTCTTGTCACCTACCGTGCGATATAGCTCTACCAAGCCCATAATTTGCGTTTGGTTAAAACCAAAACGTTGGTAATGCTTAGTATTTGGGAAAAAGTAGGTATATAACAAGTCGGCATGTTTTATTGCCATCTCTAGTAAACTACGTTTACCAGTAATTCTAAAGTGGGCACAGGCTGTAATTAAGAAATGGCCTGTATTGTACATTTCATGATATTTACGGTTTGCGTAACGCTCGGCGTCGGCGTCTACTTTTAATTGGATTTGAGTTTGCAAGTAACCATCTGGCTCCTGCGCTTTGCCAATTATTTCAATGTACTCGTCTAACTCTTTTAAAAGGCTTTCATCTTTTGTTAAACCATAGGCATAAATTTTACCTTCCATAAATTTATAGAAGTCACCATCATGCCAGTACATACCTTGGTGTTTACCTTCTTTCATGCCAGCCGCAATCTTAAAGTTGTTTAATGCGTGTCCGACATCACCACATAAAACATCACCCATATATGGCAACATAACGTCAACTGCCTTTTGAGTTTTTTCACCCCAAAAGCCGTCTTTTTTCCAAGAACAATCGCCAAAGTTTATGCCTTTTAACTTTACGTGCGGGCTTTCTGAATTCGCGACAATTGCGTTAGGATGCGTATGCAACTTGCTCATAGTTTTCACCTTTTAAAATGCTTTAGGTATATAACCCAAGCTCTAAACTGATTGTTATGTTCATTTATACAATCTACTTATGATTTTAAGTTAGATCATACATTTGAATTTTGCGTACAATAATCCCAAATCGGTACATTTCGTTTGGGATTAATTTAAGCAAAAGATCACTCTTTTGCTCAAAATATCTAGTACCTTAACTAAAAATTTTGAACGGTTTAATTTATAACCACTTGCTAAATTGCAGGGTCGATTTTACATCGACAAACCTTGTGTTAGCCGAAATAAATTCGGCCCTACAAATTCGTCCCCGCAAGGGAACAGGTCTTTAATCTCGCTCGTTTTATGATTGCTAATAAAAACGAGTTCAACATGTCATAACTTTTGTGTCGGAGTACTAGTACTGTTTCCAGAAAGAAATGATCAGTTGAATCACTCGCATAATTTATTATCACTAGTGATGTTTTTAGCCATATTTAGATTAAATAAACAACTTCAGGCTGAGCTTGTCGAAGTCTTATTACTTTCTAATTTACCGACACTTCGACTGCTTCGCGCTCAGTGTGAAAGTGATCACCAATGTTTTCAACTAATCAAAATTAAATTGAAAAGGTACTAGTACCTATTCAATATAGAAATGTTCAGTTGAATCCCTTGTTGGCCTTTAGGCCATTATTTAAACCGTTGTCACTCGCGTACCCATCGGCCTAAAGGCCGACCTACACTGAACAACATCAACTAATCAAAATTAAATTGAAACAGTACTAGGGTTAGTCGAGTTTTAGTTCGACTTACTCAATACAGGCGTTGAAAAATTTTACGTAGTCGCGAGCATTCTGCCGTACTTGTTCGTCTGACATACTCGGCTTATACAATGCCGACCCTAAACCAAACCCTTGCGCACCAATATCTGTATAAGGCTTCATGCTTTCTATTGTTGGGTTAATACCACCAACAGGAAAGAACAGCGTGCCTTGAGGCGCTACAGATTTAAGTGCTTTAAAGCCATCTAAACCTAAAGCGGATACAGGAAACAGTTTAAGGCCTGTCGCACCAGCTGCTAGCGCATTAAACGCTTCGGTTGGGGTAACAACCCCAGGAAATGTTGCACAACCGGCAGCCACCGACATTTTGATCACTTCTTCATTCATATTTGGTGTCACGACAAGGTTAGCCCCTGTTTCAATGACAGCTTTAGCTTGCTCTGGCGTGGTAACGGTTCCGGCACCAATATAATATTTGTCACCATAGTGCTTAACTAAACGACTAATACTGTCTAGCGCATCTGGGCTGTTAAGAGGCACCTCAATCATAGTGAAGCCCTCTTCTACCAAAATCTCTGCAATACGGATCACATCTTGGGGTAAAACGCCGCGAATAATGGCAATTAACGGCAACTGGCCTTGTAAAGAAAACGGTTTAGACATTAGATAATTCCGAAATTAAATCAGCCATTCCGGCTAAGAAACATTCATCACCATTCATGTAAATGGCTGAAATAGATAAAGCGTCACAAGCGGTTTGGTAACGCGCGCATAGCCCTTTGCCACCAACTAAGTAAACTGGGTTGTTGGTTAAATTGTTAGCTAAATTATTTAACTCATAGCCAATCAACAAACCAGATAAGTAATCATAAACATCAGATTCTTGAATATTATTAAATAGCCTGTGGGTACGAGCAGCAAACAAAGCACTGGTTAGCTTTTCAGTTTTACTTTCAGTTACACCGCGTAAAAACGCGTCTTGATTGTCGATTTGTTTTGGTAAGCCACGACCTAAAATTGTGTGCTGTGAAATAACGGAAAACAGCTCACCTGTCATAAACGACGCAAACTCGGTCATTTTTCCATTATCTAAAACGGCATGTTTACTGTGTGTACCCGGCATAACAGCCGTTAATGAAGCCGATTGGGTTAATTTAGCTAAACCAAATAGCTGCACCTCTTCACCACGCATTACGTCATAAACGCCATTTTTAGCTTGATGACTAACACCTGGGATAATGGTGGCTAGCGCCCCCCACGGCAATTCAAAGCGATAGGCGTTGTTAATTAAGCCACGATTATTGACCGGTGTAGCAGCATAGTCGACATTAACCCAACCTTGGGCAGAACCCACCATACCCGCCATAAAAATAGGTAGACTTTGGTAATTGTTTAACCAGTTGGCTAAAACGCCCTGTAATGCGTTGGCAAAGTCAGCGTCTTCGACTTGTAATAGACCCAACCCTAATTCTTTTTTATCTTGAACTTGGCCTTGGTTATCTAACGCAAAGGCACGAAAATTGGTCGTACCCCAGTCGATAATCAAATACTCAATTGCTTGGTTTTTCACTGTCATTTATTAACTTACTTTCAATCTATTTCAATTTGGATTTGGCCGCTTAAGCGCGTACCAAATCTCGTTCAATCATTTCTATTGATTTGCTTTTCGTCTCCGGCAAGATGAAATACATCACAACCAAACCAATTAAACCTATACCGGCATACATTAAAAACACATTCGCTGCACCAAATGTGCTTAATTGCCATGGGAATAATTCACTGATCGCCCATGACGATAAGGTTTGGACTAACGCGGCAAACGGTAAAGCAACACTGCGTACACTATTAGGGAATATTTCTGAGAAAATCACCCATAATATAGGCCCAATAGACATATTAAATGCCGCCAACATTGCAAAAATACCAAACAAAATCAGCATAGGTTTAATACCTTGGATTGTTTGGTTAATAATAGCGCCACTGGCTAACGGTAATTCTTTTTTACTCAGTACATTGGCAAGGGCTTTTTTCAATTCAACGTCGTTTTCGAATGTAGTGCCAACAAGAGGTAATAGCTTAGTCATATCAACCTCTTCCCCTTCAAGCTGTTTCTCTATTTTGCTATAAGCGGCTTGGTCGAATACATAAGTGGTATCTTTAAAGCCGATCCAGCTTGAAGTATGAGCAACCACCACCAACACTAATCCGGCAATGGTTAAGAATCGACGACCTAATTTTTCGACTGTGAAAATCGCGATAAATACAGCAGCTAAATTAACCACTCCCATGATAACAGTTTGCATAAAGCTGTCTTCGGTTGTCATTCCCACCTGCTCAAAAACCATTGGCGCAAACGATAATAATGCATTCATTCCAGTACCGCCTTGCACTATGGCATAGGCAATGGCTATCCATAACACTAAACTCATACGCTTATGAAATAAGTTTTTAAGCTGGGTTAATGTGTCTGATTTGCTCTCATTATGAAAACTTTGTTTTACTTCATTAATAAAACTAGTGACTTGTTCAGCTGGAACAATCTTTTCGATGATAGATTTGGCTTCTTGATCACGGCCTTTTTTCAACAACCAGCGCGGTGATTCTGGTACGGTTAGTAACAAAGCTACCCACACAACATTAGCGATTAATTCAGCGCCCAACATATAACGCCAAACGTTTTCACCATTTAAAAAGCTAATATCATCTAAGTATTTAATGAGAAAGAAATTAACAATCGATGCCAACAAAATACCGATGGCGATCATTAACTGATTAACCGACACAAATTTTCCGCGTTGCTCAGCTGGGGCAATTTCACCTATATACATGGCCGATACTGTAATCGACGCAAAAGCTGCACCACCAATAAAACGGCCAATAACTAGCATTTCGTAGTTAACGGCAAAAGCAGATAAAATAGATGAAAGCGAATACGCTAACGCAATACCAACTAATACTGCACGGCGACCATAGCGTTCGCATAAGGTACCGGCAAAAAATAATGCACAAACCACACCTAAAAAACTAATACCAACAACGCGCCCTACTTGGCCGTCATCTAATTCAAATATTGAGCTAATATAGCGTATGGCACCTGATATATTCATCAGATCTAAACCAAATACAAAACCACCAAATGCGGCGATTAATGCATAAAATGTCACGTTACGTTGTGTGTTTACCATATGGATACCTACAGGACTGTCACTTACGAATAACAGCCATATTTCTATTTAGTGCTGCCTGTTTATCTAACTTTTTGTCAGCGTTCGCGTTGTTATAAATTGTTGTTTCAGACTGCGAGTATACTGACGAGTCACCATCTCACATCCTCTACTATCGACTGAATTTAATCATGTCAGCCGTTTTAAAAATTAACGTATTTCATTTAGTTTAGCTGCTTCTTGCAAGCGACGGCTGGCATCGGTTAACAATTTTTCGGTAAGTTGCTCCGCCTTTTCGGCTTCTCTTCTAGCAATTGCACTATACAATTCGCGATGAAAGGGCACAGACGTACCATTTTTACGCGGATCTTGATTGGTAATGCGTACACTCACCAACAAGGCTAAATAAATAACGCCTTCCATTGCGGTTAATAATTCATTGCCAGCAGCTCTTAACACGGCCTTATGAAACATAGCATCAGCAAATATAAAGTTTTCTACCGAGCCTTTTTCTTTTTCCATCGCAATGCAGGCATGCTCAATTTCGCTAATTTGCTCAAGCGTTGCCCGCTCTGCTGCCCAACGCGACGCCATCGGCTCAAAACATAATCGAATATCCATAAGCTGACGCACAAACTCACAATTAGGCTGCGCTGAAATATGCCAAGCTAACACGTCGTCATCTAGCAATATCCACTGTGACCGAGGCCGAACACGCGTTCCTATACCTCTACGAACTTCAAGTAGCCCTTTACTAACCAGAATTTTAACCGCATCACGCACAACCGCTCGGCTCACTTGAAAGCGCTCAGCCAAAGCCGACTCGTCTTCAATTAAGCTGTCTTGTGCATACGTACCAGCAACAATACGCCGACCAATCTCTCGTGATACTTGCACGGATAAACTGGGCGACATTGTTGCGGCGTGCTTTAAATCGTAATAAACCATCTCACTCATACCAAATATATAAACATATGATGTTTATATATTCAATAGGTTTATTTAATTTTTAAGAAAAAATCACCAATTAAACTAACTTTTTTATTACATTGTTTTAAAACAGAACCTAATTTGGTATGAAAGTGGCGATATGAGGTTAAAACACTCATACAACATACAATCTGTTCTACTTAACATTAGTGCCATGGCATAATGAACTTAAACCAAACAATAGATATTCGTGTTTGATATGTCAGGATTCGACTACAACACCCCGCAAGTGCCAGCCGCACCCCATGCCATCAATAAAGGCGTACCGCTTAATACCTTACTTGGTGAGACTGCCGTTTTACACTTAGCGCGTAATTTACAAATTAGTGACGCTAAATTTAATCAGAAAACGTTTGTTAATTTGGCTTTAACCGGTTTAGAACCCTTGTCTTTGTTACAACGCGCTCATCATATAGCCAAAGCGGTCAACAACAGCTTAGCTGTCGATTACCAACAAAGTATTGCAATTTTAATAGGCGCGATGGCTGAGGAAAAACAAGACACTGACAATTTTGGTCTTAGCGGAATGTTTTACCTGCCTTATGGTAGCTTTATTTGTAATCACTACCCTGGCCTTGAAAGTAATAAAAACAATGAGGCTGGTCACACTGCACAAAACTTTGAAATGGCTTGCCAAGGCATATTAGCCGTCACTAAACGCTTTAGCGCTGAATTTTGTATTCGACCCTTTTTAGTCAATTATCGAGATGAAATGCTAGAACGTGTGTATAGTTGGATCAGTGACGAAAATCCGCATGTTCGCCGCCTGTGTTCGGAAGGAACGCGTCCCAAATTACCTTGGGGGATCAACATTCCTGACTTCATTAAAGACCCCAATTATACGTTAAAAATACTCGACGCTCTCAAAGACGATGAAACCCTATATGTTCGCCGCAGTGTCGCTAACCATTTAGGTGATATAGCAAAAAATCACGCCGATACCGTGTTTGAAATCTGCCATGACTGGCTAGATGGCGCAAGCAAAGAAAGAAAATGGTTATTGCGCCATGCAGTACGCTATTACGCTAAAAAGCAACACCCTGAAGCATTAAGAATAAGAGAGTTGGCTAAATAGACGAGATTGATTTGGCCAACTCTAGTACTTTTTCACTAAAGTAATGAACAATTGAATCTTTTGTCGAAGCGGCTGCTTCGTCAAGGGCTTTAATCTTTCGCAGCTAATGGAATATAAATATCGGTTTGTAAGTCGCATTCATCGACTTCATGAATAAAGTTTCTGTAGTGAAAAAAGCACGGAAAATCACGTAACTCTTCGTTATTTTCAGCTAACCATTCACGATAAACATAACAGATAGCATCACGAATATTATCGTAACTGCCTTGATGCCTAAAAGTCGCGCACCTTCCGGCCGGTATTATCCCTGTTTTAACCCCATAATTATTGTCTAGCACATCACAACTTACCTCACCGCAAATATCCCAACGAAACTTTTCAGGCTCTGTCGTTTGAGGATCACTATATGGAATACCAAAAGTTTTGCTGGTTTTAATCGGGGACAATCCAGTTTCTTTACGCCAATCGATAAACTTTTTCGCAGTTTCATATACTGTATCCGGCGAACCTAAATGCTCAAGTAGCGCTATTTTTGTTGCAGCGAATTCAACAATATCGACTTTCATTTGTGTCTCTCCATGTGTCTGATTTAAAAAATTAAACCGCGAATGCCATTCTTGCCATTGCGGAACTGACCTGAAATCAGAAGGAGATTGTTCAAAGGTACGCTTAAACGCCCGAGAAAATGCTTCAGCACTTTCAAAACTGGCTTCTAATGCAATATCAATCACGCGAATATCCTTTTCAAACGCTAAGCGAAACGACGCACGTTTTAACCTTTGTAATTGCGCAAATTGCGTAACCGATACCCCAGTATAAGCGCTAAAGACACGATGAAAATGGTATTTAGATAATGCAGCAATACCACTCATTTTATCTAGCGTTAACGATTCATTAAGGTTGTGGTTAATATATTCACATACGAGTTTGATGCGTTTTTCAAGGGAGTTATGCAGCCTAGCCTTCATCTTTATCCTTATTGTTTCAGGTACGGCTGCATTATGTTGGATAGAGCTAATCCTTGCTTGACCGAAATTGCTAACTTACAAGGTGATTGCAATGGTGCGCGTGTGAGAAACGAGTCATGTTTATAACAAGAAAATACCAATCCGATTTTTCAGACAGCGTCGAAAGTTCGCATCTGGTGATTTTTGTAACATGATTTAGAGCGTCCTACTAATTTCAAGTTGGGCGGAGTCGAAGGACCACGTGTAAATTAGAAACCCTGACCCCTTCGACTGCTTCGCGCTCAGGGTGAAAGTGTTGAACAGCCCGATAGATAAATACAAGCCACTACTGCTTTCAACAAAACAATAAACTAAGCCTTTTTCACAAACTTTGCGGTCACCATCATTTCGCCAGCGCCGTCGACTTTACAATCGAGTTCGTGATCTTTTTTATCAAAAATACGGCGCACCAAGGCTTTAGTACCGATTTTAATCACTTGAGAACTGCCTTTAATTTTTAAATCTTTAATGACAGTCACTTTATCGCCTTCTGCCAAAACAGCACCGTTAAAATCTTTAACGATTACCTCATCTTCGGCTTCTGCTTCAACTGGATCCCACTCGTAGCCACATTCAGGACAAATTAACAGTGATTGATCTTGATATACGTATTCGGATTGGCATTTTGGGCAATTTGGCAGCATTGATTATTAACTTTTATAAATGGTTGTACAAAACAGTGCGTTGACTGATGTAAAACGTGGAGTTTAAATTTTAAAGCCAATAACCACAAGATGTATGATGATATTTGATAAATAAAAATCCCAGCAGAGCTGGGATTTTATGGCTTAAATGGTGTAGCAGGGTTAATTCTTTATAGGCGCTATTTTAAACGTCTGATCAAACCTTGGCATTCCATGCTTTCGCCATGTAGCGCCTTCATTGTGCGTGTAAAACCATTGTGGTTGCACATTGGTCCAGCTCCATATTTCAAACTCAGCGACTAATTCTTGTAACAGGAAACGGTTTTGTTCGACGATATTTTGGGTTTCACCCGGATCGTTATCCACGTCATACATTTGCCATGCTCCATGTTTTAACTTGACCGCTTTAATATTGTCGCGACGTACCGCCACATCCGACTTACCCGCCCAATGGCGCATAACGTAAATATTTTCACCCGCTCGCGCACTTTTATTGCGAACAACGGCTGGCCAAATATCTTTACCGTCAAGCTTTTTATGTTCTGGTACTTTGGCGCCAGCTAAATTAGCAAAGGTTGGATAAAAATCTAATGCCGACACAGGATGCTTATATTTATTACCGCCATGTAAACCTTTAGGCCAATGAATAAACATAGGTGTTCTATAACCACCTTCTAGTACACTGCCTTTACCTTCTTGCAATGGATAGTTATTAGCACCTTGATCAGGTCGGCCACCATTGTCACTTAAAAATACGATCATGGTGTTGTCATACTGGCCAGTGTCTTTCAGGCTTTGAACGATGCGTTTAACACCACGATCTACCGCGTAAACCATACCTGCATAGGTTTTACGCTTTTTATCTTTAATGTTAGGAAACATCGCCATATCTTCTTCTTTCGCTTCCAACGGTGTATGTGGTGCGTTGTAGGCTAGATATAAGAAAAAAGGCTCGTCTTTTTTTCCAGCTTTTTCAATAAATTTAACCGCTTCACGGCTTAAGCCATCGGTTACATATTCGTTTTCTTGCACGTCTTGGCCATTGTATTCCAACGGCTTCATATAGTGCCAAATCGAGTGATATTGACCTCGCTCGCGGCCTTGCTTCCAAACTTTTTGAAACTTCTCAGGAAAATACACATGACCGCCATTTAAAAAGCCATAAAACTCATCAAAGCCGCGATTATTTGGATGAAACTCTGCCGTTTCACCTAAGTGCCACTTACCAATAGCACCTGTGTAATAACCGGCATCTTGTAAAACTTTGCTGATAAAGGTTTCTTTTACATCAATACCTAAGCCACCCGACATGCCGTATTTAGAAGGTAAGTTAAACTGTGAGCCAAATTTATGCGGGTAACGGCCAGTCATTAAACCTGCACGGCTCGGGCCACAAAAAGGATGCACAACATAAGCTGAGGTAAAAATCGTGCCATTTTCAGCTAACTTATCTAAGTTAGGTGTAATGATGTCGGGAGAGCCGTTAAAGCCAACATCGGCATAACCTTGGTCATCGGTAAGAATAAATAGAATATTAGGGCGCGGGGCTTCTGCTGCGTGAACTAAGCTCACGAACAACATTCCTTGCACTATGATAATCAAGCTTAATAATAATTGCGCAACACGTTTTATATGCATTATTTTCTCGCTTCTCATAAAGAATTGTATATCGCTTAATAAAAAGCCCAACTGTTTTACTTTGAGGAACAAAACAGTTGGGCGTGAACTACTGGCCACAGGGTGCGTGGCCAAAACACGTTTTTAACTCGTACCGTTTCTAGCTAATTTTGATTAATTAAAGTCCCCTTGTAGGTCGAGGCTTGCCTCGACAAAGCTTGCAATTCTAAGCAAATATCGCAGCTAGAAACCAAGTCTGTAGCAGCTCTGCTGCTATTGTCGAAATAAATTTCGACCTACATCCATTAAGCGTCTGGAACAGCTCACGGCGACCTACATGGATGTAGGAAATGCCGTTAAGCGTCTGGAACAGCGTACGGCGACCTACAAAAGATTCAACTGACCATTTCTTTCTGGAAACTGTACTAATCGTTAACTAAAACAGAAACACGTTTAAGCGTTAAGTACTCGGCTAAGCTGTAACGCGAACAGTCTTTACCAACACCACTTTGTTTTAGGCCGCCATGTGGTAAATGCACGCCATAATGCACTTCGTTAACACAAACGCTACCGGCGGTGATCTTTTCTGCTGCTTGTAAACCACGTTGAATATTTGTGGTATATACGTATGCCGCTAAGCCATATTCATTGTCGTTAGCTAGTGCAATAACATCATCTTGATCTGTGTATTTAACAATAGGCAAAACAGGGCCAAAAATTTCGTTAGTAGCCAAATCCATATCTAACTTAACGTCAGAGATAATCGTCGGCGCCATATAGAAACCTTTGTCACCCACAACATTGCCACCAAGTACTATATTAGCACCCGCTTCTTGAGCAGACTTCACTAAACCTAGAATGCGCGAACGCTCTTTTTCGCTAGATAGTGGTCCCATCAAGCGTCCTTCACCTTTACCAGCACCTAAAACTAAGCCTTCGGCGTGCGCTTTCGCTTTCGCAATAAACTCATCGTAAATAGACTCGTGTATAAAGCAGCGATTGGGCGAAACACAAACCTGACCTGAATTAGCAAACTTAAGGTTAACAATATCAGTAACCGCTTTATCTAAATTAGCGTCGTCATAAACCACTACAGGGGCGTTACCGCCTAATTCAACCGAGAAGTGCTTAATGTTGGTACAAGCCGTCTTCATTGCGTTTACGCCAGCTCGAGTTGAGCCTATCATAGTGAACATAGACACATCGTCACTGGTCAGCAAAGGATTAGTCACATCATAGTTGTTACTGGTGATCACGTTAACCACACCGGCAGGAATACCGGCTTGTAACGCGTATTCAGCCACTTTTAATGTAGCCAGTGGTGTCACTTGTGATGGTTTAATAATGGCCGCACAACCAGATGCTAAAGATGGGCCTAACTTGTAACCAACATTTAATAACGGGAAGTTCCAAGCTAGGTAGCCAACTACAACACCTAATGACTGACGCTGAATGTAGTTAAGGAAACGACCATCAGGATCAGCAATCACGGGCTGATCAATACGCTTCATTTCTTCAACGAAGAAATGCAAACATGTGGTCAACATACCAAAATCATACTCGGCGTTGTCATACGGCTTACCCGTTTCCGCCACTAACAGATCGATGATTTCTTCTTTGTTGGCTTCTAAGATCTCAGCGTACTTTAAAATAATTGCTTCACGCTCACTTAACGAGGTAGCCGACCAAGTAGCAAAACCTTGCTTAGCACTGATTAAACATTGCTCAATATGATGAGGTTCAGCATCGGGTACTTGTGCAATCACTTCGCCTGTTGTTGGATTAGTAACAGGAAAAGTTGTGGTTGCGCCAACAAGTTCACCATTAATTAGCATCTTGTATTGATAATCGTTCATCGTGTTTCCGTTGTGTTAATGTCAAAATTCTTAAGAGCAGATTTGTCTATTACTACGCCTAAACCCGGTGCTGTCGGCACAACTGCACCTTCGCCAGATACCTGAACCATAGTTGAATATAATTCGTCGCGTAATGGGTTTTCGGTGCGATCATATTCAAGCAATAATTCGCGTTCTTCTTTACGGCCTGGCTCGTGATAAGCGGTGGCCAAGAAATGAGTCGCTGCCGCTAAGTTAAGCTGAGTTCCCCAAACGTGTGGGATCATATTTATACCGTGTGTTGAAGCTAGGGTACGGATTTTTAACGCTTCACTTGGGCCACCGCAATAGGCTAAGTCAGCTTGCAGAATCTGCACGCCGCCTCGCTCTATCAATTTTTGATAGCCAAAGCGCGTTTGCTCGCATTCACCTGTGGCAATCGCCACATCCAGTTTTTCATGCAATTGACGGAACTGATGTGGATATTCCGGCGATAAAGGTTCTTCAAACCAATCGTAACCATATTCATCAAGCGCACGACCAATTTTAATCGCTTCTGGCAAATCAAACGCATGGTTTGAATCAGCCATTAACTTAGTGTTAGGTAGCGCTTCGCGCATGGCTTTAATAAATTTAAGGTCAAAATCAACGTTCTTACCAACTTTGATTTTCATCGCGGTATAGCCTTCGTTCGCATACCCCTTAGCTTCTTCAATTAAGCGTGGCATTAGAGTATCTTCAGGCATGTCGATGTAATACATTCCCGTTGCATAACAAGGGACTAAATCACGCTGACGACCGCCCATTAATTCGCTAACGCTCAAGCCTAATGCTTTACCTTTTAAGTCCCACAATGCCATATCAATGCCTGACATTGCAGCCATCATCACACCTGCTCGGGCAAAATCGAGCGATGAACGCCACATATGCTGCCATATCGCATCCGTACAAATTGGATCCATTCCAATAATACGCGGCGCATAAAACTTTTCGACTGCACCTTGAATAACATCAGCCGGACCATAACATTCGCCCCAACCGGAAACACCTTCATCAGTGATCACTTCGATAACAAGGACATTACGTTGATCGTAATACCACTGCGAGAATCCAAAAGGCTGCTCTAAATGGCAACGCAAATGGTGGGTGCGAATACATTCAATTTTCATAGATATAACTATCCTATTCAATCTGCTAATACTTTGACTTGATAACTGCTACGCATATGCGAATAGGAAAAGCAGCTAATAGCCCTTATTTAATATGTGTTTTCAACACAGTCGGCACTACTAAAAGCGCCTTTTCTGGCATATGGGCTACGGTACTCGTAACCTTTATCCAATTTTTATCTGAACATTTTTATTTTTTTAAAATGGTCACCAAGACCATTGCTTATCTTTGCCCTTGATATGATTCGGTGTTTGCACAACCTGCTCATATTGCCAAACGGCTGGCATAAACACTGTCATTTCATTATCTTCATCACCCCGATTACTCCACGCAAAATAGGGAATTAATTGAGTGTTATAAGGGGTTAACCTAGGTTGAGAAACGGCTCGGTACAAACCTTGCGATTTATCGCTGCGCAACAAAACTGAACCTTGTAAAGTCGTAACGCCACCTAAAAAATTAGGCTTATATTCGGGTATAAACTCATGATTGGGTGCAATATAAACATCTAAAATATCGACACCTGTTGGTAAGTCGACCGATTCAAGCGCATAAACAATCGGGCCTCGTTTAACAGCAACTTCGTTGCGTATTTCTTCAATCAGTGGATGACCTTCGAGGTAAGTAATATCCATTGGAATATCCAAGGTTATGACATCCCCTTTTGCCCACTGGCGAGTTAACTGACTAAACTGACCTGGTAAAATTTCTGTATTAACCTTTTGGCCGTTTACTGCGATAGACGCTGTTTGCGCCCAAGCTGGGATCCGCAGTTGCACATCAAACGCTTGCGACTTAGCTTGCTCAATTTGAATAGTAATTTGGCCTTGCCAAGGGTAATTTGTGGTTTGAGTGAGCTTAAGCCTTGAACCGTCAAGGAGTGTGGTATCAAGTGTATTACCACCATAAATATTGACTGTAATACCGTTAGCTGATTTGCTATATGCCCAATTGGATAGCTTTGCGAGCGTTCGCGCTAAGTTTGGCGGGCAGCAAAAACAAGCGATATAAGGTTGCCGTATAGCTGACTCATTTTTTAACTGGTGATAATCGTGAACGCCATTAACTTTACGAGTTGGGTTGGTATAAAAATAATGCTTTCCGTCTAAACTTAAACCTGAAAGCGCACCGTTATATAGCACTAATTCCATTACATCTGCGTATTTGGATTCACCTAACAAACCCAGCATACGAAAACTGAACATAGCGTTAGAAACATTGGCGCAAGTTTCAGCATAAGCCCTTGAATTAGGTAGCAAATAATCGTAATAAAACCCTTCGTGGATCAAATCATAATGTTCACTTGCAGCTTTATCTATCTGCCCTAAACCACCATGCACAAACATTTTACGATTAATAGCACTGCCCCAAATTCGTTTAAGGGCATCAATAATTGCCGCCTCGCCCGTTTCTGCGTAAATATCCGCTGCACCAGACCACAAATGCATCCCCAGTACAGCGTGGCCTACCGCTTCTGTCTCTTCTCTTAACGGCGTACGCTCTTGAACCATGTCACCTTGATGAATATAGAACACTGTATCGTCAGCCGGCATAAATTTGTCTGTATCTTGCGGGGCGCGCATCAAGGTAAAGTGATTAGCTAATACTAAATATCGCTTGTCTCCGGTTTCTCGATAAAGATCTACCAGTCCAATGATTTGCGACATATTGAAACCAAATCGTTTTAAATGATCTGGCGTCGGCATAAAGAGATCGTACAAATAGTTAGCGTGTTTAATCGCTACATCGAGCAGTTCGTTTTGCCCTGTTACTCGCTTGTGTACCACAGCGGTAGTAATCAAATGACCAGAGTTATATAACTCATGGTGGTTACGTTTTGTCCAAGGTTTAATGCCACGTACTTGATTAGAGGTAGACAAATATCCATTGGCAAGTTGTGCTTGCGCAATCACCTGAATGACTTCGTCTAATTCAGCTAATATGTTTTGATCACCATTGATGGCATACACATAAATCAGTGACTCCATCCATTTATAAAAATCGCCATCATGCCAATGCATGCCCTGATGAACACCATCCTTTAATCCAGCTGCGATTTTAAAATTATTGAATGCATGACCAATATCGCCTTTAAGCAAACTGCCCATGTGTGGCACAACCGCTTGTTCGGTTAACTTATATTTGTCAGCCCAAAAACCGGTTGTCCACTTGGCTTCGCCAATATCAATGCGTTGTAATTGCGCGTATGGACTGCTTATGTGTCGATTAACCGACTTATCATTAGCCATACTAGCTTGCACTAGGGCCAACAAAATTAAGCTGGTTAATAAAACTAATCTAATCATCTATCTGCTAAACCTGATTATTTAATCGTCACATAAGTATTGAACAGCGCTGTCTGTCTATCAAAGCAACAGTCTTACTGTTTGACTATAAATTACAAACCATTAATACACTCATGACAAATATATAAACATATGATGTTTATATAATCAATAAGTTTATTACATATTTGCGGTTATGCAAGATTAAAAACTGTTAACAAAATGGAAGTTGGAGTGTTTGGTGGGATCTGTTGGAAATATTGGCTGAAGAAAGCTCAACCCATAAATTGATCTAAGATTTCTGGCCTGTTCTGAGCTGAGTTGTTGCTGGTCAGATTAGCGGTATTAAGCCATATCGCGCCTAGAAGACCAGTTTGTAGCAGCTCAACTGCTATTGTCGAAATAAATTTCAACCTACATAGATGTCTGTCTCTTGAACACAAGTTTCAGAAGCACTTTTTTAGGTCAATGGCTTGAAATTTTATCGCAGTGGCGTAAGAAAATACCCTCGTCATCCTCGTGCCTGCATGGATGCAGGTACCAAAAGTAGGCGCTTTAAGCGAGGGGCGATAGCAGGACGCGGTAGCTTTGCTCTCGCAGGAAAGACGGTACTTTTTAACCACTATATACAACCTGCTAATCCGCATTTTTCATCGACTTTTGACTGTTTTAAGTTATTTAATATTTGTGTATAAGAGACAGACATGGATGTATGTCTCTTATACACAAGCTTTAGAAGAACTCTTATAGATCAGGTTCAATATAGGTGTAATAAGCGCTTGTCTGTTGATTATCTTTTGTATAAAACCAAGTTTGAATTGTGAATTCTCCTGCTGGTATAAAGGCCTTAAATACAATTTCAGTATCGTTAGCTTTTACCGGTTTAGTCTCATCAAACTTACCAATTTTTAAACGGGCTTTGCTTAGCTGGAGTGCTTTGTTTTTATATTGGTGAAAAGGATAAAAAGCATCATGTTTAGTAGGATCAAGTTTAAAGTCCTCGCCTTTAGCATTAATGGCTAAATCCAATTCACGCGGCCAACGGCGCAGAGTAATTTTATATTTGCCTCTTATATCATTGTAAATATGCGTGTAACCATCTGTGGCTAGCTTTCCTGCTCTGTTATCAAATTGACTATAATGAGCGCGCTGCATACCTTGTAAATTTTGAGTAGTTATCACTAAAGTATGTTGTTTACGTGGGTTTAAAACGATAGGTTCAGGTTTGTCATCGGCAAACTCAACTGACTGCCACCAATTTTCGTATTCAGCAGAAAGTTGTTTAACAACTTTAGGGTACTTATGTGCAAGATTAAACGCTTGGGCTGGATCAGTTTTAATTGCATACAACTCTTTACCTACTAACCGCCATTGCTCCGTCATTACCACATAATCTTTATATTTTTGTAAATGAGTGTTTTTAACAGATCGTCTTCCCTGATGATGAACAACGATGGTTCTATCTGGATATTGCTTTTGTTTTTGCTTTTCCGTTTGAATGTAAGGCAAAAGTGAAATACCATCAAAATTGATCGGCTCGGGTAACGCCAAGCCACACATCTCAATTAACGAGGGTAATAAATCAAAGTGGGCGGTTAAATGAGGAAAATCCCTGCCTTTATCTAAACCACCGTTTGGCCAATGCATAAATAAAAATGATCTATGGCCACCGTCATACACAGAAGATTTTCGGCCACGCATTCCCGCATTGTAACCGTCTATCGCCCATCCGTCTTTAGTGTTACCTTGCCCGTTTTTAGCTGCTAATTTAACACCGTGGCCAGTGCCATTATCATTTAAAAATAGCAATATGGTGTTATCGGCTATACCCTGTTGTTTCAGTGTTTTACGCAAGTTAGCAAGGTTTTCATCAATATTAGCTAACATGCCATAAAAATTAGCACGGCGAGCAGGAATACCCGCTTTATTTTGATAAGGTTTTGCGTATTTTTCTGGTACTGTTAATGGGCTGTGGGCGGCATTGAGTGGTAAGTAAACGAAAAATGGCTTATCGCCTTGTCGTTGAATAAAGGATTGGGTTTCTTTGAACCATACATCGGTTGCGTAACCTGACACTTGCTCGGCTTTACCATTACGCTTGTATATATCGTCATAGTAATCATTACCAAACGTGTCTGGGGTTTCGGTAATAGAGCCACCGCCATGAATAAGCGATTCATCAAAGCCTCTATCCATGGGTCTAAATGGATAATTTTCTCCTAAGTGCCATTTACCAAAAATAGCGGTTGAATAACCATTACTTTTAAAAACATCAGCCATGGTTTTTTCATTGCGCTTTAAATGCTCTCTGCCTGCATAGGTCAGCCACACACCGACTTTTGTCGAATATTTACCTGTCATTAATGCAGCGCGTGAAGGGGAACAAGTTGGGTCAACGTGAAAATCGGTGAAACGTAAACTAGAGTGGTATAACTCGTCCATAGCAGGCGTTTTTAGCCAAGGATTGCCATGCGCTGCCAAATCACCATACCCTTGGTCATCAACTAAAATCACGATAACATTAGGCTGTTTCGCATAAGCATTGAACGTTAAACTTCCAATGCAAAATACCCCCAAAAGTATTAGAAAAAAGGCTCTTGTTAATCTAACCGTATTGTTTTTGTGTTCCATTAGTTTTCTTATCATCGTCAACAATCAACACAAAAAACACTAACACAATAGCGCAGGATTATTAGCGGATTTACAATTATTAACCCGCCGTATGATTTAAATTAAAATATGTGAAGAAACCGCAAGAATTACAATAAAAAGCCTAAGAAATGCTGAAATAGCGCACTAATCTAACTTACAAATCAAATGTTTAATCTTTTCATGCTGAGCGTTTGATTTATGGTAAGTTAAATATACACTGCGTTGGATATTGAGATTGGAGTGTAATAAAAACAACTGCCCTTCTTTGACATAAGGGTCGACTAATTCAACTGGCAAGTATGCCGCGCCACCATTTTCTAAGATAACATCTAAGGCAATTTTTGCAGTCGTTGTGCGCATCATAGGGGTAAATTTATGCAGCGCATTGTGCTCTTTTAAAAACGCCATCCCCCAATCCACTAATACATAGTTAAACTTGTCTTGTTTATTTAAACAATCCAAATCCGTCGCTGCCAATACGAGTTCAAACGTACCAATTTTTTCATTAATTAGTTCGTCCCCTTTGATTGGGTCGGACAATACACCTATATCTAACGTTTTATCGATTAGCCGGCGATGAATGGATTCTCGCGACGAAATTTCAGCTCCCAGTGTTACCTCACTGGCTTGGGACACAATGGCACTAATACTGCCTGCTAAATAAGCGTCCCAAACATTAGGGGTAGCCGCAATATTTATCAATACTTGGTTGGTTTCTGCTAATGTTAAATTCAGCTTAGAATGGGTTAACTGCTCGACAATAGCATTGGCATATTGATACAAGCGCTCACCCGCTGAGGTTAAACGGATATTATTTTTTTCACGAATAAACAACTTAGTGGCGTAGTAATCTTCGAGTTGCTTTATCCGTGCACTAACCGCCGCTTGCGTTATATAAAGATTTTCTGACGCCTTGCCGAAATGCTTTACTTTTGCGACTTCAAGAAAAGTTTTAAAAACCCGAATATCCATTTAAATCCTTGCCTATTTTTTTGCTGGCAACTTTAGTTAATTTTTATCGTAGCGACAATTATTTTTTTTAAACTCTAACTTTTGCTTTTGGAAAAAGCATTATTTGACTACTATACTCAAGTATTAACCTTACCCAACGGTGGTGTTAAAAATGCAGTATGATCCTGATCAACTCATTAGCCCTAGATATTTAATTAAAGACCTAATTAATGTCGAAAAACTCACCGAACTATTAGAGTTATATTCGAACGCCACCGGCATGACTACGGCCCTGCTCGACCTTGAAGGTAATGTGTTAATCGCCACAAACTGGCAAGACTCATGTACCCAATTCCATCGAAAAAATGCAACGACTTGTTCTAATTGTTTAGAAAGCGACACAGCCCTAGCAGGACAACTTGAACAAGGTAATGAATACAATGTTTATCGTTGTAAAAATGGCTTAGTCGATGTCGCGACGCCTGTCACTATTGCTGGTCAGCATGTCGCCAATTTATTTACTGGCCAATTCTTTTTTAATCCACCAGATATAGATGAGTTTCGCCAGCGCGCGAAAAACGTTGGCTTTGAAGAAGAAGCCTATATTCAAGCCATTAAAAAAGTACCCGTGTATTCAGAGTCGGAAATTGAAGCGCATTTTAAATTTTTAGCCAAATTGGCAGAAATGATTGCCGAAATGGGTTTAGCCCAAGCACAAATATTAAGCGCTAAGCAAAAAGAAACCCGTAAACGCGAAATGTTAGCTAAATCTTTCGCGCAATTTATTGAAATGGCTCCGTTAGGCGTTGTAAAAACAACAGCTAAATCTGGCCAAATTAGCCTGGCAAACCATGCATTTTTAAAGCTAATCGGCTCTTCAACTCAAGCCATTTCGCAAATGACATTAACTGATTTTGTTATAGAGAAAGACAAATCGAAGTTAAATGAAAAGTTAGTCTTATTACCCGAAAAACATTCTTTTGGACCACTTGAGATCAAACTAAAAACAACCGATGGAAATATTATATTTGGGCTACTGCATTCAGTAATAGCCGATGAAGAAACAAGCAACAAAAGCGTTTGGACTGTTATTCAAGATATAACCGACACTAAACTACTAGAACAAAACTTAAGGCAAGCGAATGAAAAAGCGATAGCGGCTTCTAAAGTTAAAAGTGAATTTTTATCGAATATGAGTCATGAGATCCGCACGCCGATGAACGGTATCATGGGCATACTACAGTTATTACAAAGTAGAATAACTGAATCGAGAAGTCAGTTGCTGGTAGACAAAGCCATGTACTCAGCCCGTTCACTTTTAACCATCATTAATGACATTCTTGATTTTTCTAAAATTGAGGCAGGAAAAATTAGCCTAGAACAAATACCTTTTTCCATTAATGAATTAATCAATCTAACCGCTGCCGACTTTAGCCTAATTGCCGATGAAAAAAACATTCATCTAACGTATGACGTAAAAAATACCTGCCCAGAAAATTGGTTAGGAGACCCTGTTAGAATTAGGCAGATACTCATTAATATAGTATCAAACGCCATTAAATTTACCGATTCAGGCTATGTTAAAATAATTTGCCAATCAATTAATTATCAGGGTAGCTCAGCACTATCAATTAATATAATAGATTCTGGCATTGGCATGGATGAGCAAGGTATCAAAGCTCTGTTTGAGCGATTTGAACAAGCCGACCTATCGACTACTCGCAGATATGGCGGTACAGGTTTAGGTATGGCCATTTCGAAAAACTTAGTTGATTTAATGCAGGGTACTATTGAAGTTGAAAGCCAATTAGGGCGTGGGACTCAGTTTAATTTAATTTTGCCTCTATCGACAACTAACCTAAAACCAGAAAAACTATCAACAAAATCAGCGGCCGGTTTGCAACTGAAAAACAAACAAGTATTAATAGCAGAAGACAATGACATAAATCGTTTAGTCGTCGGCAATATGCTAAAACCTACGCAAGCGAAATTAATTTTTGCCAACGATGGTCAACAAGCTATAAACAAATACAAAGAAAACAAGCCTAATTTAATATTAATGGATATTCACATGCCAAACCTCGATGGTATGCAAGCCTGTAAAAACATAAAAGCACTGAACCCTGACGTGCCTATTGTGGCACTAACGGCCAGTGTCATGAAGGATGAACTTGCTAACTACCAAGATGCTGGTTTTGATGAGTATCTAGGTAAACCCATAGATATGCCACTGTTGCTTGACACCATTGCCAAGTATTTAAAGTAGTAAGCCCTAGTGTGACAAAAACTGTATTAACAGAAATTGTAACTATTCAGCATTTCAAGTAGTAAGCCCTTGCTCCCCCTGCTTTTGGTGCATGTATGGATGCAGGTACTTATTATTTGTCTGGAACAAAATTCTGTAGTCTTACTCTTTTGAGTTAAAAGGTTTGCACGCTCTGCAAGCATAAATGCTCGCCCACAAAAACTTGATAATTTTAAGCAGCTTTTTTCACATAAGTCACAAGATTAATTACCAAAAACAGCTCTATTTTTTCAATTGCAAATACCGTTTTTTATACAAAGTAATTTATCGTAGCGACAATTATTTTTTGTTTTTCTTGAAGGGTATTTTGGATTAATTTCTCTTTGAACTTAACCGAGTATACACCATGAAAAAGTTGCCTATCACTACCCTATTACTCGCTGTTATCGCCTTAACAGTGTTTAAACTCAATGCCCAAGAATCAAACCTTGATAGTGAGCAAAGTGTAACAAACGAGGCTCCTTATAAAACTGTGTCTTCAATAGTTGAAAAATGCCTAGAAAAAGTCGGCAATTCTGATGACGACTTAAGTGGCGAGAACGGTCAACTCACGTTTGAAGATACCATAGTCGAGTGTACAAATTCACAGCTCAAACAACAAAAGTTTTTGTTGTTTGACACCTTCGGCGACATCGTTAGTTTTATTCAGCAATATCGTGATTAGGAGACAATATCATGATGGAAAACGGCATTAACCTTGGTCAATACGCTTATTACGACAACGTAAATTTTAAAGCTGGGATCAGCAGAAGTGGCTGTTTCTCAATTAAAGAATCTCAGTTGCTAGAGCAATATGGTGAAAGACTCTCATCACTGCTATCGGGTAATATTCCACCATGTTCAGCAGATGAAGAAACCTTTGTTAATACTATTTGCCAAAATGGTGAATCTTCCATGTATGCGGTTAAATTATGGCGTAAATATCAAGAAGCCATAGCTGCGACGCATCGTAAAGCGTCACCGTTTTCATCAAAGCACAATAACGAAGTTAGCCAATTTATGGATGAGTCGTTTTCAAGCGAATTGGCAATGTAATTTTGTTATAAACTCTGCCCCACAAAGCATCAGTTTTGTGGGGTGGGTTTGATATCCTCCAGCCATAGATTTTTGTAGTACCTTTGTAGTACCGCTGTTTGCCGGTATAAAACCGGCCCTACAAGTTTTTCTTGCTGTTTCGACAATAGTTGTAAATTAGAGGCAGCGCCGCCGTTAACCGTCTTCTACAGTATTAAGAATATTTTTTAACATGCTGAATAATAGGTGTCACGTGTTGTTGCACCGGATGTAAAGCAGCTTGTATATCGTCTATATTTTTTCCTAGAATTTTATTTTCCAATTGACTCGCCACTTGATAAAGCGTTTCAGCGCCCAAACTGCCTGATACACTTTTTAAGTTATGTGTTGTGCGGTGTGCCTCTTCCCAGTGGCCTGCTGATAATTGGGTTTTAATGGTTTCTACAACACCACTGTTTTGCTCTGCAAATTGCACAAGCATTTTTCGATAGAATTTATCTTGTCCTCCTAACATTCTTATCCCTTCGTCTGAATTTAAACCTGGCGCATCAAGTATACTTTGTTCTGCGTTTGTGTGAGTCTTAGCTCCCGTTTGTTGCACTGAACTCTGATCTTGCAGTGCAAACGAATTATCAGTATTTAAATATAGCTGTAATGTTTTATATAGTTGTTCTACGTCTATCGGTTTAGCCACATGGTCAGTCATACCAGCTGCGCGGCATTTTTCTTTGTCGCTAGTCATAGCATTTGCTGTCATGGCGATAATAGGTAAGTGCTTACAGCTTTCATGCTGACGAATAGTTTTGGTGGCTTGGTATCCATCCATAATTGGCATTTGGCAATCCATCAGCACAATATCGTAAGTTTTAAACTCAGCATTTCTAATAATACAGTCTACAGCTTGCTGACCGTTTTCTGCTAAATCGACAGTTAAATTAACTTGGTTGAGTAACTCCAAGGCTATTTCTTGATTGAGTGCATCATCTTCAACTAATAATACTTTTTTACCCGAAAAGTCTGGGATCTCAATTGATTGATCGGTATGAGTACGCTTATCTATAAATTCGTTAAAATCAGCTGACAACAAACTGGCCTGTAAGGTTTCAAGTAATTGGGATGAGCTAACAGGTTTTGCCAAAAAGCCATTAAGTAACGCATCATATTGCTGTAATTCAGGGCTATCAAATTGATAAGCACTCATTAAAATAAACTTGGGTAATGACGGTTCCGGCAGTTGTTGTTTTAAAGCTTGAATCGTTTGTAAACCATCCAATTCAGGCATTCGCCAATCTACCAACAATAAGTTGTATGGCTTGCTATCGAGGGCTTTTTTCACCTCTTTTATAGCCTTGTTACCACTATCAACTGTTGTCGCATTAACTCCAAAGCTGCGTAACATATTAACCAATATAGTGCGTGAGTATTGATGATCATCAACCACCAATACATTAGCCTGCTCAAAACAAGCGTTTAACCGCTCAAAACTGACAATTGGCGCTTGGTCACCTAGGTCAAAATTTAAGGTAAAATTAAATTGGCTACCTTTTCCCACTGCACTTTCAACTTTGAGCTCACTGCCCATTAACCCTAGTAATTTTTGGCAAATCACTAACCCCAAGCCAGTGCCACCATATTGGCGAGTGGTAGATGAATCAGCCTGACTAAAGGGCTGAAATAATTTAGCCATTTGGCTGTCATCCATACCTATTCCCGTATCTTGCACCGAAAATTGAATACACACTCGCGGATCTGTTGTTTTAATTTCAGATGCCAGTCGAATACAAAGCACGATTTCACCTTTATTAGTGAACTTGACAGCATTACTGACCAAATTCAAAAGGATTTGACCTAAACGCAATGGGTCACCAACCAGATTACAGGGTATGTTTTGTGGGCAATCAATAACCAATTCCAGTTGCTTATCTTCCGCTTTAAAGGCGACGACATCGCTAACATTGTGTAACACAGAATCAAGATCAAACGGAACAGACTCTATTTCCAGTTTATCCGCCTCAATTTTAGAAAAATCTAAAATATCATTAATCACTGCCAGCAAGTTGTTAGCTGACAACTTAATTTTATTTAAATATTCCTGTTGTCGGCTGGTTAATTGGCTCTGCATAATCAAATGCAAATAACCTGTGATAGCGCCAAGTGGAGTGCGTATTTCATGACTCATATTAGCTAAAAAAGCGCTTTTAGCTTTGTTGGCGGAATCAGCCTGACATCGAGCTTCTTCCAGCGCTTGCTCGGCAGCCAACCTGTCTGCGACTTCTTGTTTTAATTGATGATTGGTTAACGCTAACGACTCACTGGCTTTCACTAATTCTTGGTTAAGTTTACTTTGTTCTCTATTTACCTCAGCCAATTGCAAATTAGTTTGTTTTAACTCTATTGTTTTACTCCATAATTCACGAAATACGCGAATTTTAGCGAGCAACACAATCGGGTCGACCGGTTTAGATAGATAATCGACAGCACCGGTTTTATAGCCTCTTAACGCGACGCCTTCTTCTCGGGTATTAGCGGTGACAAACACAATAGGAATATGTGCTGTTTTAGGATTATCTAACACAAGGCTTGCCGCTTCAAAACCACTCATCCCTGGCATTTGCACATCCATTAATACCAAAAAAAAGTCATTGTTTAACAAAGCCCGCAACGCCTCTTCGCCAGATCGAGCTTCAATAATCTCTACTTGCATAGGCTCTATTATACGCCGCATGGTATATAAATTATGAGGTTCATCATCAACCACTAGTAGCTTATGTTTATGACTCATAGTGACAATACTCCCTTAATTTTAAGCTGATCTGGCTAGGCAAGCATACGCAATCAATATCAGTGGCACTAATAGCCGCGTTGGGCATAGCATCATACTCAGCACACAACGGCATTTGTACCAAGGTGATCCCACCTTGCTCTTTCACTTTTTTTAATCCTGCTGCGCCGTCACTATTCGCTCCGGTCAATATCACCGCGATTACAGCCTTACCAAAAGCGGTTGCCGCAGATTGCAAAAGTAAATCAATTGAAGGACGTGCATAATGAATAGGCTCGTCATCCGACAATGCCAATGTTTGACTGTCTTCGACTAAAAAGTGGTAACCCGGCGGTGAGACATAAACATGACCTAACTGAATTTTTTGCCCATCTAACGCATAGCAACATGGTAAAGGACTCACTAAATTGAGTAACTCAACTAAACTTTCGTCTGCCGTTTGCAGTTGATGTTGTACTATCAATATCGGCGTTGACCAATCCTTTGGTAAATCAGCTAATATATGCTGCAACATACTTAAGCCCCCTGCAGACGTGCCAATAACTACGATTTTAGGGATGATAGGCGACACTGTGTTCACGTTTTTTCCGGTATATTTTCAACTTAGCGTCATGCTCTTGAAACTTATCATGAACCTCACTAAACATAAGAGATTCCTTATCACCCAGTACCAAATAACCATGGCGGTTCAAGCTTTGGCTTAATATATTAAGTACTCTATTTTTTAACGGCTCTGCAAAATAAATTAGTACATTTCGACATAAAATTAGCTGCATCTCAGCAAAAGCTTGATCTTGCATTAAGTTGTGATGAGCAAAGGTAACGTGCGATTTTAAATTGTCACAAATTTTTGCTGAGCCAAAGTTTGAATGAAAATAGTAGGATAATTGCTTTTGCCCGCCAGCTTTATGATAGCCCTCTGCCGCATCTTGTAGTTCTTGCTGTGAATAGATGCCTTTTTTAGCATAAGCTAATGAACCCGAATTAAAATCGGTGGCATACAAGCGGCTTTTCTCAAGTAGCCCAGCTTCATCTAAGAGCATTGCCATTGAATAAACTTCTTGCCCCGTGGCACAACCAACATGCCAAATACTAATTCGAGAAAAGGTTTGTAACTTAGGAAATACACTAGTGCGTATTTCATTAAACACCTCTGGGTTGCGGAAAAAATCGGTCACAGTGACCGACATTTCCTTTAAGAACACATTAAAGCAATGCGTATCATGTAAAATTTTAGGAATTAGCTCAGACACATAAGTTAAGTCTAGTTTTTGTAAACACAACTCGACTCTTCGTGTTAATGAAGCTTTAGCGTAATCTCTAAAGTCATATCCATATCGATAATGTATCGCACTTAATAACAGATCTAACTCATAAGCTTGGTGATCTAACTTAGCCATGCTTTGTCCTGTTTTCATATAACCAAACACTGAGAATAGAAATTAATTTATCCATATCGACAGGCTTAGTAATGTATTCAGACGCGCCGGCATCAAAACATTTATGTTTGTCCTCTGTCATGGCTTTTGCTGTTAACGCAATGATAGGGATTTCTTTGAATAACGGCATTTTACGGATACGTGTCATGGCTTCGTAGCCATCCATCACCGGCATCATAATATCCATTAAAATTAGATCAAATTGCGTTTCCTCATCAACGCCTTGCTCTAAAAGATCAATCGCCTTTTTGCCATTTTCTGCCATCACAACATCCAAACCAACAGCGGTTAACTGGCGAGACATAGCAAACACATTACGCATATCATCATCGACTAACAGTATTTTTTTGCCTCGCAAAACATCATGTTCATTGTGCAATAACTCAATAGCGCTCTTCTGTTCTTCTGGTAAATCGTGACCGACTGAATGCAGGAATAACGTCACATCATCCAGCAAGCGCTCTGGTGATTCGACCCCTTTAATAATAATATCAGCTGTGTTTTTGCCCAATATCATCATATCTTGATCTGAAATTTCTTGGCCAGTGTAAATGATGACTGGCGGCTTATTTCCTGGCAATTGATTAATTTTCTCTAGTACTTCAATGCCACTTATGTCAGGTAAGCCAAGGTCTAATACTATGCAGTCATATTCATTTTTGTTTAAACAATCGTTAACTTGCTGGCTATTGGCCGCGAATGTTAATTCAATATCTGGTACATCCAACAAGCGCTTTACAGCTTGTTGCGTTTTGCTGTCATCTTCAATCACCAACACTTGCTTAGCACCACCTTGGCTGCTCTTTTCAATTTGTGCTAGTACGGTGCGAATATTGTCGCTTTCGGCTGGTTTTTCAATAAAGCTGTACGCGCCTAAATTAAGAGACTGAACCTTTTGATTACCGCCAGATATAACATGAACCGGAATATGCCGCGTTATCAAATTAAATTTGAGTTGTTCTAATACATGAGCGCCGTCGATATCAGGCAAGCCCATATCAAGTAAAATACCGGTTGGTTTATATTCTTTCGCTAAATATATGCCCTCACGTCCTTTATCTGTGATTAGGCACTTGTAATCATCCTCATGAGCTAACTTTTGTAAAACTTGTGCAAAGTGAAGGTCATCCTCAATAATCAGTATGCAACGTTCACCTTGCTGAATAATCCGTCTATCATCATCAATAAATGGCTCAGTCTGTAATACTAGACCTGACTCATCTGTGCGCGCGCTTGCTTGACGATGAGCTATTTCAGGATCCGTTGTAGTGGATTGGCTATCGGGTTTTGCTTCCGGCTCTGAACCGCTATTGACTAACGCCTTATTAGATGGCGAGTTTATCAATCTGTTATCGCTCTGACCACTAGCTTCAATAAGCGGCAGGTATAGTGTGACTTGACTACCAGCGCCTTCTTGGCTCGTTAATTGAATTTCTCCGCCTAATAACTCAGCGAGTTGTTTTGAAATGGTTAATCCCAACCCTGTGCCACCGAACTTACGTGTAGTTGAGCCGTCAGCTTGTTGAAACGCTTCAAATATCTGTTGTTGTTTTTCAGGTGCAATGCCAATACCGGTATCACTGACCGTGATGGCTAACACTGAGTTTTCTTGCAATGCTCTTTGCTTAAACTGTTTATTTTGCTCGGCTAAACATGCCTGCAGTTTAACTTCGCCAGCACTGGTAAATTTAAACGCATTAGATAAAAAGTTCTTAATTATTTGCTCTAATCGCAAGGCATCAGTCAGCAAGTAATCAGGGATCGCTGTATCAATATCAATGATAAATTTAAGTCCTTTATCACTTGCCGCACCGGCAAATAACCGCTGTAAAGATTGAAATGTCGACTTGATAGAGGTTGGATTCGATTCAATATGAAGCTTACCTGCTTCCACTTTGGATAAATCCATAATGTCATTAATTAATGTTAATAGTGAATGACCACCACTATGAATAACATCAATATCCTCTAATTGTTCTTTAGTTAAATTACCATGTCGATTTTTACTTAGCTCCTTGGACAGTATCAATAAACTATTTAGTGGGGTTCTTAGCTCGTGCGACATATTGGCTAAAAACTCAGTTTTATACTGACTGGCTGTGGCTAAATCTTGTGCCTTGCGATCCACTTCTTGTTTCGCTTTTTCTAATTCTGCATGTTGTTTTTTTTGTAATTCTTGTTTTTCTTCTAACTCTTCATTTGCAACTCGTAGCTCTTCACTTTGTTGCTGTAAATTTTGTTCTGATTCCGTTAATCGATTGGTTTGCGCTTCAAGGTTGCTATTTGCAACTCGCAATTCTTCTTGCTGAGCCTGTAACTCTTCTGACTGCGCCTGTGACTCGGTTAATAACTCTTGAGTACGATGCTGTGCCAAAATATTGTTTAATATGACCCCTGTATTGCTGACTAGTTGTTCTATTAATAATTGATGCAAAGAGGAAAAGGCTTGCAAAGATGCGATTTCAACAACAGCTAACACATTTTTTTCAAATAAAATGGGGAAAATAATGATATTTTGCGGTGCCGCATCGCCAGCCCCCGAACTGACAACAATATAATCATTGGGAGCATTGCTCAGTAAAATGGTTTTTTGCTCTAAAGCGCATTGCCCCACCAGTGATTCACCAAACTGATAACTTGACGCCAAATTTTTGCGTTGGCTAAATGCAAAACTACTGAGCAAACTTAAGTATGGGCTGCCATCATCGCTCTTTTGCGTAAAGTAAAATAAACCCAGCTGGCCGTTTAATTTAGGCACTAACGTCGTCAGTAATGTGTTACCAAATTGCTCAATTTGTTTGTGTCCTTGCAATTGCGCAACCGTATCGCTAAAACTCGATTTAACCCAATTCTGTTGCTCTAGTTTACTGCGCTCTTGTTGCAATTCGTCTGATTTAACACGTAAAGCTGAGCTAGCCCTTAATACCACAACCGCAAAACTCGCTATCGCCAATGTACCTAACACCACTAACCACAGCATAAAAGTAGCTGTGCTTTTAGCATCAGCTTGACGCTTAATCAGTAAATCCAGCTCAACTTGTTTAAATATATTGAGTAGCTCGCGTAGTTCAGTTATTTGCGATTGCTTTGATTGTTGTTCAACCTCAGCAACAAGATTAGTGATTGAGTTAGGCGCTTGATTGATTTGTGTTCTTAATTCAATTAAAGGCATAGCGGCGCTTTCTCGCCATTCCTTACTTAAAAATTCAACTTTGTTTAAGTGACGCCGCATCTCATTAGCACTAAAACTAACGGCCAACATTTGCTCCAACTCAGTTAGCTTAACTTGTAATAAATCATGTTCGGCGGTGAGTTTTTCAATAAAAGGTTGGTGGTTAGTTAATACATAACCTTTAGCTAACACCTGCTGCTGAGCCATTAATTCACGAATAGATAACAGTAAATTAACCGCCTTTTGATTATGCGCTTGTGAAAACTGGCTATAAAGGCTTGTTAAACGCATATCAACTTGGGTTGCTAACTCAGTTGTTTTTGCTGATAAAACTAAATCACTACTGCGCTTGATTGGTTGACTGTTTTGTTTATTTTCGACTAAACCCGTGATTAAGTGATTACGCCACTGTGACAATATAAAAGCAAGATCATCCAATTGAGCCTTCACATATTGCGGGTTAAAGCTATTGTTAAGTAGCTGATGTAACTGATCAATTTGCTCAGTGATTTGCGATTGGCCTAAACGATAAGGTTGTAAAAATTTATCATTGCCTGTAATTAAATACCCTCTCTCACCGGTTTCCATATCCACTAAGCTTTTGGCAATAGCCAAAACCAATACCCGAGCTTCGGCATTTTCTGCATGGTAAAACGCTTGATCCATTGCCGCTAATTCAACCCGAATATTATCAAAAATATTTTTGCCTTTTTCACTGCCAACTAAAGACTGTAAATCTTCAAGGCTACCCGCACCTTGCGCAACTTTTTGCCGCTCGGCTATGAGTGGTTTTGCTTGTGTTGTAAGCCATTGTTGTAATAGTGCTTTAAATTGTTCAAGTTTTTCTACTTGGGGAGGGTTATCACTGACTAATTGCTGTAAGTCTGTAATAGCTGATAAAAGAGCTTTTTCTTGTGTTATAAACGGTTGAAGGTGTGTTTCATTGCCTGTTAGCAAGAAATTACGTTGAGATGACTCCATTTCACTAAGCAAAAGTTCAATATGACTGGCATCGTTAATGACTTGGTAAGTATGCTCAACCCAGCGGGTTGTCGTCGCTGCATTGTTGATACCGTAATAATTAATAGCGCCAAATCCAATTACGACAATCAGCACAACTGAACTGAACAATGTATTTTTTACTTTCGCTAGCCTTTTGATATAAAACATCTTCGTACCTATCCTTTTACACGTATTAGCTTTAATCTGCCTATTTACACCACAATAACGATAGATTTTTTCATTTTTAACTGATTAATTAACGACCTTAATCATTTGATTAAGCCCCATCATTTTATTGAGCTCAAACGCATCACAAACACCGCGTATTACTTTTTCACTGTCACAGGGCGTAAGATAAAACTTTAAAATATCACCACGATGATTAAGCGCCGATAAGGTGTCATACTCGCTGCGCTCACTCATGACTAACAACATAACGTGTGGATACATTTGTCTGATCTGCGTAATGGTATTGGTCCATAAATTGACATGCTCATTGGTTGCCATAAACAAAACTTGAATGTCATACACATTGAGTAGTTGCATGGCTTCTTTATCAGTTTTAGCGACCAGCACCTTTATATGTAATGACCGAGCAACACTAGATAATGACTGCACCCAATCATCGTTATTGCATAAAATAAGCAGCGTTTTATTGGATGTTTGCGCAGCTGTAGACGAAAGGGTTAAGCTGCGATTAGACGCGAGAAGGCAATCAAACTTTTCTACCGGTAAAGGCTTGCTAAAATAATAGCCCTGAATGGTGTCACAACCAATTTGCAGTAAAAAGTTAAGTTCATCTGACGTTTCAACGCCTTCAGCCACTACACTAAAACCAAACTGGTGTGACATGGCAATCACACTTTTAGTGATGACCGCGTTCCCAGCATTGTTTATGATATTTTTAACAAATGACTGGTCAATTTTGATGCGGTTAACCGGTAAGTGTTGAAGGTATTTTAAACTCGAATAACCTGTACCAAAATCATCAATTGACAACAAAACCCCCAACTCACTTAACTGTTCTAACGTTGTTAAAACAGCATTGAAATCATCCATCATGATGTTTTCGGTAATTTCCAATTCCAGCAAATGCGGTGCTAATCCACTATTACTTAACGCTTGCTGAACATCACTTAAAATGTCACCGCTTTGAAAATGGGTACCTGAAATATTAACTGCCACTTTAATTGGCCGCGAAAACTCTAATTGCCAATGCATGGCTTGCATGCAGGCTTCATTAAGTACCCAGCGCGTAATAGGTAAAATTAAGCCGCTACTTTCAGCGATAGGAATAAATTTAGCTGGAGACACCAAACCCAAGGTTGGATGTAGCCAACGTATGAGGGATTCTGCACTGCTAACAGAGCCATCATGCAAATCCACTTTAGGTTGGTAATTTAAAATAAACTCTTGATGATTGATTGCGCGATGCAAATCCTGCTCTAAAGAATATGCTTGCGCTAATTGAGCATCCATGGCGGGTACAAAAAACAATTCTTGATGTAAAGCTTGTTGCTTAACACTATTTAAGGCTATTTCAGCGCGACGTAACAAGGTTTCAGCATCAGTACTATCATCAGGCGCCATGGCGATGCCTAAATCACCTTTAACGAAAATCTCTTGGTTAAGTAAAATTAATGGTTTGTCAAATGCGAGTAAAATCAGCTGTGAAAACTGTTGAATGTGTTGCTTATTACCTTCAACAATAATAGTAAATAGGCCATTCCCGATATAACTTAAAAAGCTGTTTGCATAACTGATTTTTTGCAAGCGCTGCGCTATACCTTTGAGCAATAAATCCGCCATAGACGAGCCATGCGTTCGATTTACCGGATCTAAGTCGCTACTGGTCAATAAAATTAAACCTAACTGTTGCTGTTTAGCTAAACAGTTCTTTAAATTGCGCTTTAAACGGCGAAAAAACAAACTACGGTTGGGCAGGCCCGTTAAATTATCAAACTCAGTTAGTACTTGATTGTTGTATTTAAGAAAATCGCTAACTTTCTTTAAACGCAATAGGTTACTGATCCTTGCGGTTAGCTCTAACGGATCGATTGGTTTGGTAATATAATCTTCTGCCCCCAAACTCAAACCTTTAATACAGGATTTACGATCGTTTAATGCCGTTTGCAAAACAATGGGTATATGCATCCATTTATCGTCCGATTTTAAGCGGCGGGTCACTTCAAAACCGTCAATACCTGGCATGATAATATCTAACAAGATTAAATCCGGTTCATAACCTGTTACAACAGCTAAAGCGCTATCACCAGAGTCTCGACATAAAACGTCATAGCCTTGCTCGATTAATAGGTTACTAAGAATTTCTCGATTAAAAGCATCATCATCTACGACTAAAATTTTTGCGACACTGTCCATATAACAACCTTACAGCCATACAACTGAATGCGTAATTCAATAGGAAAATATGAAAGAAAAAAACAGCGATAAGTGCAGTTTAGACCGTTGCGATAGATAGCAAAGCGATGCAGAAGAGCGAACTAATGCAAGGTGGTCAGCCTGACCAATGGAGTGAGTAATCATGGTAAGTTCCTTCTTGTCTTAATATAACGTTAAGGCCTACCCCCTGATTAAGCGGGATTTGATAAAGCAAAGTGTAGTCGATGAAAATAACTTTGAATATGAATAAACGGTTAATTTTTAGTCTAGTTTAGTATAAACCACACCTAGTTAGCGTTAACGGTTATAGTGAAGGAATTAGCGAAGCAGAAATTAATGAAACTGACTCGCTTTATAATCAACAAACAGAAAGCGAATGAAGGGTTTATTCAATATCCAATACTAAGTTAAGTATTTAAGGAGCAAGACTGTTTCATTTGATTTTTCATTTGTTTTGCTGCCATTGCGTAGCCGCCATTGCTAACATCTAAAAAATGCACGTGATCTGTATGGTAATCTTGAACCATGCAGGTAATTAATGCACTAGGGGCTGCATGTAAGCCAAATACAATTTGTCCACTATCTTTTAATTTTTCTAACTCTGATAGTAGAAGTAACCTTTGCTGTTTAGAACCAGAAATAACCATGCGTAACATGTCATCAAACTTTTGAAAGTCAGTGTTTTTTATCAAAAATTGTTTGTACTGCCCCCAATCTGTAGCTTGAGTTTTAACTTGGTTTTTCATCAGGTATATACCAACGAGGCGCAAGGCTCGCAATTTAACTAAATATTTGAATTTACTCAATATACTCGAAAATGCATTACGAATTGACGCTTCGCAATAGAGGTTTTTACTTGAGTTGGTTAACGATAATCCAGATGACGCTAGAGGCCGATACTCTTCTTCTTCACCATAAATATTGCGGATCAAAGTCAATATTTGTTGATACGTGCGTTCAATGTCATCTGAATTAGTCGATAACGCCTGAATTAAAATTGCCACTTGCTCTTCACTGCGACTGGGTATTTCATTCCAGCGACATTCAAAACCATCAAATAAATCGTTAGTAGCAGATCTAATTGTTTCAACGAGATAAGGCGAATCTTGTTGTTTAACCATTTTATCAGCTTCTGCCAAGCCATTGCCGATAAATAAGGCCTGATTAAAATGACTATAAGGCTGGAATTTAGCAACAAGTACGTTTTTGCCGCGTTGGCGAATATCCTGTATCGGCACAATACCAACTCGCAATTCCAGATTAAAATGGTTAGCTGCGAGTTGTTTTGATGCTGATAAGGCGTTAACCACTTGTTTTTTATATTTATTCGGCACACAAATACTGGCGCCATCACCACCAAAAACATAAGGCACGGTTAAAGGTTTAACTGAGTTAAACAATGCAACAATGGACGCAACACCTACCGCATTCACCTGTTTGTATTTACCTTGCTCAATCGCTTTAGTTGAATTGACAACATCAGTTACTATCACAATCCAATCATCAGGCAATGGAGAATAATATTGGTTATTTGAGCAATCATTAAAGCGCTCAAAACCGGGTAAGTCTTGGTAAAAACTATCGTTACTCATCGTCCGCCACTTGTGATTAGAATAAACAGGGCTAGTACTGTTTCCAGAAAGAAATGATCAGTTGAATCACTCGCATAATTTACTATCACTAGTGATGTTTTTAGCCATATTTAGATTAAATAAACAACTTCAGGCTGAGCTTGTCGAAGTCTTATTACTTTCTAATTTACCGACACTTCGACTGCTTCGCGCTCAGTGTGAAAGTGATCACCTATGTTTTCAACTAATCAAAATTAAATTGAAAAGGTACTAGCGCCATCATTAACAATTAATTGGATATCATCGGATACCTATTTAAATAATACTGGCAGCATATCCATCAACATACAATGTTATTTTTTCCAATAAGCTCTTCGCCTGCTACAATTATGTCTCACCGTAGTTTTAATCAATCAGGTATTTATGAAACGTGATGTAATATTAATTGAAGATGATTCAGATGAGGTTTATTTTTTTACCGAGGCTTGTGCGAGCATAAAGCCTTCATTGAATTTACTCACTTTTACTAATGGTGTGGACTTTTTAAGTTATACGACAAAAAATGATTTGAATAATTGCTTAATTTTTATCGATGTTAATATGCCTTTGGTTGATGGATTTAGCCTAATGACCAATCTTAAACAAAAAGGCTTAACGAAAAATAACAAGCTATACATTTATACTATTACCGATTGCGACAAAGCAAGGCAGCAAGCCTCTGAAGTCGGTGCCGATGGTTATATTGTTAAACCCGATACTTGTGAAGCTATCAGTCATTTAATTGAATCAAAATTAGCTGAAATGGACCATTAAACGCTAAACTTGTGTTAAAAATGTAATTTCCACTCAATCAGCAAATAACCAGCACCAGCTATCTCAACCCGCTTTTAAATACATGGATGTAATCCCGCTAGTTTTGATCCTGCATAATAGCTACATGTTTAATCTCAATCACAATCAAAACTAATATAAAGAGGGGTAAACCATTTAAAATCAACACTTTGTGAATATTAGTTAAATCTAAAGTCAATAAAAGGTAATTTTTTACTAATGATAGATAACTGGGTCAAATTAACACTGTAAAAGCAGGTAGGTAGATTAAACATAGGCTAAACTAGTCGTTAAACCGATATAGATTTGCTAGTTGTACATGGAAATTAATACCTTAGCGTCATTTTTCAGTCAAAGCTATATGCCACACGGACATTGTTACCTATGGCAATCTCATATTCTCTGGGCAAATGTTGGCTCAGACATCATCATCGCATTCTCTTATTTTTCTATTGCCTATCTGATTCAGGTTTTTGCCAATACGAGACAGGACCTGCGTTACCCTTGGATATTCTTTTTGTTTTCAGCCTTTATTTTGCTGTGTGGCGTGACGCACCTTTTCAGTATCTACACAGTTTGGACGGGTGCTTATGGTATTCAAGGTGTTTCAAAAATAATAACCGCCGGTGTATCACTAACAACCGCACTCTACTTATTTAAAATACGCAAGCAATTAATCAAAATTCCGACGTTACAACAGCTAGAAGGGGTAAAAAAAGAATTATTCGAAATGTCGGGTGCTAAAGATGAACTTCAAGCGAAATTATCTAACCACAAACTGACGGAATTCATGTTAGATATACTACCGCTAAGTACCATATTGATTAACAGCGAAGGTCAAATACAACGCGTAAATAAAAATTTTAAGAAGGAGTTTGGCAAACTCGATAAAACCACGACACATATTAGTCAAATCATAGAATCGGATTCACATTCTATTGAGCATCATATTAAACAATGTTTAGCGGCCAACCCTCTTATCGAGCCAACCACGGTGATAGGCCACGTTATATGCAATAACAAAAATGTACCCGTGGATATTACGGTTTCAAGTGATTTTTTTGAAGGTCAACAACTGACGCTAGTTTCATTCAAAAACCTTTCTAAAATTAAAGATGTAGAACAACAATTATTGGATTCACACTCGCGACTAGACCGAGCCATTGATGCAACAGAAGATGGTATTTGGGAGTGGAACATAGAAACCAATGAGGTTAATTACTCAAAAACATTAATGGCCATGATAGGTCAGTCGCCCGATATTCCTGCATCTTTCGATGCATGGCATAACCACATTCATCCTGACTTTGTCAAAGAAGTGGATGACGCTATCCATCAACATTTCAAAACAAAGAAAAAATATAAAGTGCAATACTTGGGGTTAAACGCTCAACAAGAGTATGGCTGGTTTTACAGCATAGGCGACAGTATTTTTGACGAAAAAGGCCAACCTATTGTCATGTCAGGTTCGCTTCGCTACATACACGAAAACAAACTACTTGAATCTCGAGTTAAAGAAAAACGCGATATTTTACAAGCTATATATCAGGGCGCTAATCAAGCCATTTGGGTATTAGAAGTTTTACCCAATCAAGAGTATCGGTTCTTAGATGTAAACGACACCACAGCACAAAAACTATCTTTAACTCGAGAACAGGTTGTCAATAAAACCCTAACTGAGCTCGGTGAACTGGTTCTCACTCCTGATATTACCACCACCTTACGCAACAACTACTTTAGCTGTTCCAATACCGGTGAAGTGGTTGAGTATATTGAAATGTTGCCACAAGGAACAGATGAAAAGTGGTATCAAACCTCGCTGTATCCTATTTACAATGACCAACAACAAGTTATTAAAGTCGTCGGCACTGCGATAGATATTACTGCGCAAAAGCAAGTCGAACAAGAGCTAGCAAAAAATGAGGAGTTCCTTGAAAGCATTATTAACTCTGCAGTTTGCGGCTTATATTTGTATGATTTAAATAAACAGCAAAATATAAAAATCAGTCAGCGCTATACCTCAATTACAGGCTATACACTTGATGACTTGCATAGCAACGAAAACCTATTATCTTTGTTTCACCCCGACGATTTAGACGCTGTACTACAGCACATGGAGCAAGTCGTTGGCTCGAATTACAATGAAATGCTCCCGTTGGAATACCGCTTTAAGCATAAAAATGGTAACTGGATTTGGTGCTACTCTCTCGACACAATAGTGGAGCGTGACGAATCAGGTGCACCAACAATCATGCTCGGTACTTTTGTTGATGTCAGTTCGCACAAAATATTACTCGATAAGTTAAAAGACTCTAACGAATCGTTGGAGCGTTTCGCTTTTGCAGCCTCACATGACTTACAAGAGCCTTTACGTAAAATAACGGCATTTACCAGTAGCGTTTCCCAGCGGATTGCACCAATGCTAGCAAACGATGAAAAAGCCAAATACGAGATGAGCCGCCTACAAAGTGCAGCTGAACGCATGCGTGGCATGATACAAGATCTGCTGCAATTATCACGCATAAACACCTCACAAACCACCTTCATGCAAACAACAATTGAAGAAATCATCAACCTAGCGTTAGACAACTTAGATTACTTAATTGCGGAAAACAATGCGAAAGTTGTGGTTGAAAATGTTGAAATTGCTTTGTCTGCCGATTTAAGTTTATTGCCGCAAGTTTTTCAAAACTTAATTTCAAACAGTATTAAGTTTAATAAACCACAACAACCACCTGAAATTCACATTAAGGTTAAGCAAATAGATTCAAAAATCCTAGTTGAATATACTGACAATGGCATAGGTATTGACCATAAGTACAGTAAAGACATCTTTACCCCCTTTAAAAGACTAAGGCAAGATTTACAGGTTAGTGGTTCTGGAATGGGGTTAAGTATTTGTCGGCAAATTATGCAAATTCATAATGGACAAATTCAATGTCTTGAACATACAAATGGAGCGAAGTTTACACTGGAGTTTCAGCTATGATTAAACCTGAATTAATTTTAGTCGATGATGATCCTGATGATATATATTTACTAGAGTCAGTATGTGAAGAGCTAGAATCACCACCTAAGTTAACTACTTTCACCAATGGTAGCGATTTTCTATATTACGCTCGTAATCAAGATCGACTTAATTCATTAATTTTGCTCGACTTAAACATGCCAAATTTAAGTGGTTTAGATGTTCTAAAGCAACTGAAAGCTGAAAATAAAGTTAACCTGTTTTATATTATTGTCTATACAACATCAAAAAATGATAAAGACATTGCGGACGCCATGTCTCAGGGAGCTAAGTCATTTATTTGCAAGCCCGATACAAAGCTAGAAATTAAACAATTGATCACAAATTTATTAGATTATTGGTATAACACAAACGTAAGGATGTAACCCAAAATGCATAGCGTTGTTGTTTATTTATTAGAAGATGATCCGGATGATGTTTACCTAGTAAAAGAGCTGTTAAACAAAACGACTTTTGCCCGTAAGTATCAAGTCAAAGACTTTAATACGGTAGAAGCACTTAATAAAACCATTCATATCATGGTACCCGATATAATATTGGTCGATTTAAACGTGACTGATAGCTTTGGTTTAGATACGCTAGTGCAAGTGCGACAGTGTTATAAAAAAACGCCCATTATCGTTTTAACCGGCAGTGACGAAAATGAATTTGGTGAAAAAGCGATACATTTAGGCGCACAAGACTATTTACCAAAATCAGATTTAACCACAAACTTTTTATGCCGTTCTATTCGCTATGCTAAAGAACGCTTTTCGCTTATAGAAAGCTTGTCAAATCAAGTCAGTATTGACCAGCTAACCCTAATCAATAATCGGCGCTCGTTAGATGAGCGACTAAACTCGTTATTTGATGAAGGGCAAAGGTACAACCGCTCTTTCGCCATTCTATTTATAGATCTCAACAAATTTAAAGAAATTAACGACAACTATGGACACTCTGCGGGTGATCAACTACTAAAACTGCTCGCGGCACGTTTAAAAATGTTTAATCGTGCATCTGACTTTGTCGCCCGTTATGGCGGAGACGAATTTGTTATTCTCGCCCCTGAAATTGACAGCATTCAAGAGCTCGACGCCCTACTCAAACTAAAATACAAAACCCTAGCCGATCATTATTGCCTACAATCATTAAATGGAGACATTGTAGAAATAGACGTGACGGTTTCGATTGGCGCGGCTGTATTTCCTTTGCATGGCGACACCATTGAAGGCTTAATGGAAAAAGCTGATGCAGCTATGTACAAAGCTAAACAAAATAACCAACCCTATTGTATCGCTAAATAACATAATCACGTTTAATTAAATTCGTTAACTTTGCCAATTCAGTTAACTGCTAAGGTTAATAATGGACAGTAACAACAGCTATCTTAAAAAAGAGCTTTATCAATTAATTAAAACCGATGATCGTGTATTCGACTTTATTCAAGATGCTTGTTTAGATGGTTTTTGGTATTGGGATATTGAAAAGCCTGAAAACGAATGGATGAATGACAAATTTTGGCATGTTCTAGGCTATGACCCAACCGACAAGAAACCACTGGCGGCAGAATGGCAAAATATCATTAACCAAGATGACTTACGTGTCGCAATGGATAATTTTAATAAGCATTGTGCAGACCCTGGCCACTCGTATGATCAAGTTGTTCGATACAAACATAAGAATGGCTCTACCGTTTGGATCCGCTGTCGAGGATTTGCTTTACGTGACCAAAATAATATGCCAATCAGAATGATAGGGTCACATATCGACATTACCGAGCAAAAGCTTTTTGAAGCCAATTTACAAAATAAAAATGATGAACTCGATCAAGCGTTTTCGCAAAGTGAGCAACTATTTGAACTAGCCCCTGATGCTAACTTGATGGTGGACATAAACGGTAACATTATAAAAGCCAATCAACAAGCAACTGCGCTGTTTGGCTATAGCAATGAAGAGTTTAATCATTTAAATATCCAACAGTTGCTTATAAGTAGCCAAAATGCTCAGCATGCAGATAATATAAAACATTATTTTCAAACTGGTGGTTCCAGAAAAATGGGAGCTCAGCGCGGTAAACTGCAAGCCGTAACAAAATCAGGCGACATTATTTTTGTTGAAATTACCCTTAACTTACTTGATACCGCAGCTGGAAAGCTAGCATTGGCAACTATCCGCGATGTGACAGATAAAGAAGCCTTGATCGCAAAACTGGAATATCAAATTGCCGAAAACAAACGTTTAGAGCAATTTGCGTTTGCAGCATCACATGATTTACAAGAACCACTAAGAAAAATCATTTCATTTTCTGATTCAGTGGAAAGCCGTATTTCTCCCCTGCTAAACAAAGACGAACGAGTTAAATATGAATTTTCACGCATAATACACAGTGCAGAACGCATGCGGTCCATGGTGTCAGATATCCAGCGACTTTCGCAAATAGACTCTGGTAAATTGCATCTTAGCCAATGTTGCTTATACGACATTGTCGAAAACGTGAAGCTGGATTTAGCTATGTCGATTAACTCGAGTCAGGCTATCATTAACGTCGAAAGCAAAGCTAACGATTTTATTGCAGATAAAAATCTAATTACTTTACTCATTGAAAACTTAGTGTCTAATGCAATCAAGTTCCGCAATACCGACAGTACGACTATTATTAACATTGACCAACAAGACCATCATAATCTAACTAGCATCTCAGTATCTGATAATGGCATAGGTATCGCGGCTAAATACAAGCACATGATTTTCGACGCTTTTTTTAAATTGCATCCCAAATCGCAATTTGAGGGAAGCGGTATAGGGCTTGCCACTTGTAAACATATTATCGAAGCACATGGCGGAACCATAGAATGCCGTAGCGAGCTAGGACACGGCACAAGCTTTATATTTACCTTACCGCAAAATTAATTTAAACCAGTGCAATCCCTTTTGATTCACCACCGCGCAATGAAGTTATAGTCAAAGCGCTCTTTTACGTTAATGGGTTGAAATTTTATAACCTTGGCATAGGTAAATACACTCGTCATCCTCGTGCCTGCAGGGATGCAGGTACTTAGCGATAGCATGGATGCGGTAGCTGTGCTTTCGCAGGAAAGACGGTACTTTTTAAACCATTAAATACTACCTACTAATCCGCAATTTTATTCGACTTTTGGTTAGCATGTGATAATTAATATTTGTGTAGAAGATACAGTATGTAAGCAAAGTCAAGAGTAAACGCAATGAACCATAAGACCTGAGCGAGAAGGCTATATTAAAGCGAGTGTTACTAGAAACATGACGTGTTGCACAACTCCTCAATCATAAAAATTTACAAATTGTCATACCAGGCATGCGCCCATACTTATATCAGTAAATAGAGAGTCAGTGTCTTTATGCCATGCAATAACACGGTATAAATGCAGTTTGTCTCACTTAACGGTCGAAAGTTGAAGAACCCGCTCCAACACGCGTGAAAACTCATCTATATGAATAGGCTTGGCGATATGTGCATCAAAGCCATTATTCAAATATTTTTCGACGTTTTCGGGTAGTACATTCGCAGTCAAAGCTACAATAATCGGTTGTGTTATATCTTCCATCGCTCGTATTTTTTGTGTGGCCTGATATCCATCTAAGTTTGGCATGTTGATATCCATTAAAATCAAATCATAGCTATTTTCTTTTATGCTTTGTATTGCATCATAACCATCATTAGCAATATCTGGCACACTAGCACCTAATTGTTCTAGCAAAGCAACCGCTACCTCTTGGTTTATTAGGTTATCTTCGACCAACAAAATACGGCAATTAACTAAGCGACTAACCCCAGTTCTTTCTGCATCGTCTGTCCCTTCCGTTCCCTCATTGTATGGCGAAAATGATGAAGTGACTTTAGTGACAAAAGGTAACTGTAAATTGATTTTAATTAAGGTTCCGGATCCTTTAGTTGACTCAACCTCTAAATGTCCTTGCATGAGTTCAACCAAATGTTTTGCTATAGTTAATCCCAATCCATGTCCACCATAGTTTTTAACCACTTCAGCATTTTCCTGCACAAATGCGTTACATACATGCGGCAGTAACTCGTCATCAATACCTACGCCAGTATCTTCAATATTAAGCTGTAAATGACAACCCTGAGCTGATTTGGACAAGCAATCCAATGAAATAATCACATGGCCAAATTCCGTATATTTAAGTGCGTTATTAATAAGTTTTGTTATTAATTGCGAAAAACGTAATGGATCGATTTCAAGATAGGACGGTACATCATCGGCAATACTCACTTGCAAAGATAATGTTTTTTCTTTGAATAGCTTAGCGTACTGCTGTTGTAACTCAGAAAAGAAATTACGGATATCAACCATAGTAGGCACTAAAGTTAACTTGCCTAATTTTAAATTACTGGTATCTAGTACATCATTTAACAGAGACAATAGGCTTTCACTGCACTTTTCTATTGTATTACAGTACTCGGATTGCTTGGGAGTTAGCTCAGTATTTTTTAATAACAAGGTCACACCATCGATTCCATTCAATGGCGTTCGTATTTTATAGCTCATGCGGGCTAAAAACGCATAACTGGCTAGTTCAGCCTCGTCAGCCCGTTGCGATTCAGCACAAAGTTGTTCATTTTTGTCCACTAACGCTTGATTCATCATCAGGTTTCGTGCCGCAACTTTTTCCGTAATACTATTAATGTCATGAGCTAAGGAAGCCAACTCATCATGCTCTGCCACTTCAATTTTACTGGTCGGTTTATCATCAACAATTTGATGAGCCACTTTAGCAACAGCAGCAAAAGTCCTTGAGAATCGCTTAGTTAAATAGCTAGCTAATAACAATGAAGCCAAACTAGACGCTATGAGTATGCCGATAAACAGCCATTTAATTTTAGTTAAATGGCTTAACATTAAACCTGTGTTATTGACCACCAAGGTTTTAAAATTGAACGCTTTGGCCTTGGCTAGCAAACAAGTATATTGTTTACCTTTACTGTCTATACAGTTAAAAGCTTTTTCATCTTCTAGCTGCATAACCTCTGGTGAAATACCAACAGGAATATTAGATTGCGGCTGGGTAATATAATTTGCATTGAGAGCTTTCCATTCGTCATTAATTTTCGACAATAAATAGATTTTTGTGGCTTCGTCATATTTCTCAGCTATGTCTATATAGTGATAGATACTCTGTAACGTTAAGTGGGCACTTAGAAAACCAACCACGCTTCCTTGCCAGTATAGTTTTACTGTCATGATATGATTGGCGCCTTGGCTATCATTCAACGATACAGAATCACTAACCTCGGCGTTTGATAAACTGGCTTGCGCATATAATTTTTGTAGGTCCACTGGATGAGGGAAATCTGCTGATGTTGTCGCTAAAACTATCCCTTTTGCGTTATGAATATCAATTCTGGTAATGCTTTCACTTGCCTTTAAAGCATCATTTATAATGGCTGTTATACCGCTAATCTGTGATTCATCTGTTGCAACTTGACGACTGGCTAATAAACGGCGCATTTGAGTTCGGCTAGATAATAATCTCAAGTTTTCTTTAACCTGATTAAGATTACTATCAATGTGACTGCGTATCATTTGACTTTGTAATAACAACTGTTTTTTGTTGTATTCGATTAACGTGGACTCTACAGCTTGGTATATCAAAGCGCCTGTAACCAGCAAAGTGAGAATGATTAAGGCACTTAGCGCTAACTGAAAACGATGTTGTAATTTCATTGCGAGCCTTAATAGAACCAAATAAGTTTGACGACTCTTAAAATATAGAGTGGCTGTTTATTTAAAGCAAAATTAGTCTCGTACCTTACACAAAAAGAATCTAAGTCAGTTAAAGTATGACGAATACCTCTATTTAACGCTGAGTGAGCTTGGCTGCGCCGCATATTTTAATGCATGCTCTGTATACCGCCGAGCTTGGGCTTCATCACCTAAGTAAGTATAATATTCAATGATTTTTTTATACGCTTTGGTGTAACTTGGTTCGATAGCCAATGCGGTTTGTAAGTGCTCAATAGCTAATTGATACTGATTGTTTTTATCAGCAACGAGCGCCAAGTAATACCAGGCTTGTGGCATGTTTTCTTTTAAGGAAACGGTTTTATTCAGCAGTTTTTGAGCTTGACTGATATTATTCAATTTTAAATGCAACAAAGCGTAATTAAAATAAACCTCGCTTATTTGGCTTTTCTGTTCAACTAGTGTGGCAAAAATAGCTGCGGATTGCTTATTGTCACCCAATGCAAACAAGGCTAATGCCTTCCACATTAACGCTCGTTGATTATCAGGTTGTTCAGCTAAAATTATCTCGACTGTGTTCAATGCCTGTTCATAACGTTGTAAAGATAATTGTCCTTGGGCTAAATCAAAATAAGCTTGAATAGGAACATCTTCTGTACGCGATATCATCGCCGTAAGATAATCTAAGTAATTTGCATTAGGAAAGGCTCGCAACATGGTAATGGCTTTGTACATTTCCCCTTCTGAGCCCTGAGGGGCGGCATGTGGCCACGCAAAATTCATATCGAGAAGTACAGGATCAACTTCTTGCAATTCTGCTTGGCTATCTCCTTTTGGTAAAAAACGTTGAATTTTATGATCCGTCATGACGACATGCACCACATCTTGGGTGCGGCGCCGAGGCATATGACAACCAATGCAGTTATCCTTGTCATTTACCGTATGAGGTGCAACAGCCGCAGCATCCTGATGACAATCAATACATACATTAGCAAAGTGCTGGTTTTTATCTTGCTTGTTGGGTTTTTGATGTGGGTTATGGCAACTAATACAGGTTAATTCGCTATTGCTCTGTTTAAAACACTCACTTTGTGCGAGTCGGTACCCATGGTGATTGATCTGAAATTTATCGTCTTGTTTTTTACCCTGCTCTACTACATCGACATGGATCAAATAATCATTTAAGTTTTCTCCCGGCCTAAACGAATAATCGGCGCGTTCAAGCTTGCGAATACCACTCAAGTGCGCACTCGGTTGCATATGGCATTGAAAACAGACTGAATCACGTTGATCTGCTGGTAATTTAGCCGGATTAACAATCGCTTCACGAATAGCTAATAAGGGTTCTTCGTCTATTGGATTGAGCACTTTATCGATATGTTCAGCACCGGGGCCATGACAACGTTGACAGCCGATACCTGACGGCAAAGATTTAGGAAATATATGAGGCTGCCAGTGTAAATCAGAGTTAACCTCAACTTCAGGAAACGCGTTATGACAGAACATACATTGGCGCTGTACTGGCCGATTAACCCCAGCATGCTCAGCTTTGTCGAAACCAGGAGCCATTTGCCATTGTTGAGTTTGTGAATACCAAGATAATGGCAGTTGAAATAATTCCCCAAGATTATTCTGATACAGGTAAGAGCGACTAGTATTACCCGAACCCACCACGTAATCTATATTGCGTGTCCATTCATTTATTTTGTTACCTTGTTCATCTAACTGATAGCGATGAAAAATTAACTGTTCATTTTCTTGAGTTATTTGATAGTAACGATTAGATTTTGCATGGTAAAAAGGCTGCGCAGTAAAATTCTCGATTTTTTTCATTACAGCAGGTGTACCGAAAGAATGGGACATGCCAACATGTTGAAAGGTCTGGCTATGCTGGGCATGACAATTGCTACATAATCTATCGTCAACATACCCCTGAGCGGCACCTTTTGATACTGAATAGTTAAGTAATGTTGGTAGTGTTAACGATGGCGAATTATCGACAGATTCTTGTGAATAAGCTTCTTGCGCTGTATCGTCACCAGTAAATAAAAGAGTTAAGCCAACGGTAATTAGCAAAAATATACAAATAGTAAGTGTAGTTTTGAGTTGGCTAGTCATGACTTGTTTTATCAATGTTTTCACCACTAGTACATTTAATTGGCTTATGCGTAACAAATTACATAACGGCAGCAATTAGTCACAATAAACCTGATCAATTTTACCCGCAGTAAAATCAAATACCCTTTTAATATCGTCTAACGACGTTCTACCTTGTGATAACTCAGGTATATTGTTTAACGCAAAAAATCCAATATCCGACGCTTCCAAATTAACTGTAGGCTCTCCGCCAATCAAATCACACAAAAAGAACATTTTATAAATGTGGAACGGATATTTAGGTAAGTAATTATGGCTATCTCGATCTTTCACAGCGATTAATTTAGCCTTGTTAACGATGTAACCGGACTCTTCCAATGTTTCTCGTACAACCGCTTCGCTTGGCGTTTCACATACATCTGCAAATCCACCGGGTAAAGTCCATAACCCGTCGGCACGCTCTTTAACCAGTAAAATTTTATTTTCTTGAATGACACCTGCTCTCACGTCAACTTTAGGTGTTGGATAACCAGATTCAGCAACAAACAACTCTGATATTTTTGCAACTGGCGTTTCAGTCAATTCAGCAAACATCTTGTGTGCTATTTCCGCTATTTGATCAAACCGTTCTAGATCATAAGGGTTTTCACTGTAAGCATGTCCTGCTTGCGCAATGGCCCGCAATTGTTTTGCCCAATCAAACCAAGGTGAGTTTTGACTCATGACAAATATCCATTTTCCTAAGCATGTGAAAAAATAGCGAGGAAAAAAGACCTCGCTAAAGTCGAAGATTGTTTACTTAGAACAAGCTGCACGCTTAAACAAAGGTTTTATGCCCTGTGCGCGATATTTTTTAATGTGTTTACCTAAATTGTTAATTCGCGTTTCGGGTGCAGGATGGGTCGATAAAATTTCCATTTGACGCTTACCGCCAACCTTCGCCATATTTTGCCACAACTTTTGCGACTCTTCTGGTTTATAACCTGCTAGCATCAAATACTGTAAACCTAACACGTCCGCTTCCGATTCATGTAGTCGGCTGAATGGCATGAGTACACCATACTGCGCACCAATACCTAAACCAGCGCTAATTTCTTTATGATATTCACTACCTTTAGTTAATACCGAAACGCCTTGCGCTATTTTTTGCGCTGCCGTACCTTGTGAAACACGCTCTGCACCATGATTAGCAATAACATGTCCCACTTCATGACCTACGATAGCCGCTAGTTGGTCAGCATTTTCGGTCACTTGTAAAATACCAGTGTAAACCCCAATTTTACGTCCCGGTAACGCAAAAGCGTTGATTTGCTCACTATCAAATACCACAATTTCCCAATCATTTTGCCATTCGGCTGGTAATACTTTTAAAATAGGATCGGCAACACATTGTACATAAGCCGTTAACTTTTTATCGGTAGAAACCGGTTGCTCTTGTTTCATATTGTCGAAGCTTTCTATGCCCATTTTGGACATTTGTTCTGCACCAACAATAATAAACTGACTACGACCCGTTGGTGATTTAGCACAAGCAACTAAAGTTAAAACGACAAAAAACAATAGAGTGATATTTTTCATTACTTGATTCCGTTTAAAAATGAAATGAGTTTTATAGCAAGTTTACTTTAATTTTAATCACTTACCTACGCTTAACCTTGATTTTATTTACCATTAAAAACAATAAAATGGCAATTAAATACTGATAAACTCACTAGCAATAGTAACTAGATGAAAAATTTTAATGGCCTTAAAATCAACCATTTTCAAAGTACAATTAGATATTGCTGATACAGATCGGCATTATTATCAATCTCATAAACTGACCGTCGCACAACACCCTTCTGAAACCGATCAGCGCTTAATGGTTAGGCTTTTAGCTTTTGCTATTAATGCCAATGACCAACTTAATTTCAACCAAGAACTGTGCAGTAATGACGATGAGGCGGAATTATGGCAAGTTGAATTAAATGGCCAAATAAAACATTGGATTGCTTTTGGCCAACCCGAAGAGAAACAACTCAAAAAAGCCTGCCGAATGGCGGAACGAGTCACCTTATATTGCTATGGCGGTAATGCCGTTACACCTTGGTGGCAGCAAATAGCCAATAAATTAAATTCTTATACAAACTTAGCTGTTTTTGAATTTGCTGAACAACAAATGATTGAATTAAGCCAACTTGTTAATAAAAACATGCAGCTACAAATCACTATCGACAGTGGAGAAATTTGGATTTCGAGCGATATAGGTTCAGTCCATATCACGCCTAATACGTTACAAGAGAATGGTTGAACTTTAATCACCCCAATATTACAGCAAACATTTATAAACAATTTTCGAGAAGTGAACCCTGTTTTAAGATAAATGACACAAAATATCGTTTAAATATCAAGGTTTAACGGGCATACTTACGCCAAACAGATCTTGATATTAATTAAGACAGTTCCTAACTGTAGTCAAAGCGATCAGGTTTTAGGGGAAGCCGTCAAGCTTCGAGACCCCATGAGCATATGCTCTATTATGTGATTGGGGCGAGTAAGTGCTGACAATGAACCATAAGACCTGAGCGAAAAGACTATAACTGATATCGGAAATACTGAGAAGAAATACCATGGACTTATTGAAAAAAACATTTATCACAGCCCTTACACTTGCGGCCTCAATCACTGGTGTTGCCCAAGCTCAAAACAAAGCGCTAGATTTAGCACTTAGCAATAAAACCGCGAAGATCAGTTACGGCCATAGTGGCATTGGTAGCGAAAATAGCTATGTTCAAGCAAGTTATTTTCACCATGACGAAGACGCAGACTTAGCTGATATTGCGTTCTTAGTGGGTAAAGCGCAAAACATGAACAACTTGCTCGTTGGCGGTAAAGTTTTTTACGGTTCTGTTGGCGATGCCGATGGTGGCGGTTTAGCAATTGGTGCACAAGGCCAATACAAACTGGCGGCTGAATTATATTTACGTGGCCAAGCCTATTATGCACCGCAAGTAGTTTCATTTGGCGACGCTGAAAATTATGTTGAAGTAGAAGCTCGTTTGTCTTATCAGTTAATGCCAGAAGCCGAAGTATCTCTAGGCTACCGCGACATTTCGGTAGATATCAAAGACTCTCCAGTCGACGCTGAACTTCATTCAGGTGGGTTTTTAGCCTTAACTTTAAAATTTTAAAGAGATGGCTAATTAAGCTTCTAATACTAAAATGGAAGCTAGATAGGGAACTGCATTTTAAACTCAGTTCCCTTGCCTTTATAACTTTCACATTCTATTTTTCCACCTAAACGTTGCGTTACTAAATTATAAACAATATTTAGACCTAGCCCCGAACCACCTGAACTACGCTTAGTGGTAAAAAAGGGATCAAATATTTGTTTCAACGCACTATCGTCAATTCCCGTTCCCGTGTCACTAAATATAAACTGCATTTGCTGGTCTGCTGATTCTATTTGAATATTAATCTGACCATCTTGATTTTCAAATGCATGCAGTAATGCGTTTTCAGTTAAATTGGTAATAATTTGTGCAAAAGCACCTGGGTATATTTCAGCCGATAAGCTAGTGTCTATATTTATTGATATGGTTATGTCTCGCGCCCGCAATTTAGGTTGTAAAGTCGATAAAATTTGCTCTACATATTCACGCACCAACAAGCTACGTTTTTCGTCATGTGACTGATCGACCGCAATCATTTTGAAGTTAGCGATTAACTGTGATGCTCGATTCAAGTTTTGCAAAATAATATCGCAACCTTCGTTTAGCTCACTACATAAGTTTTCAAATTTAGCCCGGGTTAACTTACCAGACTGTTGTTCTGTTTGTAATTGATTCACCACATGATTTAAATGGCTTGATCCAGTTACAGCAATGCCTACGGGGGTATTAATTTCATGAGAAATACCCGCAACAAGACCACCTAAGGCCGCCATTTTTTCTTTATCTACCAAATGAGCTTGCGCTTGGCTTAAATCAACCAAGACTTTTTCTAAGCGTTCATTGCTGTCGGACAGTTCTTGAGTTCGCTCTTTTACTCTTAATTCTAAGTTGTCTTTTGCTTCTTGTAATTCCTGTTGGACAACTTTCAGCTCGGTAATGTCATCGTAAGTGCCTACAACACCGATAACTTGCTCATCCTGATTAATAATCGGCCGTTTACTGGTTCGTAACCAAATTGTTTTGCCATTTGCATGAGTTTGCGGTTCATCCGAATTGATCATGTGGATCCGAGTTTGCATCGTTCTGGCATCATCAGAACGATACAACTCAGCTTCCGACGGAAAGATATCGTGATCCGTGACGCCAATCAGGTGCTCAGGATCACTCATACTTGCATCTCGGGCAAATGCCATGTTCGCACCTTGGTAAACGGATTTTTTGTTTTTCCAAAATACACGCTGTGGCATCAAGTTCATGACTTGTTTGTATGTCTGCAGTTTATTTTCAACTAGGTTTTTTTGCTGCTTGTTAAAAAACAATAAGCGTAATGTGTTAAATAGCGCATCATAGTATTGAATATGCAACTCATCTTCTGGAACAGACTGATAAACCAACAGCCCTACACATTGCTCTTGGCATTCTAATGCTTGAACGGTGAATTCACCTTCAGGCAAATGCAAACGAAAACGTTGATTTAACGATTGGGCACTGTTGCGCGAATAATGCAAATGACAGCTAAGTAAATCTAAAACCCATTCATCATCAGCATAATCTTCAAGATTAAAAATTGCACTGTGATCGCCAACACAGGTACTCTCACCATACCATTGTATATGCAATTCTTCGTTAGCCGGCTCAATATACAAGCTTGCCATTAACAAAGGCTTGGTTTTAAACAGTTGCTCTAGTAACTGAATTGCTTCTATATACTGACTTTGCTTGTCTTCTTGCTCGGCCATTGCGTCTACATGTAATGCATTTATGCAAATCATTTGCATAGAATGACGAGCTTCATCAAAGGTGAACGTTGTTTTAGTCATGACTTATTATTTTGCTGGAGTATCCATTACAGGATAGTCCAGCATAGTCATATTTAAAACGTCTTTATATAGTCTTCTCGCTCAGGTCTTATGGTTCATTGTCTGCGCTTACTCGCCCCAATCACATAATAGAGCATATGCTCATGGGGTCTCGAAGCTTGACGGCTTCCCCTAAAACCTGATCGCTTTGACTATAAATTGGGAGGGGAAATAGGTAAATCAGCCATTGGTAAGCGATTTTCTTTTTTAGCTGCAACTATGTTAGCGGATTGCAATTCACGTTCTAAGCTAGCCATGTCGACGCCTTCTGATACGCCAATATTAGTTGATGTAATAAGAGGCTCTGCAAGCGATACGGCAGTGGCTGTAATTTCTGACAGAGAGGTATGTTCAGTGACTACAGACTCGTTTTGTTGAAAATGCTCAACAAAATTAGCCACTTTATTGGTTATGTTATCGGCCTGCTCAATGGTTTGTAATGCGGCTAACACAAGTAAATTATCTTGAATATTAGCGTCGTCAACAACATTGTCTTCAGTTGGACTTAACGGCTCAATTTCATTTGGCAACCTGTTTAGGTTTAACTCTTGTTTCAGTTGCAAATATTCATTTTCCAGCTGGGCTTTATCCGGTGCTTGTTCTTGATATTTTTGCGCGACAGAGTGAGTCAGAATATTTATATTAACCGATTCCCCTACTTTAACCTCACTAACAAATGCACTTAAGATAAAAGTATCTGGCAACGGTAACCATTGCCCCATTATAACCGAATGTCTAATTATGTTGCCTTGAGCGTCAGTACTTGATCCCGAACAAGTTGGCAGATCACAAAGCATTTTGCTAGTACCTTGCGGATTAGCCGTCAATTTAACATAAAGGCGCACACCTTCTGGCAATGGCACATCCATAATAAATCGACCCATTTCATCTGTGCTGCCGGTTGCTTTTATTTCGCTACCAATGACTCCGTCAACAGCAACTTCATATACATCGACTTGGCCATTAACCACTATACCTTTATTAACACTACCAATAACCTGGGTCGATGGCCCAGGTTCATCACAAGCACTTAATAATGATGTTGCGATAATCAAGCAAAGTATTTTTAAACTATTCAACATCACTTTGCCCTATTTCTTAACCCAAAAACCAACACCGGCTGGAATTTCAGTTAATAATTGATAACCGGATGCGACTATTTTATCCCTGTTAGCTTGATCAGGTGCCCAACCACTGAAACCAAGTTCATCTGTGTATAACCAAATAAATTTAACCGAGGCAAACAAAGTCTCAAATTCAGACAAAGGTTGAGGGCTACCCAATAAATGGGTACCGGTTGCTAGCGCTTCAATAACGGTCTGATCAATTAACGACAATGTATTGAGTTTTATTAAACCAAATTGAGCTGGGTTTTGATCAATTTCAGCTTCTTTATTGTCTTTAGCTAACTGGATCGCATCGGCAATGGCTGCTTCATGAACCGCTTTAGCCACGAGATCATAGTTTGTTGGATTTGCAATCACCAAAGCTTGTCGAGCATTTTCAGCCGCTAAAATATCAGCCGTATATTGGGCTTGTGAAACCAAGTTGTAATTGAGTGGATTAGCTATGACTAAATTTTGCCGCGCTTGTTCAGCTGTTGCAATGTCAGCCAGATATTGAGCATTTGATACTAGATTGTAATTAAGTGGATTGGCGATCACTAAGTTTTGCCGCGCTAACTCAGCATCGGCAATATCGGTTTCATATTTCGACTGTGATACTAAATTATAATCTTGTGGCTTAGCAATAATAAGCTCTTGCCGTGCTTGCTCTGCTGCCGCAATATCAGCAACGTATTTAACTTGTGAAACCAATTGATAATTTTCAGGATTAGCCACAATTAAATCTTGCCTTGCTTGCTCTGCAGTCGCAATATCAGCAACATATTTAGCTTGCGATACCAATTGATAATTTTCAGGATTGGCGACAATTAAATCTTGCCTTGCTCGCTCTGCAGTCGCAATATCAGCAAGGTATTTAGCTTGTGATACCAATTGATAATTTTCAGGATTGGCGATAATTAAATCTTGCCGTGCTTGCTCGGCAGTCGCAATATCAGCAAGGTATTTAGCTTGCGATACCAATTGATAATTTTCAGGATTAGCCACAATTAAATCTTGCCGTGCTTGCTCTGCAGTCGAAATATCAGCAACGTATTTAGCTTGTGACACCAATTGATAATTTTCAGGGTTAGCGACAATTAAATCTTGGCGCGCCTGTTCTGCAGTCGCAATATCTATTTCATGCTGACTTTGTGAAACTAAACCATAATCGGCCGGAGTCGACTGAACGAGAGAAATTGTTGATTGAGTCACCAAGTCGATTATTTGTTGTTCATCTTCGGTTAAATCTTCGACTAAGATATTAATAGACCGGTAAACACTTTTACCATTTTCGGAAATACGCGCGGTGATTTTATAAACGCCCGCTTGTGAATACACATGATTGATCTCACCCAAATCAGGGTTTGATAAAACGGTGCCATCACCCAAATCTAAACTGACAAGGCTTACTGTATTGTCAGCAGTCGAAGCCTGTGCATTAACGGTAAATGTCATTTCAAAACCAGGGCGTGCTACACCTCCGGTTAATTCAAATTGATTAAACGTCGGATAACCCGCCACCGTAACGGCTTTAACAATATAACTGGTTTCATTGTCTAATATGGGCTCGTTATATAATAATTGCACAGCTTGACCATTATATTCATAGCCAACTGTGGCTGAGCCTCCATTACTGCGATAAGAACCTGGATCCAGTAAATCTTTATAATTGACATGAATTTCATTTTTACTTTCAAACATGACGACTTGAAAGCTAATTGTCGACTCATCATCCCAATCAGGATAAAAATACTCAACATTTTTATAGTCAAAAATAACTTGGCGATTAGGCGCTTCACCACTAACTTGATAACTTATCTGGCCATTAGCTGGATGTAAGTCATCATGATACGGTAAAAATACATGAGCAGAAGAGCCGCCTGGTAGCGGGAAATTCCAACCGTAACCAAAAGCAAAATCGGCACTAAATAAGCCATTTGCACTGATATACAAATTATCAACCGTTCCAAGAGGCCAAGCCACTGAAAAACCAAGATCAATAAGCTTAGATTCTTCTTCATATATGGAAATAGGCGTGCCAACCACTTCTTGATACTGGTAGTCGGTTTTCTCAAATTTAGCAGGTTCTACCGAGCTATTAATATAAAAAACATTACTCACCACACCGCTAATAGTTGCTGGTGCTTGGCCAATAAAGTCAACTGTGAACGCTATTGAATAAATACCATCATTCGCGGTTAAGTCTGCGTCTAATCCGGCATCATTTAAGTCACCCACCTTTTCACCGCCAACAAACAGCTCGTAGCTTTGACCAATAACAGGAACGCCACAATCAAGAACAGATAAGTTAACCACTAGCTCTTCATCTGGCGCAGTTTTTACACCACCGTTTAATAACACAGGAGAAACAATCGTAGTCGATAAGCTATCTTGGCAATTTAATGAACCCGAATTATCATCTGTCCAAAGTGCCAAGCTTTTGCCACTTCCCACTCGCCCCTGTAAAGCGGGTTGAGTTTTACCGACTTTTGAAATCAAGTTTATTTTTTGACTTAACGTATAGTCGGGATACAAACTATCCACTAATGCATAGGCGCCAGCTACATGAGGGGCGGCCATTGATGTGCCGCTAAAATACTCATAACTATTGCCCGGTATTGTGCTGTATATTCCAACGCCGGGTGCCGCTATATCTACATTTTGTGTACCATAGTTAGAGAAGTACGCGAGGTTTTCTTCTATATTAACAGCCGCGACAGAAACGATATTTTCATTGTCGTATGCGGCAGGATACTGAGGAAAGCTATCTAGGTTTATACTGCTATTGCCAGCCGCAGCAATAAAAGCAATATTAGCTTGATTATGCTTTTCAATTGCGTCCTTTAACAACTGACTTTCAAGTCCGCCACCCCACGAGTTATTTGTCGCAATGATATTGATATTATGATTCATTTTTAAATCATAAAAATAATCCAAACATTCAATTGCCCCTGCACTAGTACCCCAACCCCAAGAGCTAATGAACTTACAAGAAATTATTTTCACATTGGGAGCTACCCCAGCAATACCAATAGAATTATTAGCTTTAGCTGCGATAGTTCCAGCGACATGAGTACCATGTGCATTATCATCATAGGGATCAGTGTCATTGTTATAGGTATCTATTCCATATATATCATCAATATAGCCATTACCATCATCATCAATGCCATTGCTGGGAATTTCATTTGGGTTTTGCCATACATTAGGCGCCAAATCTTCGTGTTGATAATCGATACCAGAATCGATAACTCCGATTACAATTTGTTCATTACCTTGGGTAATATCCCAAGCTTCTGGTGCATTGATATCCGTGTCGTACTGGTTATCCAGTCCCCACAATTGATCAAAATGCTCATCATTGGGGATCGCTAAAACTTCAAATATGACTTCCGGCTCTGCGCTTTCAACCCCTGGCTGTCTCGCCATTAATACCGCAGCTTCTTTAGCCGATAAATGCGCCGGTACGTTATAAATTTCCATACCGGTTAAATGTTTAAATGATTTCCGCTTAACTAGCCCCATTGGGTTGACTGAGCTGGCTGAAACAGACTGACTTTGCTTATTTTGCCATTTTACAATGATAGCGCTGGGCTGGGGCTTAGTACTATATGCACCCTTACCTGATTGACTTGCTGCTTTGACTTTGTCGCTTATAACCGCATTGACTGTAAAACTAAGTAATGAGAGGGCGCAGCATAACACCGCAATAGAGGTAGATTTCATTTTACCTTCCCTAGTAATATTGAATTGCTGCGAATTATAGGCCTTGCGTTGCAACTAAACCACTCATTTCTCATTTAATTTAGATGAAATTAATTCATGGCTTAGGTTTGTCAAAATCCAGTGAATATTGGTATTTACAAAAAGTGAAATAAGGTAAAACAAAATTGTAAATTCACTTCCTGTAAAAAACGAATACAATAATTGCAAAAATGACTAAACAGGAATCTCATGAGTAATCCTCTTCAAGCAGCAAACGAATTATTAAGTCGCCGCGTTGCCGGAACAAAAGCGCCTAGGCTAGATGAATCAATTCGCCCTACATCTTTGGATGATGTTTTTGCTATCCACGCCGAAATGAGTCAACAGCTTAAAGTGGGTGGTTGGAAATGCTTACTCCCTCCTGCAGAAGGGAAAGTCATTGCAGCGCCAATATTTGAAAACAGCAAACAAAGCGGCGCTTCTTGTGAATTATTTGCTGACAATGATTGTGCGCGCTTAGAGCCTGAAATCACCTTTATTCTCGGTAAAGACTTACCGGCAAAAGAAGGTGGGTATAGCGAAAGCGAAATCAAAGAAGCGATCAGTTCAACCCATATGGCACTAGAGCTTATGCAAGCCAGATATGCCACAGATAGCCAAGCAGACTATTTTGAAAAACTTGCCGATTGCATGGTCAATCAAGGCCTATTTATTGGTCCTGAGCTAGACAAACAAGCCGCATTTAACGCTAACGAAATGACTATAAAAGTGAATCAACCAGGTGATGACCGAGCATTTTCAGGCGTGCATCCAAACGGTCAAGCAGATAAACCTTTGTATTGGTTTGTCAATTATATGAGTGAACGCGGTATTGATTTGCTGGCTGGTCAAGCCATTATTACCGGTTCTTTCTGTGGGATCGTCGAAGTCGCATTTGATCAGCCAACCACAATTAGTTACGAAGGTTTAGGCGAATACCAAGTGCAATTTACAGCCAAAGCTTAAATTTAATATTTATTTAAGCCTCAGCAAGTTAAAGCTAGTCTGTTAATACTCGCTGAGGTTTAAGATAAATTGGCAATTCATTTTTCACAGCCACTTCATATTGATAAACACGTATAAAAATAGATTAAACCCACATTATTCTTATGACCAATGCTCAGCTTTTTCAATTGGCTTTAAATAACAACGGCCACTTCCAGTCAACTTACAACCCACTCACGGCAAAGGCACTTAAAAATTTAATAGCGACGCGAATCCAGACTGAAAATGGAGAGTTTTCATTGGTTTTTCTACATAAAATAGATAAAAAATCCGCCAAAATAGAATTTATGCTCTCTAAAGCCGCAATCGATAATCATACTTGGCTAATTGAAAAGCTTTAAGTACTATCCAAAAAAGTAAGAAACCTCCCTCTCTTTTATTGGGTTTCTACAATCTATGAGATTTTTTCCGGTACAAACGTCTTTACCACCCCAGTGATATTATCCACGGCTAACGCTAACGTTTGCATTTGTTCACTAACACTATCCATATTTTGCCATGTTTGTGAAACCGCACTGTCGACTTGAATTATTCGAGTGTTAATCTCGCCGCTAACAACGCTCTGCTCTTCTGCCGCTGTTGCAATTTGATTGGCGCTATCTGTTACACTTTGAATTTTATTAACCACACTGGCTATTTCATTATTGGATGTTTCAGCGCTTTCTACACAATGATTGGCTTGTTGTTTATTTTGTGCCATTAACTCAACCCACTGAGCAATTGTCGTTAACATAGTCGATAGTCGCTGATGGATATCCTTTGCCGACTCTTGAGTTCGAGACGATAAATTACGCACTTCGTCTGCGACTACGGCAAAACCACGGCCATGCTCACCGGCTCGTGCGGCTTCAATTGCAGCATTAAGCGCCAATAAATTAGTTTGATCGGCAATCGACTGAATGTCCTCCATTAACTCCCCTACGCTATTTGCAGAAGCTGTCAAACTATCTGCAGCGTTTGACGCTGCATCAACCTCTTTGGCTAACGCTTGAATTTTGGTCGTTGTATGAAAGATCTCTTGTTGAGCACGCTGACATTGACTCAACGTTTGGTTTAAGTTTTGGGCTGCGTTGACGGTATTAATGGCTATTTCATTCGTAGATGCTTGCATCTGCCCCATGGCTACCCCAAGCTGTTGAATATCATTACGTTGCAAGTCAAGATTTTCTCGAGTTTGATGGATGCCTGATTTGACACTTAACAACACTTTTTCGATTGGTTGGGCGGCTTCTAGTGTTCGCTCAAGAATGGCTCGTATTTTAGTTTTAATTAAACAAAAATTAAAATCGAATACACTTGCTGTTCCCTTACCAAAAGCAATTTTTCGCGATACTGAATCAAACACGGTTTGTAATTGCTGTGCACGTTTAGCGGTTGGCACTATATCTTGCCAAAATATTACGATAGGTGTAACCGAGCTAATCGCAACAATAAAGGAAACAATCCACCCCATTTGCCAAAAGATAAAGCCTTGGGCAATTAAGGTGATCGTTATCAACAAAAAGAGTTTACTAAAAGTGGATAGTTCAAACGTTGCCCAATACTCTCTTTTGTTTAATGCCCTATAAGTTTTTTCTGCACGAGAAGTAATATTATCTTTAGCCAAGGTACAAATAAATTGAAAACCAACTCTTTGCCCTTGTTTATATTCTGGCGTAATAAAAACATTTAGCCATATACGACTAGATTGAGCAGATTTAAACGCAATAACACCTTGCCAAGATAAGCCGGCCTCTAACGTTTGTTTAATTTCTTGCTTTACTAGTTCAGGCACATCTGCCACCAGTAAATTTTGCCAACTTTCACCAATTAAGCTTTGTTGGGCTTTCCCAGTTAGCGATACAAAATTTTGCGAAACATAACGCAATTGGCCTTGTGTATCACTAACAAAAATAATGTGGCTAGCAGCCATTCCTTCCGATTTTGACATAGCGCGTTCAAACAACTCATATTGAAACTCACGACAAAATAATAATTGAAAAGGTGGTTTTTATTATTGATCTACACCATTGTTTATTAACGTTGCAACTTTACTTTTGAATTTATCTCCTTTCTTAAGACTAAGGAGAATTAAGGCCACAGCTAATTAAATCTACATCCCCTAAGGGACAAACACATGACCAATCGCATTGTCATAATCAATAGTTAAAATAAAATTATTGAGCATGGTATTGCCAATCAAACCATCACCATGATAGCCACGATTTAAGTTTGACAAGGTATGTGATTGTTCTGGCACTTCAACTATGGCATTAGTTAGTTTAATTGGGCCAATACGTGCTCTTGGCACGGTTAACACACTAGTCGACACAGCTTGCATAAAAACACCTCGAATACTGCCCGCTTTTTGCCGATATTGCTGTACCCAATTATGTTGAACGGCTATATCTCGATTAAGTAATACTCCTGCGCTATTACCTGTATCCAAGACTAAATTTAACTCTACGTCTTTAATTTGGGTATTAATCAACAAAAGATTATTTTTTCGCTTAAATCGTAAATTAGCAACTTGCAGCAAAATACCTGAATGTGGATTAAGCAAACTAATACTTTGCTTAGGGTAATTAATTTGTACACGCTTATTGACCAGAAAAGGCAGGCCAATAATTAAGTCAAAAGGTAAATTGGGCGCGACAATGACCTGATTGTACTGAGCACTTTGCCCTAATAATTCAATGCTAACGCCATTAACAAAAGGCAGGGATGCAGTGTGTACAACACCTTTCACTTTAGCCTTAGTGGATTGACTAACCTGAATATTGAGTTTATCGACTAAACCTTGACTCATCACATGCGCAGCTGCTCCTGTATCAAGAATAGCGTTAACCGCAACATCGTTGACTTTGGCCCTGACTTCGATAAACCCTTGCTCGCCATTAAAAGATTGCTCAGCCAATTTATAGTGACTTGGTTCTACGTTAGCAAATACGCTAAAGCTCATTGTAAAAAACAAACAAGCAAAACGCATAAAGTGATAGAAAGTTAGCTGTCGGTTCGGCAAAAGTAAAAAATCAGATTTTGTCGGTAAAGACGTAATTATGGTGTGCATATGATGGCAAAAGCAAGGCTCTTACGCACCTTGCTTAATGTTTATGTTTACTCGTCTTTAAGCTCGAATGATATTTTGTCGGCTAATAAACCTTCAGCTTGTGCTTTAATTATCCCTACCCCAGTCTGCTGTTTACTTTGCACTATCAACAACGCCTTACCCTTGTGCGTTGTGATCTGGGTATTTAAGTGCTTCTGAATATTGTCACTGGCGCCATTATCAACACCTAACAAACGAAGCTGTTCACTTAAACTAAATTGTAATTGCGTTTCTTGGTGTTGAACTGGAATACCATTTTCATCAACAACTTGAGCGGTGATATGGGCAACATCGTATCGATCCGCGACTATCTCAGACTTATCTACAGATAACTTAATAGCGGCAGGTTTAGCCGCAGTACGAACGAGATATTCAATCGGTTTGCCGTCAACCTTTCCACGTGCAACTAGCTCGCCTTTTTGGTAAGGAACAGCCCACTTTAAAATACGGTCAGCGTTATCTGCTAAATGGCGTACACCTAAGCTTTTACCATTTAAAAACAACTCAATTTGCTCGACATTGGTATAGACCTCGACCGATATGAGTTCTGGTTCAGCATAATTCCAATGTTGGTTTACCTCGCGCCAACCCCATTTTTCTCGCTTCCAACTGTCTTTGACTTTTTCAACTATTTTGTCATTCTCGACTTTATACTCAGAGTCTGCCATGGGGATAGTCGTCACATAAATGTGCGGTTCATCACTCCAAACCGTTTTCATCATGTGATAACTCGGTTTAGTAAACCCAGCAAAATCTAACATGCCTGAGCCCGAACCTTTTTTAGGCCAACGACCATTAGATTCACCCAAATAATTGATCCCAGTCCAAACAAAAATACCCGCAATATAGTTTTTATTGAGAACTTGCAGCCATTCGTGCCATTGCACCCAGTTTTCCGTGCCTAAAATCATTTTATCTGGAAAGTGTTTGCGGCCATATTCATAAACTGCTTGTCGATAACTATAACCAATGACATCTAAGGCTTGTCCATACCCCGTCAATTGACTAACAGACGGCACAACAAGATTAGCGGTAACCACTCTAGTCTCATCCATTTCTCGCACCCATTTAGCCAAGTTTTGTGCCGTTTTAGCCAATTCAGCACCTTTTATCGGTTTGCTTTGTAAAATGGTTTTAATTTGTTCTGGTGTACGATAAGGAGCTGTCCAATAATAATTAACCCCATGCGGCTTATCTTTATCCCAATACCCCGTTGAACTGGTATAACGAGGATAAGTCCATTCGATCTCATTACCAATACTCCATTGAAAAATTGACGTATGATTACGATCACGTTTAAGTGTATTTTTTAAATCTTGCTCAGCCCATTCAGCAAAATAGTCGCTATAGCTTTGTGATACATAATCGCTAGCGCCTGACAAATTGAAATTTTTACGTTTATCTTTGGGGTTGTCCCATTCATCAAATATTTCATTTTGAACTAAAAAACCCATTTCATCACAAAGTTCAAGAAACGCTTGCGACGGAGCGTTGTGTGCGGTACGAATGGCATTAACACCAGCTTGCTTCAGAGTGGTTAATCGTCGTTGCCATACGCCTTTAGGTACAGCAGCGCCAACTAATCCGCCATCATGATGTAAATTAACCCCTTTAATTTTTAATGGCTGTCCATTTAAGAAAAAGCCTTGTGCCGGATCATTTCGAAAACTGCGAATGCCGAAGCGCGTTGTGATTTGGTCAACTAGTTTACCTTTGTGTAAAAAACGAGTAGTAGCCAAATACAAGTTAGGATTATTAACGTCCCACAGTTTAGGATGATTAATATTCAAATGATGCTTTACAACTGTCATTTGATTCGCGTCTAGCGTCGCTGTAGTTTTACGGCTTGTAATAACTTGCCCAGATAATTCCTGAATATCAGTAATCGCGTCTATTTCGACTGACTTATTTAATGAATTTTTGAGTTCAGTTTGTACCTGCACTTGAGCATCCGTGTTATCGATGTGCGGTGTCGTCACATATTGCCCCCAAATCGGAACATGAATTTTATCGGTATTAATTAGTTTCACATTGCGGTATATACCCGAGCCTGTATACCAACGTGAATCGACGTAACGACTACGATCAACCCGCACAGCTAGCGTATTAATGCGCCCATCTCGATATAAATAAGGAGTCAAATCATAGTGAAACGGCACATAACCATAAGGGCGATATCCGAGTAAATGACCATTAATCCAAACCTTGGAGTGGTTATAAATGCCATCAAACAGGATTTGACTCATGTCACTTTTAGGTGTTTTAAACTGTTTACGATACCAACCTATACCACCTGGCAAATACCCTGTTGCACCTGCGGTTTGTTGTTGGGTATACGCTAGTTCAATACTCCAGTCATGTGGCAATCTAATAGCTTGCCAATGATCATCCTTATAGGTAACAGATTGGGCGTTCTCTTCATCTGCTAAAATAAATTTCCAACCAAAATTAAAATCGACTTCTCGTTGCTTAGTCTTACCTGCAGCGACGGCGGGTTGGTTAATATCAGGTTCTGGCTTTGGGTTTTCACCACAAGAAGTGATTAAAAAAGCAAAAATCAAAACGAATTGGACAATTTTATAACCAGCGCAATAAATATTCATATACAGAAAGAAAAAATCAAATACACATTAACAATATCAAACAAAAATGAACATGTCAGTTTTCAAATTGAATTTTTGTTTTGTGTATTCTTTAAACACAGTCCTTTTTCAATAAAGAAATGATCAGTTGGATGCTTAGCATGAGTAGAAAAATCAAACCAGTGTAGGTCGAAATTTATTTCGACAATAGCAGCAATGCTGCTACAAGCGTGGTTTCCAGCTGCCACATCGCCTAATATCTGCAACCTTTGTCGAGGCACCGAAAGTAAGCGCTTTGAGCGAGCCTCGATCTGCAGAGTAATGTCAATTAATCAAAACTAAATTGGAATAGTACTAATTAGAATGCGTAAGATTGAATCAAGAAGATAATTGAAAAAAGAAAAAGGATTAAAAAATATAAATAACAATAGAAAAAATGGTTCGTGATTGTCCACGAACCGTAAAGATTAAGGTTTTACCCTCGACGTAAAACCCTAATAAGTTGAGTCAAATAAAAATTATTTAACTCATAAACAGGCTATCTGTTGCATTCGATACGACAGCAAATAATTGCAAGCATTATATTTAAACTAGACACTCGCAATTAGCGCATTTTCCGCTTTATATGCAACAAATTCGGCGAAGTAATAAACCTAATTATCAACCTAAGTTAACATTTTACTTTATCAGCAGGAAACGCGGTTAAACGAATATCACCGATTTCGATATCCATTTTACCTTGTGAATAAAGCATAAAACTCGTGGTTATTTTTGAAAAGTCGAGCTTACCGTTGTCAAAACATTTAAGAGGGATAGGTACCGTTGTCCATTTTTTCTTAGGTAAACGACGCAATACATTTTTCAATGGTATTGTGCTGCGCTGCTGCCAGTTCCATGCACTTTCCATTGTTAACTCCACCACTTTTTTAGGTGGTTTAATTACACGAATATCAAAAGACAAGGCAGCACCATTAACCACACTGCTCAAGTCAGTGTGCCACTGCGAATTGGTTAACGTTGCAGTTAATACGTTTTTGTTTTCTGATCCCCACTCATTTTTAATGCCTTTGGGGTTCCAGGTTAAACGCAAAGCATCGCCAATACTGTTTTTTTTAGCCGGTTTAGCTATCAAACTACCTTTAGCCGTTTTGGCATTTTTGTCTTGCAACTCGACTTGACCAAACTGCAAAGCAAATTGCCATGGGCCTACATTATTGCCTCGAATATAGTAATTAGCATTTGCATCAAGGTTTTGCGCGCTAGCAAAAACGCTAACAAACAGGCTCAAAGCAACAAAAAGAAAGGATAAAAGTGAGATTTTTTTCATGGAAGCTTGCCTCATAATCTATTTAACCTCAACTCTGGTTAAGAATTGCGACGATAAAAATTATTACCATCAATTTAAGTCCGTTAACAACTCCCGATAACCATACAATAGTTATTTTCTATTTCTGGAGAGAAATTTGAGCCAAGAACAAGGCAAGTTTACGCGTCAATAGCTAGCCTATTGCAAGTAAACTTAACGCAGTTATTGGTTCAAATAGCCTCCAGAAACGGATTTATTATCCAGAGTTGAGGTTATCTATAACTGGCAAAGTACTTTCATAAAATTTGCTCAGCTAAATATATATTGAACATTCATTCCATTGAAATATAGTCTTCTCGCTCAGGTTTTATGGTTCATTGTCGGCGCTTACTCACCCCAATCACATAATAGAGCATATGCTCATGGGGTCTCGAAGCTTGACGGCTTCCCCTAAAACCTGATCGCTTTGACTAGACTGTTAACAACAGATTAGCTCAGTTATCGGGGAAGGACAAGAGTTAACTTATTAATGTCAACAATAAAACAAGATGGAAATAATAGGCCTGCTTTTTCGGCCTATTAAATAAGGCTGTTAGAATTAACGTTAAATGGCTAGTTGAACTTGGTTTCGACCATTTTCTTTTGCTTTGTATAGAGCTTCATCCGCACGTGAAATAAGGGCCTCGAAAGTTTCATCTTTAGATTGCTCAGCAACGCCTAATGAAACCGTAATGGTAGGTAATCTTTCTTTAGTTTTACCATTAATCAACTTCATACTAGAAACTTTCAAACGAATACGCTCAGCTAACGCTTTCATTGCATCTAAGTTTTGCTCGGGGCTAACTACAACAAATTCCTCTCCACCATAGCGTATCGCTTTAGCGTCGTCTGGCAGCGCTTTATTTAATTGATCAGCTACTTTTGCAATAACAACATCGCCAATAAGGTGGCCAAAAGTATCATTAAAACGTTTAAAGTGATCAATATCCAGCACCATGGCTTTCATGGTTTTGGAACCTACCGATTGCAAATACTGCTCTAGCCCTCTACGGTTAAGTAAACTGGTTAACGTATCCGTCGTTGCTTCTCGTTGTAATTTATCTAATTCAGATTTGAGAGCTTGAGATTCAGATTGAGAAACCGCTAACTGATCTTTCAATTGATCATGTTCAGACTTTAATGTTTGAGTCGCGGTTAAAATAGATTTAAGAGGTGTTTTGATATCATCAGCATTTTTAATGCCACTTAACTGACTCATACTTGAATCAATATCAGTTAAAAAGTTGTCTACTGAACCGCCGCTAGTGCGCACATGGTTTTGAACATCAGTTAATACTTTATCTAAACTGGATATTAAACCTGCTTGATTCAGTTGTTGCGATTGTAAAAACTCAAGTTGCCATTGCTCTAAACAATAATTATCAACTTTTCTGCCGCTAAACATAAATAACTCATACTTTTCCATGAGCCCTTTATTTGTCCCTTTTGCTACTTCGTAAGCAACAGCAAAATTAATGGGGTCTGTCGGTACTTCCCAGTTTCGCAATAAAGCAATAGCTTTTGTCATTAAGTCATTTGCTTCGCTAACAGATTCTCTACGTTTAATAGCCATTTAGTACAACCTCAGCACGCTATTTAATATCTACACAATATACCAATTAATACAATTTAACTAACAATTTAAGTTAAAAATTACGATTAAGTTACGTAAATGACGACAAGCTCACGCTTTAATTATTAGCTGTAATTGTTAATCAAGTTGGCAGCGACAAAAATAGGATATGATAACGCCTGTTAAATTAATAACTTGGCTTAAACTATTAGTCTAAGCGATCGGGTTTTAGGGGCAGGCTTCTAGTTCCAGACGAAACCTAAGTACTTACATCCCTGTAAGCAAAGCCGTCAAAGCTACCGCGCCCTGCTCTCGCCCCTCGCTTAAAGCGCCTACTTTTGGTACCTGCATCCATGCAGGCAAGCTTCGAGATCCCTGAGCATATGCTTTATTATGTGATTGGGGCTGCCGCTCTCAATGGAAGAAAGTGGATTTAGGTATTAGGACGACGCAGGAGCCACAGGTTTCCTGTTCCCGACGAAACCTAAGTACTTACATCCATGTAAGCAAAGTCGAGAGTAAGCGCTGACAATGAACCATAAAACCTGAGCGAAAAGACTATATTAGTTTATTTTAGTATCTTATTATTCCGATAAAGTTCATTGATTTTTAGCAAGACATTTGCAAAATGAACCCTCATCATATAGTTTAAAAAATAATCTGAGTCTACAACTCGTATTTTCGTGTAATTCCGAGATGCTGATAAGGTAAATAACATGCGATTTACCGAAGATTTTTATAATAAGGATATTTGCTATGCTTGCCGAAGCTCCAGCCCCCCAAGAAAAAAGTAAACGTGCTCGCTCAGCCAAAGATAAAGAGCAAAAACGCGAACTTATCTTAACAACTGCTGCTCAGCTGTTTGATTTAGATCCTGACTTATTACCTACAGCTGCTGCAATCGCTAACCATTCCGGAATAGCTAAAGGAACCGTTTATTTATATTTCAAAAGTAAAGAAGAGATATTTTTAGCGTTATTAGAGCAGCACTACAAAAATTGGTATGCCGATATAACCGGCGCAATTACCGAAGATAAACCCGATGCTGATCATATAATCCAAGCGCTTTGCCACTACGTTGAACAACAGCCTCAATTTTTCCGTTTAGCCAGCCTAAGTCATTCGGTTATTGAACAAAATGTCGATAAAGATATTTTAATCGCATTTAAAAACCGTATGGCTCAAATGGTACAAGTGACTGGTCAAGAATTAGCAAAAAAACTTGAAATAGAAGATGATGAAACCTGTAGTCAATTACTGGTGAGAAGTTACGCTATGTTACTAGGCTTGTGGCAAATTTCGACACCGCCAGAAAAGCTAGCAGAAATATTATCTTCACCTAACCTCACTGTATTGCAACCTGAATTTAGTATGGAAGCCAAACAGTCTTTAGCGCAACTCTGGGTTGGTTACCTGGAACAAAATACGTCTAAAGGCGGTGGTTTCTGGAAATTAGGTAAACTATTTAATTAATAGTTATACTATTAACTATACCCATTAAATTAAACGATATTGGCAATTAACTCCGCCAATATCGTTTAGTTCGTTCTTGCCCATAGCCCTTTGGCGACCTCAATTTAACAATTTAATTTAACTCAGTCACAATTACCGATAAACCTTCGTCGTTTCTAATACGCCTATAGTCATTTTCGACTACACTAAATTAATTAAAGCGCGCTGACCCACTCCCACTATATTCATGAAGTTCACTATGAAAACCACATTATTCCGTCTGTTTTTATTTATCTTGCTTGCTCACATTTTTAAATCACACTTAGTTTTAGCCAATAGTCAGCAAAATTGGCAATGGATAAAACTAGCAGGCAAACAAGACAGTGTAGCTTTGCACCCCAGTGCACAACGGCTAGATGAATCTTATTTACAAACTGATGTCTCAATCATTAAAAACCAATTAACACTGTTAGCAACTCACTCAGACTCATCAGCTTTAGTTATCACCTTACCGGCCCCCAATAACCAAACCATACAATATAAAATAAGCTATTCGCCTATCTACGCATCAAGCTTTCATTCCTTTACTCCTAGCATTTATACCTTTAAAGGCACTCAAGTAGGCGCGGAACAAAATACGGGACGGTTTGATATAGGTGAATTGGGTTTTAATGGTATGTATCAAATTAATGGCGAGCTTTATTTTATTGATGCAATCAAAGGGTCTCCCGATCTAGTGGCATTTTATCCGCAACCGAAACAAAAATTACGCTTCGTTGACTCTGTGATCCAGCATTTTCAGCCCACGCCAATTACCCTTGCCAAACGAGGCTCATTTACAGACAGCAATACCACCTTGCAAAATATCACTTATCGGATCGCCATCGCATCATCAGCTGAATACACAGATTTTTTTGGTAGTGTTTCTGCCGCGCAAAATGCCATCGTCACGACTATGAATCGCGTTAACCAAGTTTACCAACAAGAGTTTGGCATCCAATTTCAGCTAATAGCCAATAATTCAACATTATTACAAACTAACGCGAACACAGATCCTTTTGCTAATTCACCAGAGGAAGCAGATTTAACCGCTAACCAAACCTTACTGGACACGCAAATTGGAGATGCAAACTATGACATTGGTCATGTATTTTTAACCGGTAACGGCGGGTTAGCCGGTGTTGGGGTAACTTGTTTAACGGGCCACAAAGCCTCTGCCGCAACCGGACTAGAAAACCCAACTGGTGATGTCTTTGCGGTTGAATTAGCTTCGCATGAAATCGGTCACCAAATGGGCGCGAATCATAGCTTTAACGGTACTGACGAATTTTGCGATGGCTCGCGCAATGCATCAACCGCCTACGAAACAGGCAGCGGTTCAAGTATTATGTCTTATGCTGGTATTTGTGATTCACAAAATATTGAATCCGGCTCTTTGGCTTTTTTTCATTCTATTTCCCTCGATGAAATAAACAACTTTGTTAACAATGGTGCTGGCGCAACCTGTGGTAATACATCAAATTCATTAAACCATGCGCCCATTAGCAATGCAGGGCAAGACTTTACTATTCCTGCCAATACCCCTTTTGTTTTAACTGGCAACGCGACAGACGCCGACAATGATGTATTAACCTATAGCTGGGAACAATTCGACAAAGGCTTAGCATCAAGTTCTCCTGCCGATATGATTGATGATGGCACTCGCCCATTATTTCGCGCCTATCAACCCGGTAACAGCAAAGTCCGTTACTTTCCTCGCCTACAGGATGTAATTGATGGCAATTTAGTGTTAGGAGAAACCTACCCATTAACGGATCGCACACTTAATTTTCGCTTTTTATCACGAGACAATAAAGGCGGTATTGGCGACGATAGTACACAAATACAGGTCGAAGCCAGTGCGGGTCCATTCACTGTCACCTCACCTGCGATTAATAAAAGTTTAAATGGCAATGATAACTTAACGATTAATTGGCAAGTCGCTAACACAGATCAAGCACCAATATCCTGTAGCCAAGTGGATATTATGTTATCAACCGATAATGGCATAACCTTTACTCAGGCGTTAACCATCCAAACAGCTAACGATGGCAATGAAACAGTTACCGTACCTAACATTGACGTGAATCAAGCCCGTGTTATGGTCAAATGTAGCGACAATGTATTTTACAATATTGCCCCCGCCCGTTTATCAATCAGTAATACTCAGGTGCAAGATACCCCAGATATTAGGCAAGTTACCACTAAGAAAATGAACCAAGGTGACAACATTACCTTATCGCTCAACGATGTCACTATTGATGACAACGACAGCACAGTATTTACGCTCAATGTCTTAGAAGGCAACAACTATCAAGTACAAGGGACAACGGTGATCCCCAACGATCAATTTTCAGGGAGTTTATCCGTCGGTTTAACAGTCAGTGACGAAAGTAATAATACAAGTAGTCAAGCCACTATGTTGATCACAATTAATGCCCTACCAACCACAGTTGACGACGTTGCAAGCTTGCTAACAGGTCAAACACTGAAGTTTGACGTGCTCGCCAACGACAATGATACTGAAACCGCCAACAACTTATTACAGATCAGCCAAATTACTTACACTGGCCCCCACAGCGTAAGCCAAGTTAATAATCAAATTCAGATAGTGGCAAGTGATACAGTCGGGGCCGATAGCTTAATCTATACCGTCAGTGATACAGACGGCGGCACAGCCACAGGGCAACTTAGTTTTACGGTAGCCGCTAGCAATACTAAGCCAATTATTCAAGGAGTTGATAATCTAACGACTAACGAAGATATGCCTATCACGTTATCTATCAATCAATTTACAACCCAAGACACTGAAAATGATGCGCTGAGTCTAATAGTACTCAATGGCGACAACTATACGGTGCAAAATAACCAAATTACCCCAGCTAATAACTTCAACGGCAATTTAACCGTATCGGCCAAGGTTAACGATGGTGAATTAGACAGTGATACTTTCTCATTTAATTTAACTGTCACGCCTGTCAACGATGCCCCTTTAGTCGCTCGCGATAACGCAACATTGGCGGACAACACCAGTAACTTAATCGATGTTCTCGCCAATGACACTGATATTGAGTCTGATCCTTTAACATTGGCTAGTATTAATTACACCGGAGTCCATACGGTTTCCATTGAAAATAATCAGATCCGCTTTAATGCCAACAGCGCCATTACTAACGAAACCTTTAGTTATCAAGTGAGCGACAATCAGGGGGGGACTAGCACAGGCTCCGTCACAGTCACAGTGAACTTTGTTGACACAGTCCCCGTACTTAACGCTATTTTACCACTCACAACCAACGAAGATACGGCCATCACCATTAAATTAGCCGATCTCGATGTCAGTAATGACGACCAAGATCCATTAACCATCATGATTACCGCAGGTAATGATTATCAAGTATCTGGCACCACAATCACGCCAAATGTAAATTTTAATGGCAATTTGTTAGTGCCAATTAAAGTGAATGACGGTATATCGAACAGCAACGAAAAATTAGCCACAATTACCGTTAATGCCATTAACGATTTACCAATAGCGAGTAATGACACCGCCAGTGTACAAGCCGGTAATACGATAGATATCAACGTATTGGCAAACGACAGCGATATAGAAAGCAATACCCTTACGATTGTCGACGCGACAATAACCGGCAATGGCCAAATAGAGATAATCAATAATCAAATTCGCTATTTTGCCCCTAGCACCGCCAGCAACGAAATCATCAACTACAGTATTCAAGATCAAGATGGCGCGACCGCCAGCGCCAGTGTGCGGGTTACTGTCTCTAGCGCAAGCAATAATACAGATAACAACAATAGTAATAGTAGTAGCGGCGGCGGTTCATTAAATTGGTGGCTACTGGCATTACTGTGTTGTATGTACCTAAATAGACAATTTTGCTTGGGTAAGACAGCAAAACAGTAAAAACAACAGAAGAACAATAGAAAAAGGAAGCCGATACCAGTTAGCTTCCTTTTTAATATGGAATGCGATTAAGCTTTAAAGTCTTTATCTTTCAAACGCGCTGTCGCGTCACCTAATAAAGCTTCTGTTAAACGCTCTGCTTTGTCACCATCTTTAGCGGCAATCGCTTCATAAACTTCGCGATGAAATGGAATTGAAGTTTCGTTTTCACGTGGATCTTGGTTAGTAATGCGCACACTCACCAATAGCGCAGAATAAATAACGCCTTCCATCGCGGTTAAAAATTCATTATGAGCTGCGCGCAAAACTGAACGGTGGAAAAGCGCATCAGCAATAATAAAGTTTTCAATAGAGCCTTTTTCTTGCTCCATGCCCACTAAAGCCGCTTCTATTTCTTTCAAGTTTTCGTCAGTTGCACGCTCGGCCGCCCAACGTGCCGCTTTAGGTTCAAACGAACGGCGAATGTCCATTAACTGAGTCAAAAAATGTTCATTAGGTGGCGCAGTAATATGCCAAGCCAGAACATCATCGTCGAGTAGAATCCATTGGTTACGTGGACGAACACGCGTACCAATCCCCCGGCGAACATCTAATAACCCCTTACCCACTAATATTTTAACTGCATCGCGAATAACAACGCGGCTCACTTGATAACGTTGAGCCAGCGCATTCTCGTCATCAATTAACGTATCAGGCTCGTAAGTACCTGCAACAATACGGCGACCTAACTCACGAGCAACCTGAACCGATAAACTCGGTGTCATGGTCGCTGCGCGTTTAAGATCGTAATAAACTAATTCACTCATGGCTAATTTTTACTATTATTTAAAACTCTCGTTACAATAATATAAACATAGGATGTTCATATATTCAACAGCTTTATAAACTTAGCCTGTATGTTTATAGGCCTTCTTATTATTGGGTTTTCAGCTGTTGATGCGTGTTTGATCGTAAAGTCTAACAAAATCATATTGTTAACAGTTGAAACCAATATAGTTTGTCAGCGCTACATGCGTTTACATGTAAATCCATTCTACTGCAACAATTTACAGCAGCCAATTAAAAATAGTAAAAATTAGGCGTTTTGGAACATCATACATATAGATAAAATGCTGATGTTTGTAACTAGATGCAAATTAATAATTAACGGGGCTGTGCAACGATAATAGATGTAATTGAGTACAGTCCTGCGAATTATCATACTCGCACCTTAACTCAAAAGTTTTGAACTGTTGAATTTATAACCACTTGCTAAATTGTAGGGTCAATTTTACATCGGCAAACCTTGGGTTAGCCGAAATAAATTCGGCCCAAATTCAGTCCAACGATGGAACGGATCTTTAATCTCACACGTTTTTCTACTTAGATTGCTAATAAAAACGAGCTCAACAACATGTCAGAACTTTTGTGTCGGAGTACTCGCTAGAGTACACAGGACGGTTTATGAAAGTATAAATCTTAAAGCAATGTTATTTTATGAGCTTGTTTGCGCAAGTATATATCTTGACCGTTAGACGATTTAAATACGGGCAACAATGCATAAAAATTGCCGTTTGGTAGGTCACTACTTGGTTTAACTGAGCTTAAATCTAATTTAATGTTTGATTGCCCTGCGTAACGGTTCTCTTGCCAAGCAACAGATGGGTCGTTAGCTGAAGCGACAATATCAACGACTCCCAATTGACTCATTTCCACTAAGTTTAATGACAAACCATTGTATTCACTTTCTGCCACGTGATAGTCACTACCCGCGTGATAACCTAGTTGCACGTCGATTGTGCTTCCCGCTTTAACAGACTTAAGACTGTCAGTATTTTGCAACCAAAGTGACGGTTGTACTTTCCATGTTTTCACATAGTCAACTTTCATCGTTGCATCTTCAGGATAACCGTCTTGTACAACATAATTAGGGTTAGGATCCGCTCTTTGACATTTAGGGTTGTATTTAATAAACATGCGGCGTAAACCCATTGATAAAATCACACGCATAGGGCGATGCCAAAATAAATTGGGTTTAGAGCCAACTAATACGCCATCAACATACCATGAAATCTTGTCTTTACGGTTCTCTACTACATAAGTATGGTAATCCTTTGATGGATCAAACGGCGCTTTGTAATGTAATAACTGGGCCTCAGGGTAAGGTTTGGGACGACGCCAAAATGTTTTGCCATTTTTACCCACTATTCGCGCATGCAGGTTATGATCCATCACATTTATCGGATCTTCGTCGCCAGGTGCTCGCCAATCCGCTTGTTGCAATTCAACAATATCGATTTCACTATAATCAACCGAACCTGACACATGCCTATCAGGGTAAGGATGATCCGTGCTATACAGCCAAAAAGCAGGGCTTAACCCAGGGAAAATTTTTACACCTTTAATTTTCGCCTCGTAAAACCCATAAACACCTTTAGCATGCGTGTGGATAGCACCCGATTTATAATACAAAGTACGGTCTACTGTTTTACCACCTTGGCAAACATCAGGAAAAGGTCGGGTATGGGTTTCTTGTGTCGCGGCAATATTCAACACGCCATCTTTAACAAAGGCATTAGCGGGGGCAAACGTCCAAGCGCCAACGATAAGGCTCTTCGGTGCATTTACCCACTTATTGGGGTCTAAAGAATTGCCATTAAAATTATCGCTGCGATCAGCCACAATCTCATATATAGCTTGATTAGCATCCATACCCTTAGGTACATCTGCAAAAGCAGACATACTCAGTAATCCCAACACCCATGCTGGTGCCGTTTTTACGAGTTTATTCATAGTCGTTTCGATACTTGTTTAGTTTGCTGTGAAAATATAAACATATGATGTTTATATTATTGAGATATTAGACTCTAAACAAATCAAGCGCAAGGGTTTTTAATAATTTGTTAAAAAAAGGCCAGCACAAGCTGGCCTTTTAATTTACACACATATAAAGAGTCGAACTTGCGATAAGCTCACTTAATCGTTACGAACCCGTCACCGTAATCGTCATAGTGTCGGTACGACCCATATTTTTAGTTCTCACTGTTATCACTGCGGTCCCTGGGTTACGTGCTGTTACCAAACCACTGCTGTTAACAATAGCGACAGACGTATTACTTGAACTGTAGGTCACATTCTTATTACTTGCGCAAGCAGGCAATACTTGTGCAGACAACTGTAAAGTTTGGCCATCAGCCACGGTTTGACTAGGCGCAGTTAAATTAACACCGGTTACCGAAACCCATCCGCCACTACAAGATGTATTTGACCCAGACACATTGACACTGGCAGAGGCTTGATGCCCTCCATCTTGAGTTGTCACGCGTATAGTCGCCGTACCAGCAGATTCCGCGGTAACAACACCATTATTCACTGTTGCTACATTATTGTTAGTTGAAGACCACGTTACATTTTTATTGGTTGCGTTACTGGGTAACACTGTAGCTAACAATGAACGAGTACCCCCAACTTCAAGATTAATTGACGAGTCAGATAGCGACACACCAGTCACAGAAACTGTACCCGTACCGCCTTCGCTGGTTAATACAAAATCATCAGCGTAAACACGGTCGTTAGCGTCACCATTCCAGAACCAAATTTTTGCTGATGTATTAGTTGCACCTGTAGTAAAAGTAATGGTTCTTTGTTGGTAGTTAGTGCTGGTGAACAAGGCATTTTGAGTTGCGCCACCGTATTCACTCACTCCCATAAACACATCTTGCCCATTAGCCGATACTTTACCCCAGCCAGTTAATGTATAAGTTGTGTTAGGTGTAACATCAACAAATTGCTGTAACGCGCCATTACCATTTAAGTAACCGGCTCTATTACCTGTTCTGGCGTTGTTAGTAACAATGCTGGAATTTCCATAGCTCGCATCCCACGTAGTCATTAAGTTACCCTCTTCAAAACCTGGGTTACTTAACAAGTCACTAGGAGATTGATTACCATTGACATTGAAAGTTACAGAATCCGTATAACCGCCATCAACTGTCGTCACTTCGACTTGTGTTGAATTTGCTGAAATCGCAGTGACTAAACCACTAGGATCAACAGTGACAACACCATCATTGTATGAATACCAAGTCACGTTTTTATTGGAGGCATTATTAGGCAATACACTCGCTGAAAGCTGATAAGTTTCGCCCACATTTAATGAAATGCTAGTTGGCGCAATATTTACGCCTGTTACTGGCTCATAGTTACCATTGGTAATATTGATGTTGGTAATAGCATTTTGTAAGAAAATATCAGAGCCATTAGATGAACGAAATACTGGCGCTAGCGCATAGTAATGGCCATTGGGTAGTTGTGATGTTGGCGTAACACCTGCTAGGTTTAAGCTAATCACGGTTTGCCCAGCATAACGTTTTTCTTCATGACTAACAGAAGCATCATTAGCAGACGCCACGACAGCCACAACACCATTGGCATTTCTTTCAACTAAATTAACCGTAATTCCATTGTATTTATCCGCCACCACATAGTGGTTACTGCCGCCATGATAGTTCACTGTCACGTCCATCGTTGAACCGGCTTGGTAACTGGTTGACGTGTAATTTTGCGGATCATCAAGCCAAATAGATGGCAATGCCTGCCACGTTTTAAGATATTCGACCTGCATAGTTGCACGCTCTGGAAAACCTTCACTAATCACGTTATCTGGATTTGGATCCGCACGCTGACAATCGGGGTTATAGCGAATTAAATGACGACGTAAACCCATTGAAAAGATGACATGCATAGGACGATGCCACCATTTATTCGGCTTAGATCCGACTAGAACACCATCGACATACCATGAAATACGATCAGGTCGATTTTCAACCGCATAAGTATGAAAGTCTTTAGACGGATCAAACGGTGCTTCATAATGGAGCAGTTGAGCTTCAGGATTAGGCTTTGGCCGTTTCCAAACAATTTGACCATTTTCTTCAACCCGCGCATGAAGGTTATGGTCCATATCGAAAACATCATCAAAGTCAGTTGGGCTACGCCAATCGGCTTGCTGCAACTCAACGACATCAATTTCACTGTAATCAACATATTGTTTAGTCGGGTCATTTCGATCTGGGAATGGGTGCCCATCACTGTACAACCAAAATGCAGGACTTAAACCAGGGAAAATATCTACGCCTTTAATTTTTGCTTCATAAAAACCATAAACGCCTTCTGCTGCTGTACGAACAGCGCCAGATTTATAATAAAGTTCGCGCTGAACCGTACGAGACGAGCCCCCTGCGACACCATCCCAACAACTATCTTGAAAAGAGCGAGTGTGGGTTTCTTGAGTGACCTCAATATTTAAGCGACCATTTTGCACGTATGCGTTATTTGCATCAAATGTCCACGCACCAACGTTTAAGCTAGCCGGTGCATTTTGCCAAATCGCAGGGTTTAACGACCCACTTTCAAAATCATCCGTTTTATTACCTAACTCTTGCCAACGTACTTTACCTGCATCAAATCCTGTTGGGCGGATCACTTCAGCTTGCGCACTGGCGCACGCAGCCACCACCGCAAATGCAGCGATTAGATTGTTTTTCATTGTTTGAAACCTTGTTTTGTTGTGCTTGTTTTTTAGCTTTGTCCCTTTCCTGCGAACAAAGCCTGCTGTGTGTTTACTTTTTTGTTTATTCGCTCGCACATTGATAACAAAAAATAAAAATATTGCTATGTACTCACCAATCAACAATAAAGATGCTACATGATCAAACATATGATGTTCAACACTAAGGGTAAAAAATATTTCATTAAGAGATATTTAATATCGATAAACAACGATAAATGCGCAGCTCAAACCTAGCTAGATTGGCGGGTGTAAAGAATTCTTGCCGTATTTAATAAAACTAACATTCGACTTTTTGCATTTACATAAAAATAACATATTGCTTATTCAAACATCATATGTTTAAATAATTACAAATATAAACATCATATGTTTAAACGATTACTATTAATTAAACTAAACTTAATAGTAATAATTAAACCGCTAAGACAAATCGAGTCAGGGCAACCTGAGTCAAAACGGCTTAATCAAATAAACAGTTTATACGAGTCATTGAAGCTACCAGCACAAGCTTCAATTAGCTAAACCAAAAACAGTAAAAATGAGTACACAAATCGATGAGATTAACTAAGTTATTAGTTTTGATGGTCATCTTTACCTGCGGCAGCCACGCTTCAGTGTCTAAAGATGCAATCGCGAGTCACAAGCCCAATATTGTTCTGTTATTTACTGACGATGCCGGTTACGCCGATTTCGGATTCCATGGCAGCACAGAAATCAAAACACCTAATCTTGATCAATTTGCCCAACAGGGTGTGGTCTTTACTCAAGGCTACGTCACCGACCCAACCTGCGGCCCTTCTCGCGCAGGTTTAATCACTGGTAAATACCAACAACGCTTCGGTTTTGAAGAAAACAATGTCCCTGGTTACATGAGTGCCAACTCCGCAAAAGACGGCATAGAGATGGGTATACCACTTGAACACAAAACCATGGGGGATTACCTTAAAAAGCAAGGTTACGCTACAGCTTATTACGGAAAATGGCATGTTGGCGGTGCAGATAAATTCCACCCTTTAAACCGAGGCTTTGACGAGTTCTACGGTTTTCGCGGCGGCGCGCGCAGCTTTTGGGCTTACCCTAAAGCGCCAGCCGATCATCTAAATAAAAACGAACGTAACTTCGGCAACTTTGAAGAGCCAAAAGGCTACTACACAGACGCAAAAGCTGAAGAAGCAATCGATTTTATTAAACGCAAGCATAACGAAGGTACGCCATTCTTTGCTTTTGTATCTTTCAATGCACCCCACACACCGATGGAAGCGACAGAAGAAGATTTAGCCAAATTCCCTCACTTAACGGGTACACGCAAAATTTACGCAGCCATGATGTTAGCGATGGATCGCGCTTCTGGTCGAATTTTAAATACGCTTAAAGAGTTAGGTATTGAAGATAACACCTTAGTCGTATTCACCAATGATAACGGTGGCCCAACAGACAAAAATGCGTCAATCAATGACCCGTTTAGTGGTACAAAATCGAATCACTTAGAAGGCGGTTTACGCGTACCTTACATCATGAAATGGCCTGCTAAGCTCAAAGCTGGCACTAAATATTCACTGCCAGTTAGTACATTGGATTTACTGCCCACATTTTATGCTGCCGCAGGTGGTGACACAGACACAATTAAAGATATTGATGGCGTCGATTTAGTCCCTTACGTAAATGGCTTAAAGCAAGGCCGCCCTCATGACACTTTATATTGGAAAAAAGACACACGAGCGACAATTCGCCAAGGCGATTGGAAACTTATTCGCTACCCAGACAGACCAGCAGAATTGTACTACGTGCCAGACGACACGAAAGAAATCAACAACCTAGCCGCCCAGCATCCGCAACGAGTACGTGACATGTTTAAACAATTGTTTAAATGGGAGTCAACACTCGAGCGACCGCGCTGGTTACTCCAACGGAAATTTGAAAACTACGATATCGAGCGTATGGACAAATACCGATGGAAAAATCGAGATACAAAAACAAAGCCCGACACAAGCATTAACGTTTCAAGCTTGTAAATAAAACCCTTCAACAGGATACAGCCATAAGCGATGACTATTTTTAGTCAACGCCGCATTGCTGCGCCCTGCTGATACAAATTTTTAAACCGTAGCGATCCAAATTAAGGCTTAGCTCCTAACAATTATTCACTAAGCCTAGCTAGTTAAACCAGCATTGAATCACTCGGTATAAAAATACCTAACAGCTTATTTAAGCTTGTTAAGCACTACAAAGCACAGTCAAAACAACGTGGAGAGGCCACATGACACATCAATTTAAACTCAAAGCAATTTCGGTTGCTATTGCAGCTTCATTTATGGCGACCCCGCTTTACGCGGCCCCAGAAGATGACAAAGAAAAAGCAGAAGATGATGTAGAAGTCATCGAAATTACTGGCTTTAGCGCCAGCTTACGTAAAGCCATGAACGCTAAGCGTTTTGCCGCCGGTGTGAGTGATTCAATCCATGCCGAAGATGTCGGTAAATCAACTGACCAAAATATTGCTGACGCACTATCACGTGTTACTGGTGTTACCGTGCAAGAAGAAGGCGGTGAAGGAACGCGAATTTCAATTCGTGGTGCCGGAGCGCATCTGAACCAAATATCAATGAACGGTGTGGCATTAACTGGTGGCTTAAGTGATCCTTCAGGAGAAGAAGGACAAAACAATAGTGTTGATTTAAGTACATTTTCTTCTGATATTTTAGCGTCTATTGATGTACAAAAAACAGCGTCTGCCGATCAAGATGAAGGCTCTTTGGGTGGTAGCGTCATCCTGAATACGGTAAAACCATTAAATCTCAATAAACCTCGTCGTAACTTTACAATTGAAGCTCGACACAATGAATTTGCCGGTGAAAGTGACTATCGATTAAATGCGAGTTTCTCAGAAAAGTTCTTAGACGATACTCTAGGTTTCATGGTTACTGTCTCTAAAGACACACAAAGCATTCGACAAGATCGCATCAACATTGATTGGGCGGACGGTGCAGTGGAAATTATGGATTCAAGATCCGGTGGCGCCAATCGAGTTGCACGCAACTTAGCTAAACAAGAAATTCGCGTACAAAATTACCAGCGCTATACACGTGAAGAGTCACAAGCCATTGCTCAAGATAACTCACTTGAAGGGATGATAAAAACCGATGATAACGGTAATCGCCTATTAGTTCCACTGGATACATTGGAAGGTTATGATGCGAACGATGCGACTCAATACCTACATCAGGGTGACTTATTTGTATTGGCTCGTGAAAACGCTGACTTTTCATTAAACACAGATGACCGTGAACGCTTTTCACTATCGACAGCGATTCAGTTCAGACCTACAGACGAAACAGAAATCCAACTCGATATAAATCACACAAAGCAAGACGTATATACAGATAATCAAGTATTACGTATGAATATATCGCCGTTAGTACTCATTCATGAAGATGATGATAACTTAGAACTAAACACTGTCGATGTGGGTACTAATACCTTAGAGCGATCATTAAGTCGTTCACAAACAGGCGAATTTCGTCGTACTCAAGGTTTAAGAACACAAGAAACTAACGTAGTTACATTAAACCTAGAGCAACAATTAACAGACGATTTAAAAATGAGCCTCAAAGCTGGTTACTCCAAAACCAGTGATGAAACGCCAGATTTGAATGATGAAGATAGGTTCTTAACCATAGGTACGGCACAATGGGGAACTAGGCAGCCTCTAGAAGCCATGCCTGTACAAGAAACAATTGGTTATGACTGTCTTTCCGGTAGCCTAGAAGACTGTAGCTGGCAAACTGGTACACAAAATGCGGAATTTGACGCATTTGACGGCTCCATTAATTCAGCAACCAGTCGCTTCAATCCATTTGATGTTTTCTCTCGTCATTTAGGTAACTTTAATTTACGCAATAACAAACAAGACGATACAAATAAATCTATTTTCTTAGACTTTGACTGGGATGTAGATTTATTAAACATAACGACTTTAGAGTTTGGTGCAAAATGGGCTAAACGTAACAAAGACGTACGCGTTCAAGATATCGCTTTCACCAATAGCCGTGATTTGCAAGATGTTGAATCTGGTGAGCCACTAGACGATAAAGGGTTACAGTCCGTTAAGCTTATCGACATATTAGCGAGTGAAGCCTTCCCGTACAACGATTTTGCTGAGGACTTGCAGATTGATCGTGGGGCTGCGTTCTTTGGTGGTTGGCCGATGTTAGACGCTAACAAAGCGTTAACTGCTTTAGCCGATAAAGACGGTAGTGAAATTGGTTTTAGACCTCGTATAGGCGGTACACGTTTTATCGAAACGGAAACACTAGCTGCATACTTTAAAGCAAACTTTGAATTTTTTGACGGTCAACTAACGGGTAATGTTGGTGTTCGTTACATCAAAGATGAGAGCGTTGCAACGGGCGTGGGCGGAATCAACTTTATTGGTACAGCTCATATGTTTGACCCATACAACTTACTTATTGAAAGAGGTTTAGCTGATATAGAAGGTTCTCCGCAGTGTCCACAAGCGATAATGCAAGGAACTGATCAACGCTACCAACCAGTAAATAACGACCAACTAACCGGCTGTTGGGATTGGGCGATTACTCATGCCTATATTCGTAATGACGCAAATACGTTTCCAGTAGATGAAAATGGAAATTGGCAAATAGCAGGGGCAAACGGTCAAGTTGGTCCAGACGTTAACCGTCGAGTTCGAATTAATTACGATACGACCCCACCAACTATTGAACAGAATGATCCACGCGGAGAATTTTATAATATTGCTGGCGATTTAATCACGACAAGTAATTGGAACCATCGTCAATTCGGCGCTCAAGGCGTCATGTGGCCGTATTTAGATCGCTCGACTATGCAGTGGGGTCCAGCGTTCGAAAAGTATGGTATCCAAGTTCAAGAAAGAACCGCTTTTGTAACCAATACTGGTGAAGCGGATATCTGGTTACCTAGTTTGAATTTAAATTACGCGTTGAGTGACAAAATGATTGGCCGCTTTGCCGTCACTAAGACAATGACACGCCCTAATTTTGATTCATTAAACCCAAGAGTTCAAATCACTGAACAGCAGTGGGAAGATTCTAGCGGTTCAGCGGGTAACACTAAACTACAGCCTTTATCGTCAACTAACATTGATGTGTCTTGGGAATGGTATTTCAACGAGTCTGGCTTACTATCAGTCGCGCTTTTCCACAAAGACATGGTTAACTTTGAGGAAACTATTAATACTCCATACCACTATAAAGATGTTCGTGAAGATTACGAATTATCAGATGCTGATTTATTACTTGATTACAAAGCATCACGTGAAGTGGGTGATGCTGACAACTGTATGCCTTTGCGTTTAACAGGTGGTTTCTTTGATGAGTGGAACATTACTTGTGACATTGCTTTAATTGATGTTGTTAAAAATGGTCGAGGCGCTACAACTAAGGGCTTAGAGCTAAACTACAACCAAACATACGACATGTTGCCAGGAGCGCTTTCTGCGCTAGGTGTTAGCTTTAATTACACCTATCAACAATCAGAGTCAGATGCTGAAGAAATTGGTACATCAGGAGTATTCCTTAAGCCGCTTCCACAACCATTCACACCAGAAAACTCGGCAAACACGACAATTTTCTGGGAAAAAGATGGTATTCAGCTTCGCTTAGCAAGCCGTTACACCGACGTGCAATTAGTTAACCGCGGCTTAACTGGAGCGGCAACTTGGCAAGAAGCAAGTAACCGTATCGACTTTAGCTCAAGTTATAAGCTAACTGACAATTTAAGTATTACATTCCAAGCAACAAACTTGACTGACGAAACGCGTCGGATTTTCTTAACCAGTGCAAATACGAAAAGCGCAGACACCAACGATTTAGACCGCGACACAGTATATCTAGATGAAGGTAATGCCTTGGAAGGTGGGGTTTCAACAACTCGTACAGCGGCTTTGTATAAAACCGGTCGACAATTCCGCTTGGGCTTACGCGGTACATTTTAAGTCAACGTTTAAAATCAATGATTAAGTGATTGGTGTATATACCACCAATCACAGCTAGAAAAAGTTTTGGAGAAGTAAGATGAACAAACACTTACTAAAAAATACATTATATATTGCCATTGCAGCTGCAATTGCCGGTTGTGGTAGTAAAGATGAAGGTTACAACTCAAATTTCAGTAGCGCTCATAAAGTTGAATTACCATCAGAGCCAATAGTAACTTCATTTACTGAAGAAACAGGTCCACAAACAATTGACCTTTTACAAGGCGCTACAATTAACGGGGAAGATGCTAGAACCTCTGGTGACTTAATTTACGTAGTTGACACCACCTTCGGTGAAACAACACCAAGATATAGAACACGTCAACCTAACACTAATTCAACCGCTGCTCACGCAATATCCCCTTTTACGGTTAAAGATAATAGCCTAGTTATTGATACTGATTTGTTTTCAGAGTTTTTAAGTACTTGTGATAATACTGACGTATGGGGAAATACCGACGCCGATGGCAATAACGTTGCTGACGGCATTTTAGACAACCCACCTAGTGTTACTTATTCAATGACCTATACTGTGGATAATGGTTTTGAAGACACTCCAGGCGCAAGTAAACCCAGCCGCACAGTAAACTTTACAATGAATGCCATTGTAGACCAAGTTGAAACCGTAACAGCAGAACCTGTTAAAGTATTACTAAATGGTAAAAAGCAACTACTTGCCACTGTTTTACCTCAAAAGGCATGTGACAAGAGTTTAACATACACAATAGCCGATACTAGCATAGCGACTGTAGATGATAATGGCATGATTTCAGGCCTTAAAGAAGGCAAAACGACAGTAACAGTAACGAGCGCTTCTAACTCGTTAGCCACAATTACAGTTGACCTAGAAGTCTTTGCTGGTTTTACCGTTAAAATAACAAACGGCGACGTTGACAATACCGGATTTGAAACTGGCATGCGTCAAACGCCTGCTTGTATCCATGCAGCAGTCGAAGTTACACCTACCGCAGCAGCAGGTGAAACATTAGCGAATGATTACACCTATAATTGGACTTCTGGCGACGCGACTACATTTCCAGTAACTGCCATTAACTATGGTCAAATGGGGCTAGGTATGTTTGTCACGGGGGATGCAACCCACGTTGGCACAACAATAGAAGCCTCAGTTAACCTTGCATCTGGAACGACATCCACTGCTCTTAGTGATATTGAGTCGGACAGCGTAACACTAGAAATTGTAAAAAATTCAGCTTGTGAACCCGGCTCCAATGATGACGGTTGGTTGACCGACTTTAAACTAGACGGCAATGTAGGACCCGCTTGGTCAGGTGCATCAGTAGTGACAGGTGATAAAGCCCTATCTGGCAGTGCAATTGAAATTAAGGGTGGTGCCAATATCGTTTCTTCTGAAGCCGGCGGGCATGTTGGTAAATTAGTTGTTCAGTCACCGTGGAATAAACCTCGTAACTGGTTTACCCAAAATACTGGTACGCCAGGAAATGCCACAGGTCGTAAGTTTACTTTCGGTGTTTGGGCTAAATTAAATACAACGTTCACTGATACAACAGAGATTAAATTATCTACTGTGCAGCTTAAATGGAACACATATGCAGCTGGAGGCCCAGGCTTCCACAAACGCTTACCAACTGGTGGTATTCAAACAGCAACATTAAAAAATACTAACGAATGGCAATATGTAGAATTTATTGATGAGCAGAGTAATACGCCTGTTTGGAGTGTACCCGATGCATGGGGTAACGTCGGTCAAGGAGACACTTTCTTTGGCTTTAAGTTAGAAGGACTGCCTGAAGCTGATTCAATCGTTTTAGATGAATTAGCCATTATTGAAGTGATGTAATCCATCAATAGCAGCCACCCTGCCCTAGGGTGGCTTTTTCAAACACACAAATCCAATAAATACTTTCTATAAAGACTAATGGTTTTGGCCATTGGTAGGCTTAAGTGCGCGTCAAGGCAGATAAGCGGACAATTAGGTAAACAATAAAGTGGAAAAGGTATACATGGAATCACTGGCAATGCTGGTAATTCTGAACGAATGAATAGCAAGGCGATTTCGATAAAAGCTAACCAATCTTAACGGCTCGAAATCACTCTTACTGTACTGAAAAAAGTACTGAAAAAAGTACAGAAAAAGAGTACTGAAAAAACAGTGCTGAACAATTTCGGAGACAAACTAATGAAACGCTTATTTAACAACTTACTTCTCGCCACTGGCTTAATGACACTTTCTACTACCGTGTTTGCACAAACCGTCATCACTTTTCGCGCTCACACCCTAAATTATGACGTTAAAAGCGAATACCCCTATCAAGCACTAGAACTTGCACTACGAAAAACCCAGGCTACACATGGCAGTTATAAACTGAGTTTAACCAATGACGCTATCCCTATTACACGGGTTGAAGCCGAAACCAATAGTGATAAATATGAGAATTTCTTTTTTGAAGATTCGGTTAAAAGCGAAAAATTAAATAAATTTGGTTATGTCAATTTCCCTGTTAGTTTGGGCGTTGTTGGTTATCGCGTACCTTTTGTCTCACAAGATTTAAAAAACACTAACTACCAAATTAATACATTAGACGATCTAAAACAGTATTCCATGATTATGGGACGCGGTTGGCTAGATGGCGATATTTTAAAAGACAATGGTTTTACCGTGCATACCGGTAAAAATGTACTGGGACTGTATCATATGGTCGCCAATGAACGTGGTGATTTTTTCCCAGTCGGTGCACATCAAGTTCCCAGTATCAAAAAGAATTTAGACGCTGTTGATCATTTAGCGGTTGATGACAATATTGCGGTTTACTATCCATTACCGCGCTTCTTTTTCAGCAATAAACAAAACACGGCAGAGCTCGCTAGAGTCGAACAAGGTTTAAAATTAGCCTTTGAAGATGGCAGCTTACAAGTCCTATGGAACCAGCATTATTTACAGAAGCTAAAAGAAGTCAATTTAAGCAACCGCAAAATATTCAAGCTAGAAAATAAATACCTTGCTGGCCTAGACCCTAGCTACAAGCAATATATTTATGACCCCAGTAGCGCTCTATAAATAGGCCATTCTCAAACAAACATATTCAACAAGCCCAGTGAACGCTAATTAACCACTGGGCTTTAAATCTAAGCATCACTTTCAAAACAATATATTTTAAAACTGACAAGCCAACTACATAATGAAATACAGCAAAAGCTTACTAAACTTAGCGCTTACTGCCCTACTCATTGGTTGCGGTGGCGGCTCATCTGAACCTAGCCAAAATAGCAATCAACCAACATCAGGCAACGAGCAACCCAAAGACTCAGAAACGCCGGAAACGCCGGAAACGCCAAATAATGGTCCCAGCATAGAAACACCGCAAGCCAATGAAGATCGTTTCCCGACTCGCGAAAATCTAAACAAAAGCGAGTGGTTGTTTGTTGAAGAGTTATCTGACGAATTTAACGATGCCACAATCGCTTTGACCAAATGGGATAACGATTTAAATGATTGGGGGCCTTGGTCATGGGAGCCCGATAATACATCCATCGACGCTGAAGGGCATTTACACCTCACTATTAGTTATGAAGAGCATACCGCTGATCGCACCATCACCCTAGATGGTAATCGACAAACCTTAAGTAACGATATGTTCTATAAATCAGGCATTATTCGCTCAAAACAAACAATAACTTATGGCTACTTTGAAGCAAGAATAAAAGGCAATCCGACCTTTCCTGGTGCGAGCCCAGCATTTTGGCTGTACAGCAACGCCAATGACAGAAATGCTGCAGGCATGTTTCCGACAGAAGCCGAACAACCATACTACTCAGAAATTGATATTGTTGAATTACAGCAACGCGAGTGGAGTGATATTACAGGCACCGCCAAATGGGATGATGAAAAAGTCATGGATATGAATCTACATGCCGTGGTGCGTGGCCCAAACGGAGAGCAGATACAAGTTCGCCCTCATAATAGCTTCTCGGATTTAGCACAAAATAAGTTGCTAGTCGACTTTGACCCCCGTGAAGATTTTCATATCTATGCTGCCGAAGTCACCCCAGAAACCATCACATGGTTTTTAGACGGCAAACAGGTTTTTCAAAAAACCAATAAGTATTGGCATTTACCTATGCGCGTCACTTTGTCTTTGGGTTTACGCTCACCACATGTAACCTACGACTGCACAGGTGAATATGCTGGCCTACCAAGGTGCCCAGTCCGCGCTGAAAAAACCGGCGAAGGCTACCCAAATGATATGGAAGTTGATTGGGTACGCGTTTATCACAAGGTGGAATAAATCAAACATCACCTAGTCATCAATCAAGGCAATAGCATGACTATTGCCTTTTAAGCTGTAATGTATCAGCAATGTAGAGCTGGTAATCAAGCAAAAACCACATATAATTTAATAAAGATAAACAACCTAGGTGGAAGTCTTGACGAGATCGTCTCAAGATCATATCACTCTTCCCATTGCTTTTATTAAGCAACTCAATGAAGCGGCTGATTTACAGCAAACGCTTACCTGTGTAGCAAGCTGGTGCTACCGCATACTTAATGTCCCTAGAGTCAGTATCACTTTATACGAGCAGTCATTACACGCCCTTAATGTATTTACCTTAGCCGGAAACCAAGCCATACAATTGGGTTGTCATTTGCCCATAGACACAACTTTTGTTGGAAAAGTATTCAAACAACAACACGCAGAATTCACATCTACAATTAATCAGGAACACTACCAAGATTGCAAATTGCTGGCACAAAAAGGCTTAACCGCTTGTTACGATGTTCCTTTAGCTAAAGAACATTTTTGTTACGGTACTATCAATTTAGGTTTTGAACAAAAAGAGCAGTTTACTAAATTAGACACCAATATCATTCATACATTTGCCGAGCTTGTTTCCAGCTACATTTACATGCACTACAAATATCAACAAGAATATGATTTAGCTCGTACAGACTCTTTAACTAAACTCGCCAATCGAAGGGCATTATTTGAAGACACCAGTTTATTATATAAAAACAATAAGTTAGCGCATTCTCACTATTATTTACTATTAATTGATATCGATTTTTTTAAATCAATCAATGATAAATTCGGTCATGATTTTGGTGATGAAGTTTTGCGACACTTTGCTACTCGATTAACCGAGCTATTTTCAGGTAAAAATGCCCACTGTTATCGTTTAGGTGGTGAAGAATTTGTGGTTTGTTTTTATGAAGAAAATGAAGATAAGCAACACGTAAATACATTAGCTAACGCATTAATCAACTGCCAGCTTCAAATAGAAGGCACGCAATTACACATCACTAGCAGTATTGGCATTACTGAGATCAACAGCAAAGATACCAGCTTGTCGCTTGCTTTATCTCGTGCCGATCAAGCACTGTATCAAGCTAAAAATCAAGGTCGCCAGACTATTGTTACAATCTAGGGCGTGTTGACGTTTCGCGTTCATTATTACACGAAAGATCAACATACCCTAACCATCTCCCCATTTGAAAATCTCAAAAACCTATAAATCTGCTTGATCTAAATTAACAATTGATTTACATTGTTTACCGGATGTAAAGATCATATGTTTAAATACATAACACAACACAGGCATATCTTGGCAAAACAATAATAAATAGCCACGTAACAAAGTAAAAAATAATCAAAAACGCTTTACATCTTTTGTCGCTAATAGCGACGAAACGGCCACCTAGCACCCGACATTAAGTCAGGAAAAACACAGCAAAAATCAAAGGCACTTACAATATGAAGACTAGAGCACTAGCGTCATTAATGGCACTGGTAGGTGGTTACGCGTGCGCATTACCGGAACAACCTGCGATAGATCGTGATGTTCATATGACGGAAAATCGCCAATACCTAAATCCAACCATTCCAACCTTAGTTACCAGCGCTGATGGCCGAGTCGGTATTTCTCATCGTATCGAACTGGTCAATGGCGGCGGCAATATCGCGTTTCGTTTACAAGTTCCAGAGAAAATCGAACAACCCTTTTTAGAGTCCCCTGCAGGTACATTTATCCTTAGCTACCCAAATGCGTTAGCACCGGATGAAGCAGGCTTAAACCCAACGGGTACTAATCAGGAAGTAGGCGGCAGCAATAGCTCGCATGCAGGCTTGTGCGATCCGTCATCAGCACCAGATTCAACTATTCGTAACCCACGCGCTTGTGGCGCAGATGATTGTTATGACTTAGTCATAGTGCGCGCCGAAGATGTTGGTAACCCAAGTTGGCAATTAACAGGTACGCCAGTTGAAGTTCGTGTTGCTAACCCCAAAACACCAGAAGCCCGAATCGTAGATGTAACAGCGGGTGACGTTGTACGTGGTTCAACGTTCGGCTTTTTACAATTTTTTGAGCCTGTTATAACCAGTGATGGGCGATTGATGACAGCACGTGTCGGTGCTAATGGCCAGTTCTCTTGGAACGATAATAGTGGTGCCCGCCGTACCTCGACATCAGACATGGTTTACTTTGTCAATGACAATCCAGACAACCCAACGTTAAACAATGAATCACTAGGCGCTTGTGATGTAAGGCAATGGGATCAAATTCGGCCAATGGCTCATGCACCGTATGACGATACAATAAACACACGTTACGGTTTTGCCATGCAGCCTTTCCGTGATCCTAACGGTGAAGTTTTGCATGAATATCAGTCGATGGGCACCTACCCTTGGATTGACCGAGACGGCGATAATATTACCTTTACCAACATAGGCACCGATTTAATCGGTAATCGAGATTATCAAAGTCGCTGCCCACAAGATGTTGGCAACTGCGCTAATGAAAGCACAAGTGAAACGAATGGCTTGCTGCAAGGTCGAGTCATGATGGGACTGTGGACACGCGGAAAAATGGTGTTGCTCGATAATATGGTCAACAACATAGATTTCGGTTTGGCCAGCTTAGACCGAACCCACCGTGAAGTGCGTTTATACGAAGCTAATGGCAGTTACGACGGATACACCCGTGTCGGTAATGGCCGTGAAAACGTGCACGACAATATGCCACTAAGCAGTTCAGGTAACAGTACTTTCTTTGATTCAAACGAGCATAGGTTTAACTACCTTGAAAACATGCGCCCTATTACTCCGGCAGATGTCACTTGGTTAGCAAGCTCAGGCCGCAGTACCGATGAAATCCCATTAGATGACTACATGAACCCCAATAGCTTCATCAATGCCAATATGGTTCAAGTTGTGACTTTCCGTAAAAACAACAATGGCAGTTGGAATTGGCAGGATGAACGTCGTATTACCCAAAATGGCAGAGTGCAAAATGCGGCAACCGCAACAAACGATAGCTGGGTTATTCCTACCCATGGCGCTATTTTAGGCGATGGCCGAGTCGAACCGATTGCGAAAGGTGGTATTCATGGTAAAGGTTATTGGTTAGACGGCGCTGGTTCAGGGTTGTCTTTTGATATACCAGCTCAGCCTAGCGATATTTTAGACAGTCCTTGGTATTACGGTATTTTTGTCGATACGCGCAATGTCACCGGTGAACGTAGTTTAATTAGCTTCCCTGATGGCAGTGAAATTCGCATTAACGGGACTAACCAGATCCGATACTACAATGCAGTTGGCACTTTAGTCCGCACGATTACTTCTTCACAAACATTCAGCGAAGGAGCATGGGCGCATTTAGGTGTGCAGATGTCTAATCGCAACCGCACTATACAAACTTATGTTAACGGTTATCGTATTGATGAATTTAATCACAACTCTGCACTATTTCAGGTAACACCTGGCGCTTTAGTTGTTGGCGTAAGCCAAACCAATGGCGTAAGTGATTACACAGGCTGGATAGATGATTTTAAAGTCTTTGCTGAAACGGTTAACGTTGAAGTTGCTTGTAACCATGCAGGTGGCACATTAGCTGGTGTAACGAATAACGCACCATCTCAATGGACAAATCTTGCCAATAATTTACCAACAGCTTCACATACTCGAATCACTAATGAATTAGCCGAAAATGGTGAATTAACATACAATCAATATGCTTGTTACCACGACTACAGCGACGATTATGCTGCGCATTTAGCTAATATCCCTTCTGGTATGGTTGGAATTCGCGACGCGATTAACTTCCCTGAAGGCCCCATATTCCGTGACCGCCCTCGCCCAGATTCAAGCCAAAACGCTTTTTGTTTATCTTGTCACACGGCTGACGGCAATGATGGTATGAGCATCGCAGCCTTAACTTTAAATGCCAGTGTTAATGCGCCAGATGATCATAGGCGTCAACCTATGCAACCGGATCCCTTAGTGTATGGTCATATTCCAGCTAATTGGTTAGGCCAAGGTAGACCAGCTAATGCCTTTATTGCAGATGCACATGGCTACCAAATTGATAACTTAGTGTTAGGCTTATCTGACGGATCAGAGCCTCCGATTGAAGATCCGCAAACACCAGTAGAGCCTCCTGTAGACGAACCACAAGAGCCAGAAGATCCACAAACACCAGTAGAGCCACCAGTTGAAGATCCACAAGAACCAAGCGATCCGGATACAACACCAGAGGATCCATCTACACCGAGCGATGAACCACAAGTTCCAGCAGGACAAACATTAAATTTAGCCACTGCTGATACTTATACCGCCGCTAGCGATAATTGGGATGCTAACCGTTTAATCAACATCCATGATGATGATTGGGTCGTCGAAGCCCGAGCAACATCACAAGGCACAACTGACTTAGTTTGGGTTGAATATCAATTTCCACGCGTGAACAACTTAAGTTTTGCGGTACGTGAAGATAATGCGCCAAGCTTCCAAATTTCTCGTTGGAAGGTACAAAGCTGGCATGCCAATAACTCGATCTGGGTTGATGTTATGGATTGGCAAACGGCTACAGTGAATGGGTGGACTGATTTTACGCCTAACGCAAATATTGAAGTTGAGCGCATTCGTGTTTTATTTGAGGCACCAAATGGCCAAAATGTCGGTATGCGAGAGTTCGATGCGACAGGGATCACCGTAGGTTCAACTAGCAATCCGGGTAGCGAACCCACAGAACAAGAACCTTCAGACCCAGCACCAAGCGAACCAGAACAACCTGCACCGGCTGAACCTGAACCTGAGCCATCTGAGCCACAAACGCCAGCAGGGGAAACCATTGAACTAGCGACCGCAGTTACGTTTTCATCAGCTAGTGCAAACTGGCAATCCGATCGCTTAGCCAATGTTTTTGATGATGATTTAGTGGTTGAAGCGCGAGCCAACTCACAAGGTGTGTATTCAGAAAATGAGTCTGATTTAGTTTGGGTTGAGTTTACCTTTGTAGCAGTCAACAACTTAACCTTCTCATTACGTGAAGATAACGCGCCTAGCTACCAAACGTCTCGCTGGAAAGTACAACGCTGGGATCAAACATCTAGCGATTGGATAGATGTTATGGATTGGCAAAACGCCAATGTTAACGGCTGGACACACTTCACCCCAAGCGCTGCTATATCAACTAATCGCATTCGTGTTTTGGCTGAAGCGCCAAACGGTCAGCAAGTTGGTATACGTGAGTTTGACGCCACTGGAACGGCGATATAACCATTTTTAAGGGCATTTGCCCTTACCTTATCCACTTGTGAAAGTGGTATTTCCAGCCCCGCTGAGCGCTGTGGCCATATCTCAGTTGGGGCTTTTTTGGATTTCCTTTTCGTCCAATTTATTGTCTAGCCGCTTTTTCGCATGGTCTAACTCTGTACTTAGTTTATTATTTATGTAATATTTATTTAAACGTATCATGTTTAATTTGTTAACACATGAATAGACTAAACGTAGTAAATGGATGCTGCCACGTTAATTCTCTGTCGTCTTGTGTTGATAAAATCACAAAGAACAAGGCAGCCAACAATGAAAAATTTCCAACGATTTTCTATATACCTAACCCTAATGTTTAGCGCGTTTGCTTTTGTAGCCAAAGCAGAAGAGGTCGATAACATCATCACGATTAACACAGCAGCTAAAATTGGTTTCGAGCAGCTTCCCAAAGTCAAAGTTGACATTAAAGTTAAAAAAACACGTGAACTATATGTTGCATTGCAAGATAAACAGACATGGCGCAACATAAAAACCACTCGAAAGCGGATTAAAAAATCTGGCAATTATCACTTTGATTTTAATATAGATAACTTAAAACCTGGCAACTACCGTTTAAACGCCTATATCACACCAAGAGGCAAAGATTGGAATTCTCGAATTGGCGAACAAAAAGGGGTAGATTTTATTGTTGTTGACCAAGCGCAGTTTGTTGAAAAAATACAAATGGCAACAGAAGATAAAATCAAAGGGATCAGTTATCCCAAAACGATTGCTGATGACGCCGAATACAAACTAGACATTCAATTCGATATCACTGAACCACGAGACCTAATCATTAAACTACTCAATAAAAATGGCTGGAAAGAAGCGGGCGTTCTCAGTTTTCCTGTTAAAGAGCCGGGTAATATCTCGTTACCAATCGATAAAATGGTGACTAATTTTCCTGCTGGCGATTATGCATGGATGACTTACTTGTCGGAGACTGGCAGTAAACAACCGTTGAGCAACAAGCGGGGAGCGCATTTTTCACTAACTAACGTCCATTAGCAATCGACAACAATCAGCTAACCAAAAGAAGTATAGATAGTGCACAAACGACCTATACTTCTACCTCGTTTACTTTCATTTACAAAAATTTAATTGTAAGAATAAACTTAAAAACTTATATTTGAATTAACACGAAATTGAAAACAATTTACAATAATGAAAAAACAACTACTGTGTTTAATTGCCACCTGCTTTACATTGCTTGGCTCACTTACCTGTTTTGCTGCTTTAGCAAAAGCAAATAAACCCAATGTCATTGTTATTATTTCAGATGATCAAGGCTATGGTGACTTTTCATTACACGGTAATCCCATCTTAAAAACGCCTAACCTAGATAAATTAGCTAATGATGGCGTGCGTTTAACTGACTTTCATGTCGACCCAACCTGCTCACCGACCCGCGCGGCGTTAATGACAGGTAAATACGCAACCAAAGTCGGGGTTTGGTTAACCTTTGCCGGTCGCAACCATGTATACAAAGACGAAATAACCATGGCGGATGTGTTTAAGTATAACGGCTATAACACAGGCATTTTTGGTAAATGGCATTTAGGCGATAACTACCCGTTTCGACCACAAGATCGCGGCTTTGACAAATCCTTTATTCACGCAGGCGGCGTAGCTGGTGAAATCCCTGACTTTTGGCAAAATGATTATTTTGACGACACTTATTTCGACAATGGTAAACCGGTAAAAACTCAAGGGTATTCGACCGACATTTGGTTTGAGCAAACCAAAAAGTTTATTAAACAAAACCAAGATGAACCTTTCTTTATATACTTAGCGACCAATACTCCACACGGCCCATTTAACGTAGACCCAAAGTTCAGCGAACCCTATAAAAAACAAGGTGTGCCGGAAACCCGCGCGCGATTTTACGGCATGATTGAAACGGTCGATAACAATGTAGGGCAGTTGCGAGCGTTTCTTGAAAAAGAACAGCTAGCCGACAATACCTTAATTTTATACCTAACTGACAATGGCACCACTGCGGGAGCAGATGGCAACAACCACAAAGTACCCAAAGCTGGCTTTAACGCCGGTATGCGCGGTAAAAAAACATCGCCATTTGAAGGTGGCCACCGTGCTGCTAGCTTTTGGTATTGGCCAAATGGCGGTTTAACTGGCGGTAAGCAATATCAAAACCTATCAGCCCATTTTGATGTGTTACCCACCTTTATCGATATGTTTAATTTGGCGCTACCGACAAAAACTGATTTCGATGGTATGAGTTTGCAATCCGTGCTCAATGGCCAAAAGCCATTAGCACAACAAAACAGAACTTTGGTCGTACATAATCAAGCTCGATTTGGTCTGCCGATTGGTGACGGCGCACCGGTTAAATACCGTGATTACGTAGTAATGCACAATCGTTGGCGTTTAGTTGGTAAGCAGCTATTTAACTTAGATGCCGATCCAGCCCAACAAAACAACGTTGCGAATGACAATCCAAAATTAGCCAAAACACTGGCTGACTACTATGAAAATTGGTGGCAACAAGCAACGGCTAATCAAAGGTTAGCGCCAACGGTTGTTAATCCTGCAAAACAACCTGAGCTACTATTAACCGCTCAAGCATGGAAAGGCGATAAAGCAACCTATGATCAATCTCATGTCATTGCGGGAGTTGCAAATCGAGGTTTTTGGTATATCGACGTTGAACAGGCTGGTGAATATAAAGTCGAGTTTAGTCGTTGGCCTAAAGAATCTGGCTTGGGTTTTAATCAAGGCTATCAACGAGCGTTAGATAACCCAGGGTTAGATCCAAATTTCAAGCTTTATAATTTACCGCCTCGTCAACTCAAGGTTAAATCAGTCAGCTTAAAACTTGACGATAAAATTAAAGCGAAAGCCAGTGTTTGGCATGATAAACAGCAAACAACAGAATTTACGATTTACCTTACAAAAGGACTTCACACAATAGAAGGCGTATTGCAGGAAACGAATGGACAAAAACTAAGCGCTTATTACATGTACCTTTCGCCACTTTAAACTTCTATAGTCTTCTCGCTCAGGTCTTATGGTTCATTGTCAGCGCTTACTCTCGACTTTGGCTCCTGCGTCGTCCTAATACCTAAATCCCTTTAGGCAGCCCCAATCACATAGTAGAGCATATGCTCATGGGGACTCGAAGCTTGCCTGTATGGATGCAGGTACCAAAAGTAGGCGCTTTAAGCGAGGGGCGAGAGCAGGACGCGGTAGCTTTGACGGCTTTGCTTACATGGATGTAAGTACTTAGGTTTCGTCTGGAACTAGAAACCTGCCCCTAAAACCTGATCGTTTTGACTATACTTAAAATTGGCCGTTTACGCTTTTGTAAAACGCCTAGCAAAGCAAGTGACAGCACAGTCACTTGCTCCTACCTCTTACAGACTCTGGTAAATGTACGTATACAACGAGTTACCTAAGACGCAATTCATTGATTAACAAAGTGCCTTTTAAGGTGAAGCGCACCACCTTTTACTGTACAATCCGCGCTCCAAAATCACGCTATTTGATTTGAAGCTTGCGGAGGCTTGATAAATGACTGTTGAACAATTCGACCCTAAACAAACAACAACCATGGATACACCGAAAAAGGTGTTAGCCGATCAAGCTGAAAAAGCGCAATCTAGCAGCGACGCAATAGAAAATACCTCAGGTCGAATTGGCTTTGTTAGCCTTGGCTGCCCTAAAAATACGGTAGATTCAGAGCGTATTTTAACTCAGTTGCGTGCAGACGGTTATGAAGTCACGCCAAGCTACAACGATGCGGATATGGTGATCGTTAACACTTGTGGTTTTATCGACAGTGCCGTGCAAGAGTCGCTAGACACAATAGGCGAAGCATTAGCGGAAAATGGTAAAGTGTTAGTGACAGGTTGTTTGGGCGCTAAAGAAGATCAAATTCGCGAAATCCACCCAAGTGTGCTCGGGATCACTGGGCCTCACGCCTATGAAAATGTCATGGAGCAAGTACACCATCACGTACCTAAGCCACCTAAAAACGAGTTTACCAGCTTAATCCCAGATACTGGTGTTAAACTCACTCCACGTCATTTTGCTTATTTAAAAATATCTGAAGGCTGTAACCACAGATGTACTTTTTGCATCATACCCTCGTTTAGAGGCGATTTAGTCAGCCGCCCTATCGGCGAAATTTTAGATGAGGCCAAACGTTTAAAGGCCGCGGGCGTAAATGAACTGTTAATTATTTCGCAAGATACCAGCGCCTATGGTGTCGACGTAAAATACCGCACCGGATTTTGGGATGGTCAGCCGGTAAAAACGAGTATGCAAGGGCTATGCGAAGCGTTATCCGCGCTGGGGATTTGGGTACGTTTACACTATGTATATCCTTATCCGCATGTTGATAAAATCATTCCTCTAATGGCTCAAGGTAAAATTCTGCCTTATTTGGATATTCCGTTCCAACATGCTAGCCCAGCCGTACTTAAACGTATGAAACGCCCAGCCGCAGCAGAACGCGTGCTTGATAGAATTAAAAAGTGGCGCGAAATCTGCCCTGAATTGGTGATCCGTTCAACTTTCATTGTCGGCTTTCCAGGCGAAACAGAACAAGACTTTCAACTGTTATTAGATTGGTTACAAGAAGCCCAATTAGATCGTGTCGGTTGCTTTAAATACTCACCTGTAGAAGGGGCAACAGCCAACGAGTTGGACGATCAAATATCAGAAGAAGTCAAAGAGGAACGCTTTCAACGCTTTATGCTGTTACAACAGCAGATTAGCCAAGCCAAACTAGCCGAAAAAATCGGCTGGGAAATGCAAGTACTTGTAGATGAAGTCGACGAAGAAGGTGCCATTGCTCGTACTTATGCTGATGCGCCAGAGATAGATGGTGTTGTTTACCTCAACGGCGTCACCGATGTAAAAGTGGGTGATTTCGTCGACGTACGTATTACGCATTCAGATGAATATGATTTATGGGCTGAATTAGTCTAGGGCATTTGAGCAAAAAGAGCGACCATTTACCGATTTGTTGGTTCGCTCTTGCTTATCCTTTTCAGCGTATCCAGCCGCGCCTCTCCTTTCAAGCATGACACAGTTCCTGCGAGTTAGCGTACTTGCTGCTAGCTATAACTGCCTGCTTAAGCATAACGCAACTTTTAATAAATAGGGTAAATTTGCCTCCTATTAAATAAATGAGATATTGCCAATGAATTAACATTTATTTTTTGTGGATGGACTTTTCAAGCCGCTAAACGTTATCATATTGTTTTAATTTTGTTTTTCCCGATACCTGCTTGTTTACTTTTCTCCATTTATTAACTAATTTTTGTAAAACGAAGTCTAAATATTTAGTTGTAAGGATAGCAAAAATGATCCGCTCAGGGATTGCGCTCCTTTGCTTATTGCTCTTACCTTCCAGTTATGCTGCGAATAGCCTAGTTGTATTAAATTGGCCTGACTATTTACCAAAACAGGTCATTGATGATTTCCAAAAGGAGTACAACGTCGATGTTTCTATGGTTTATTACGAATCTGACGAAATTAAAGATTATTTACTTAGTGCGAATGACGGCCAAAATTACGATGTAGTGATATCCAGTCTATTTCGTACCCAAAATTATCGTAACCGAGCGTGGCTGCAAAAGATTGACCAATCCAAGATCCCAAATTTACAGCATATAGAAGAGCGATGGTTAGCGCATTATCACACAACCGATCAAACCTGTGTTCCTTATTTATGGGGGACACTAGGCATTTTATACAATACGCAAAGCGTTAATACTGACATCACCTCTTGGCAGCAGTTTTATTCCCCTCACTTGCAAACCAAGCAAAAAATTAAGTTACTAAGTGATTCACGAGACGTACTAGCAACCGCGTTAATTGCGCTGGGTTACAGTGTCAATATTCAAGATATTAAACAGGTTAGACAAGCAGGCCGGCTTTTGTACAACAGAATGAATAATGTCGCTAGTTTTGGTGCGTTAGAGCTGAATAAAAACTCTGAACTAATTCAAAATAAAATCAGTATGGCAATGGCTTATAACGGCGACGGACTGTATTTATCGGAACTTGACCCTAGACTCAAATATGTCGTACCCAATGAAGGCACTCCGTTGTGGTTAGACTGTTTAACTATAATGCAAAAATCAAACAACAAACTAAGCGCTTATCAGTTTGTCAATTATTTGCATGAACCTAAAGTTGCAGCAAGTATTTCTGAAGCGTTATTTTATGCCACGCCAAATAAGTCGGCCAAGCAGTTTTTGTCTGCTGATATACTCAATAATAAGCAAGTTTATTTAAGTGAATCTGTGTTGGAAAAATCGGAGTTTTATCAACAATTGCCAGCACAAATGCAGCGTGAGTATCAAACTATATTCAGTCAATTAAGTTTTATTTTGGACAAAGAACAATAACACATGAAGTTGCGAAATAAGGTATTTCTGTTTGTCTTAAGCGCTGTCATTATCCCATTATCTGTACTGGGTTTTTATGCGTATATGCAATCTAAAACTTACGCTCAAAAACAAGCAAAGCAATATCAATTACATGAATTGTCACAAAGAGGCATGGCGATACAAAATGCCTTTAACAATCATTTATCGGCCCTATCGTTACTGGCAGAGTCAGAAATTGTTGATCAATATGTCAAAATTAGTCGACCGGAAGAGCGCTATTCTCTGGCCTTAAACCCACTATTACGCGCCTTTGCTAATGTATCTAAAGCTTACAATGACTTTTATGAGATCCGGTTAGTCAAACAGTCAGGCGAAGAAGATGCGCGATTTAGCCCCATATTTTTGCCCAATTTAACCGATAAAGAAAATAACAGATATTGGTTTAAGCACATGCAAAGTATTGAAGGTGACCAAGCGTTAATATTCGATACTAATCAAGACAATAACACTTTAGCGCTTTATGCAATCCAAAAAATATACCGGACTTTACCCTCAGGTATCACCTTAAAAAACAAAGTTTGGGGGTATTTAGTCATTACTATCTCGCCCAATTTGTTGAGCCAAGTCATGGCTGAAAGTGAAGAAAATGCTGGGGTAAGTTTTATTATTGAATCGAGCCAACGAGCTTTTTATAGCGATAATGCAATGCTTAGTACTAAAACCCTGCCTCATTATTTATCAACACGTCTAATAGAAGCCGCGCAGCAACAAAGTTTATTTACACTTAATTACAACAACCAAGATATGGCCTTTGGTGCAACACAACTATCAACAGGCCATTATTTAGTGGTTGGTGTGTCGCTCGCCAAATTATATGAAAACACGCTGCAATTAGCCTTGGTTTCCGCGGGTATCACACTTTTTATGATATTGTTAGTCGCGTTGGTCACTTATCGTACACTATCCAACTCACTACTAGCGCCAATTGAAAAGCTTATCCGCGCATCACAAAAAATATCACAAGGCAAACTTGGTGTACGCATTCGCCACAAAAGAGCGGATGAAATAGGCTTGGTTTTCAACTCGTTTAATGAAATGTCCAATTCGCTAAATCAGTCACGAAAAACATTAGACGAATATCAATCTCATTTGGAAGAAATGGTATCCAGCCGTACAATTGCCTTGCAAAACACCAATGATGAATTAAAAAAATCACGCCAAGAAGCTGAGCAAGCAAACGAGTTAAAAAGTCGCTTTCTCGCCAACATGAGCCATGAAATCCGCACCCCATTAACGGCTATTTTAGGGTTTACTGAGCATGCGTTAGGTAAAGGAATTCAGGATCCCGAAATTCAACTGTTATTACAACGGGTCGCTAAAAACAGCCATCATTTACTTGCGCTAATTAACGATATTTTAGATTTGGCAAAAATTGAATCGGGTAAGTTAGAATTAGAAGAAATTGAAATATCACTGTTTGATTTATTGTCAGACATAGAAACCTATTGCCTCAATAAAACGCACGACAAAAATATTAGTTTTGCCATTAACTATCACTTCCCCGTGCCAGAACGATTTACAACCGACCCGACTCGCTTAAGGCAAATTTTGTTAAATATTTGCTCTAATGCAATTAAGTTTACTAAACAAGGTCAAGTAACAATCGATATTCACTATGACTCAGCGACCAACGATCTGCTAATTAAAATTAGAGACACAGGAATTGGCATGAGCGGTGAAGAAATCTCTCGCTTGTTTAATCCGTTTGTGCAAGCCGACTTATCAACCACTCGTAATTATGGCGGAACTGGGTTAGGGCTAGCCATTACCAAACACTTAGCAGATATGCTTGGATGTAAGCTTGAAGTTTCCAGTGTAAAACACCAAGGCACCCAATTTTGTATTCGTCTAAATAATCTCATTAACGTTGGACAACTTGTAGATGAAAAACCTTTTAATGAAAAAGCGCAGGACAATTCAAACGACATCGATTTTAATGCCAGCAATAAACGTGTGCTGCTAGCTGAAGATAACCCAGATAATCAAACCTTAGTGCGGTTATTATTTGAGCCGTTAGCCGTTGATTTACAGGTTGTTGAAAATGGTTTACTGGCCGTTGAGCATGCTATCGCTGACGACTTCGATTTAATACTCATGGATATGCAAATGCCCTTAATGGGAGGAATGGAAGCCATCGGCATGCTAAAACAGACCGGAATTGATACGCCAATAATAGCCTTAACCGCCAACTGTATGGCATCAGAAATTGAAGAATATACCCAAATTGGCTGTGTTGAAACATTAGCTAAGCCTATAGATAACCACTTATTTTACAAGCTGATGAAAAAATACCTTGTAACGCAAAATGGTTTGAATAAACTTGACGATAAGAGCAATGCTTATCAAAATACCGAACAATATCGGCAATTAGTCGCAAGCTTTAAATTAAATTTACCGAACACGGTAAAATTAATGATTGCGGCAGCACAGCAAAATACCTTGGATAAAGTTAAAGCGGAAGCACATAAATTAAAAGGTATCGCTTCTAGCATGGGCTACCCAGATATAACTTTACTCGCCGCAGATATTGAAAAATATGCCAAGGCAAACGATACTGATAATATTAACAAGCGACTTGATAAATTAGCAAGTCTTGTTGAAAACATGGAATAAGGAAGCTTTCACCTATGGCATTACAAACTGGGTTACTAACAACGCGTCCCGAAAAAGTATTAATCGTTGATGATGCCCGTTTAATGCGCGACTTTTTGCGTAATATGCTACTCGAATTGGGCTTTGGCAATTTTTCAGAAGCTGAAAATCGCAAAGATACATTACGCAAGTTTAAAGAAGAAAAACCCGATGTGGTATTTCTTGATATTGAACTGGAAGAGGAAAACGGCCTAGAGATCCTTGCTCAACTTAAAGAAATGGACGCAGGTGCTAATGTTGCCATTGTGAGCGCGCACAGCACTATCGTCAATGTACGCAAGGCAATGGACTTAGGCGCAAAAGGCTTTATGGTTAAGCCCTATAAACCGAAGAAATTAGTCGCTACATTAAAAAACATGGGTGTTGCTATTGTTTAACAATAGCAACCGCATTAGTCCTTATTTACACCTAACTTTGCAAGAAAAGTCCATTCATCAAACTGTTAACTAATATTTAAGTACTTGTGTGTTTGAATAGATAAGCGCCAGTTCTTTTCAATACAGGTTTTAATAGCAAACTCTGTAGCTCGACTCTTCTGACTTATCGGCTGTAAATATATCAACTTGGTGAAATCACCTCTAGCTAATAAGGCTTCCAGTTCAATTATGTGTTGTTCGGTAGCGACAGGGTGCTTAATTTCATTTGCCCTTGCTAAACAGGTATCTAAAATGGGGTATTTACCTTTCATATTAACTTTTGGCGACAAAGTAACCCAAGTATCGGTATGAGTTTTGATTTCGAATGTACCACTGGTTTCAATCTGGCATTGATAACCAGCTGTTTGCAATACCGTAGTTAACTCAGTTAAGTCATACATGCAAGGCTCACCGCCTGTGATCACCACGTGCTTAGCATGATAGCCTTGTTGCTCGATGACCAGCATAATCTCAGCGACAGTTAATGTTGACCAAGTCGGTGAATCGCCTTGTTTGGCTAACATGTCCTTAGCCGAAATTTTATCTTTTTCTTCTACATACCAAGTTTGTTGGGTATCACACCAAGGACAACCCACTGGGCAACCTTGTAAACGAATAAAAATACTCGGTGTGCCTGTGTAAGCCCCCTCACCTTGTATTGTTTCAAACATTTCATTAACGGGTAACGTTTGCAAATTAACTCCAACAAACTAATAAAGACTGAGTAGCAAGCTAGCTAATTAGCATGCCATTGGGTAGAATCCGTGCATTATACCCAAAGGTAATTCTGATTGTTATGGCTGTTAGCGAAAATAAAGAAAAGGTTGTTGTTATCTACTCAGGTGGCATGGATTCATATACTGTACTTAACAAGGCAATTGAACAGGGGTATCAACCCTTCGCTTTAACCTTTGATTATGGACAAAAACATAATAAAGAAATTACCTATGCACGCCGCGTCTGCCAAGAATTAAATATAGCGCACAAAGTCATTGATATAACGGCCATCAACCAATTACTAGCAGGCTCATCTTTAACCGATGATATAGACATTCCCGAAGGTCATTACGAAGAAGCGTCTATGAAATCCACCGTTGTGCCGAATCGCAACATGATTTTACTATCACTCGCTGTTGGCTATGCCGTGTCATTAGAAGCAACTAAAGTATTTTATGGTGCTCATTCGGGTGATCACGCCATATACCCAGATTGCCGCCCTGAGTTTGTCGAAAAAATGAATGCAGTTTGTCAAATTGCCAATTATGACGCTGTCGATATCGTGACGCCTTATTTACAAAATAGTAAAATAGACATTCTCAGCGACGGCTTAAGAATGAACTTGGACTACAGTAAAACATGGACTTGTTATAATGGCCGTGAACTGGCTTGCGGTAAATGCGGTGCTTGCCAAGAAAGACTTGAAGCTTTTGAGCTTAACCAAGTTAAAGATCCACTGACATACGAAAGTTAAGTTTTTTGAGACAACAATTCAAACCAAACGGATAAGCAAAAAACTACTTTTCACACACAACATGAATGTACTTGGCCATTGAAATAAACGGCTCTTGTTTAGAAAACTGCTTTTCAAAACGCAGTATGCTGGCAAAATCCGTTTGTTGTTGTTCAATATTGCGCAGGTAATCGTGAAAAGTTCTTACCCCTCGTTTATGTAAAACGTTAAATCCACAGGCCTGCAGCCAAGAATAAACCAACTCTGGCTCCAACTGGGTTTTGGGGTTTAGTTTAACTTCTTTCTTGGTTTTTAACCCTTTAGCCACGTAATCAAAATTACCATATATCAAATTGCCGATTAACTTAGCGGTATGATTAAAAAACATTAATGACAACTTACCGCCAGGTTTTAGCAATGAATATAAGGTATTAATAATGTCTTGTGGTTGCTGAGTCCATTCTAAAACGGCGTGACAAATGATCCAGTCAAATTGCGGGTTGTTGGCATTTTGGGCATACTCTTGTATTGCACAAGCTTGACTAGTGAGCCTGGTTATTTCATGTAACTGAGCGCGCTGTTCAATCGTTTTCACCATCTCGCTTGATACATCTATGGCATGTACATTATGACCCAATTGAGCTAACCACAAAGCCATCTCGCCCGTACCCGCCCCAGCGTCTAAAATAGATAGTGCTTGATGTTGCTCAGGATCCTCTCGGCACGCGGCGAGCTGAAACGATTCTAAATCATCTTGCAAGATAGCAAGCCGTAACTTGCCTTTTGTTGCTTGGTATATGTTGTTTGAAAATTTATCTACGATATGATCGAAACTATAATCTTGCACAGGCTTTTATTAAGGTTGAAATGTTTATTATTAAAAAATTAGTGGCTAGCTTTATTATGCCACTGCCGTTAGCTATTTTACTGATTTTAGCGGCCTCTTTGTTATTTATTCTAACCAAACGTAAAAAACTAGCGATAAGCCTAAATTTAGCAGGTTTAATTTTACTGATGGTTACGACTATGCCCTTTTTGACTAACGGGCTTCTACAAACCTTAGAGTCGCGGCACATGTATACACTAGATACTGAATACATGAGTGACATCACCACTCGCCCTAATGCCATTATAGTATTGGGTTGTGGCCATAAAAATATTGAACCTATGCCAATCACCAGTCAACTGGCACATTGCTCATTAGCGAGAACAGTCGAAGGCGTTCGTTTAGCATTAAAATATCCTGAATTAGATTTAATATTTACCGGCTATTCCGGTAATCACCCTATAAGTAATGCCAAAATGAATAGTGAACTGGCTTTACAACTCGGCATAAAACCGTCACGCATACATGTATTTGAATCCCCAAAAGACACAGCCGAGGAAGCCCGTGTTATTAAGCAACACTTTGACAATTCAGACTTTATTTTAGTCACTGAGGCGAGTCACATGGCCCGCTCAGTTAACGAATTCAAGCAAGCTGGATTACGTGTGATACCCAATCCAACCCGCCACTTATACACTGATCTTGACAACTATTATTGGTATCAGCTTAAGCCTAGTGCGTTTTGGCTTGAACAATCAGAGCGGCTTATATACGAACACTTAGGTTTGATTTACCAAAAAATAAAATACTAGCGTTACACTAAGCTGCGCTAAATCAAAAACAGATTAGCCTATTTAACTGAAATTCAGGTAAAATTCCTATACATAAGCAGCTATCTCTTTAGCTTAACCAAAACAATGAATTTGAGAAAACATGCAAGATATCGTTAATGAAACGAACTGCCTAGAAGGCAAAGTGATATTGGTAACCGGCGCAGGTGCAGGCATAGGTAAAGCCGCCGCTTTTGCCTATGCCCAACATGGTGCTGAGGTTATCCTGCTTGGCAAAACAACGAAAAAATTAGAACAAACTTACGACGAGATAGAAAAAGCTGGTTATAAACAACCAGCCATTATTCCACTCGATTTAAAAGGCGCCACTGAGCAAAACTACATTGATATGGCCAACACCATCATCTCACAATTTGGTCGACTCGATGGCTTGCTACATAACGCTAGCGCGTTAGGTGGAATTATGCCAATTGATCAGTATCCGCTGGATATGTGGAATGAAGTCATGCAAGTCAACGTAACCAGCCAATTTATGATGACCAAAGCGCTTATTCCTGCCTTAAAGTTAGCTGAAAAGCCTTCTGTTATTTTCACTAGCTCTAGTGTGGGTCGCAAAGGAAGAGCCTATTGGGGTGCCTATTCTGTATCTAAATTTGCTACTGAAGGTATGATGCAAGTTTTTGCAGATGAGTTTGAATTTCATCCAATTAAATTTAATTCAATCAACCCAGGCGCTACCGCAACACGTATGCGAGCTAAGGCTTATCCAGCAGAAGATCCAAATACATTAAAACAACCCGCCGATTTGATGCCATTATACGTACAGCTCATGTCTGATGTTTATACTAAAACTACACAAGCGTTAGATGCACAACCTAAATAAATCTCGTTAATAAATTAAAAAGGCCTGCTAATTATCTAAACTAGCAGGCCTTGTAAAATTTAGCGTTTGCGCCAATATTGCCATAGCAATTATCGTATTGCTTGCTTGATCCGATCTCGATAACTTCGACTCACTTTCAACTCTTTTTCGTTGTGTAACACTACGTAATAGTCGCCATTTTCATGAGTGTAGAGTTTGACAACTTGATGAATGTTAATCATGGCAGAACGATGAATACGGATAAAAAGATTAGGATCCAATTCGGCTTCTAACTCTTTCATCGTTTTACGCATGATATGGGTTTTTTCACCTTCGTGAACACACATATAATCGCCAGCAGCGTCGATCCACACAACATCACGCAATTTAACCCGCGTTATCTCACCACCATCTTTAATGGCAATTACGTCTGAATATTTACGAGTTTTAAGTGGGACACCTTCGGCAAGTTGCTTTAAGATTTCATCACTATTTTCACCCGTAACTTCTGACACTAACCGCACCAAATTGGCTTTTTGCTGCGCGTCATTCTGTTGTTCAATATAGCCACGAACTTTATCCATGGTTTCCTTTAATCGTTCGTCATCTAGCGGCTTTAACAAATAATCTAATGCGTGTACTTCAAACGCCTTTAACGCATAGTGATCAAACGCCGTGACAAATACGACTAAAGGCAAAGGTTGGTCTAACTCTTCTAGCTTTTGCAATAATTCAAAACCATTAATTTCAGGCATTTGAATATCCAAAAACATTAAGTCGGGTTCAAACTCTTTTACGGCAGCTAAGGCCTCAATCCCATTAGCGCATTCAGCTTGTAAATCAATATCTGAAAATGCTTGTAAGCGTATACTCAATCCTTTTCGAGCTAATGGTTCATCATCTACGAGTATCGTTTTTATTGTTTTCATTTTTTATCCTTAGGCCACTTCAAACGGGATGCGAATATTAACTTTAATCCCTGTTGGTAAATTGTTGGCTATTTCAAACGCATGGTTTTGGTCATAAAGAGATTGGAGGCGGTCACGAATATTCGGGATACCTACTCCACCTTCACGGACCAATTTACCGTCTTTAACATCGGCCCCTGGGCCGTTATCGCTAATTTCGAGTAACAAATCGGCTCCAAAGCGTCGCGCTTTTATATCGATCGTCCCACCGTTAACCATTTTAGAGATAGCATACTTAATTGAGTTTTCGATTAAAGGTTGCAGCAATAGGCTAGGTACCAATGCTGCACAGCACTCGTCTTCTATATCCCATTGAACTTTAAGACGATCTTCAAATCTAACTTTTTCAATATCCAAATACAGTTTTAAGGCTTTTATTTCTTGAGAAAGTTCAACTTTTTTAATTGGGTCGCTATCTAGCGAATAGCGCAAAAAGTCACTCAAGCGCGTTACCATGTTATTGGCAGTTTTATTTTCTTCGATAAGTACTAAGGTGGATATTGCATTTAACGTATTAAACAAAAAATGGGGATTTAACTGATAGCGCAGCATTTTAAGTTGTGCCTGATGAGCCATCGTATTGGCTTGTAAGGCTTTTTGCCGCTCATGTTGCAACAACTGATAATATTTAATACCAAAGTACAAGCCTGACCAACACAATACATTGTAAAACGACCATGTTGCGTTACTAAAATAATGGATCCATACATCCGGCCGGTAACCGTACTTATATATTTCCCAATACCAAAAGTTTTTAACCACGGCCCATATAAGACCGACAAAATAAGAGCTGGCTAAAATAGTTAACACAATACGCCAAGGGTTGGCGTTCCATACGCGGCGAAATACATAACGCAAAGGTAAGGTTAAAAACCAGCCGGCACCCGCACTCAGTACGATCACCACCCAGAAAATATCCCGCATCTCATGTAACAATGAGCCTAGGTAATGAACTAAACAGTAACCAACCCAGCCCGCTGTTTGCAAAAACCAAAACAGGTTTTCTCGGTCGTCAAAAAAAGCATGACACTTTTTTTTGCAAATCAAACTATATTCTCAATTAATTTTTCGCGATTAAAGGCGCTACTCTACCTTAGCTAAAGCCTTAATACTCGGCTTTCAGTCAAAAAATCTTGGTTATTCATCTCAATATGTTAACCCCAGTTTCAGCAAAATCTTTTTACACACCCATGCAGGTCCGACCAACAAGAAAAAAATATCACGTAAAAAAGCCGGTTTTTTCCCTTCAAGTTTATGCCCATAAAACTGCGCAATCCACGCTAACACAAAAACAGCTCCCCATATTTGAATTAAGTACAATTGAAACTGCATAGAGTATAAAAGATGGCATATAATGGGGGGCAACGAAGCGCAAAGCATTAATGCAAAAATGGCTAAAGAGTGTCGAACATACCAAATCAAACCCAATACAAGAGCAAACCAAACCGGTGTTATCACCTTTATGCTAAACAAACTGGCAAAATGTAATTCTGGGATAGACCATTGAATTTCAGCCAATAGCCCAATGATTGACATGTAAATTAACGGCACAGCTAGGTTATGAATCATTCGATTAGTCGGGTGAAGATGACTTTCTTCATATTCATCTAACAAAATATCAAGTTTTCTCTGCATTTTTTCGTCATAATAACTAGATTAAAACCAGTTACTTAAGGTTAAGCCTAAAATGGGATTTCCGCATTTTAAAATCACACTACCTCAACCCAATAATCACTATTTTTTCGTTGAGCTAACTGTCGAGACATCTTCTCAAGCAAAAAGTTTATTGTCATTGCCCAGTTGGATCCCGGGCAGTTACATGGTTAGAGACTTTTGTAAAAACATTGTCGATATAAGTTTTAGCGACTTAAATGACCAGCCACTAGGTTTTAAACGGCTTGATAAACAAACTTGGCTTGTCGACAATAATCATCAAGGGTATCGCGTAAATTACCGCGTCTATGCCTACGACACCTCAGTACGAACCGCCTACCTTGATGGACAACGCGGTTTTTTCAACGGCACAAGCCTATTCCTAAAAGTAGAAGAGTTTGCCGATAACGAGCAGTATGTCACGATAAGCCAGCCTGAGTGCAAGCCCAATTGGCAACTTGCAACAGGCTTAAGCCGTTTATCAGGAAAATCATGGGACTTTGGGCAATTTAAAGCGCTAAATTACTTAGAGCTACTGGATTACCCAGTAGAAATGGCTGATTTTTCGACTGTCACTTTTCATGTGTCGGGGATCCCACACCATGTTGTCATATCTGGGCGGCACAACGCTGATTTAGATAGAATAGCTAACGATCTCACGCCGATTTGCCAACATCACATTGACTATTTTGCAGATACTTGTCCTGTTGATGAGTACTGGTTTATGGTTAACGTTGTTGGTGATGGATTTGGCGGTTTAGAACATTTAAATTCAACTGCTTTACTTTGCAGTCGCAATACGTTGCCGACCAATGCAACGCCTAGTGGCGAAATAAGCGAAAATTACCAAACTTTTCTTAGCCTATGCAGCCACGAATACTTTCATACGTGGAATGTAAAACGTTTAAAACCACTAGAATTTGTGGATCCCAACCTAGGTTCTGAAACCTATAGCAAGCAATTATGGTTTTATGAGGGCATTACCTCATATGTTGATGATTGGTCTTTAAATCAGGTTGAACTCATTTCGGCCAATCAATATTTATCAACCATATCCAAAGCAATACAGCGGCTTCTTAACGCGCCGGGGCGTTTTAAGCAAAGTGTGGCTGACTCCAGTTTTGACGCTTGGACTAAGTTTTATAAACAAGATGAAAACGCCCGCAATGCCATTGTAAGCTACTATATAAAAGGCTTTGTTATTGCATTATGCCTTGATTTACACATTCGGCGTGAAACGCAACAGCAATGTAACTTGCAAGCGATCATGCAAGCTTATTGGCAAGACTATAAAAACGGAAAAAGCGGCACCCAATATTCAGACTTTATTGATAAAGTTAAAAGCGTAGCAGGGTTAGATATAGAACCCCTTTGGCTAGAATGGGTTGAGGGCACCAAGGATTTGCCTATTAACGAATATTTACAGCACTTTGGTATAGACTATATCTGGCAAGCTGATCCGACTAGCACATATATAGACTTAGGTATTAACTGGCAATCTAAACAAGACAAGTTGTTTGTGCAATCTGTGTTAGATGATAGTCCACTTGTTGCAGCAGGATTAAGTGCCCAAGATGAACTAGTGGCTGTAGCTGGTCTAAAAGTGACTGATGAAAAACAGTTAAACGAATTACTCAATATCTACGTTGAGCAAAATATTTCCCTGCACGTTTTTCGTCGAGACGAACTCATTGAGTTAAATTTTGTGGTGCCAAATACGCGCCAACACAAACTAGAACTGAAAATAAATAACAATGAAGCGGCTGAAAAGTGGTTAAAACGCGTATCGGTGAATAACTAAAAGTTAGTCGTTAGACCGAGCCGAACTTGACAGTCGAGCGGCATTTTTTAAACTCCGTACCAGCTAAATGAAAAGAATTAAAGCAGAACAAGAATGGCAGACCAAGAAAAGATAGATTTAAGCGCCCTGAGAGTAGAAATTACTCAACTTGATGAAGACTTACTACGTTTGTTAGCCAGACGTCGCGAGATCAGTATTGAAGTGGCCAAAAGTAAGATCCAACACTTGCGCCCTGTTCGCGACGTCGCGCGTGAACAATTGTTAATGGAGAACTTGGTAGAGAAAGGCCGACCTCTTAATCTGGACGAAAAATTTCTCAACGACATTTTTAGAACCATTATTGAAGACTCAGTTGATAGGCAAATTCAGTACATAGCTGAAAACACCAACCCTGAGCATCATAAAGATAAAGTTAAAGTGGCATTTTTAGGTAGCCAAGGCACTTATAGTCATATCGCGACCAATACCTACTTTAAAACTAAACTGGGTAGCACTGACGCAATTGAAGAAGTCGGATGCGCAGGTTTTGATGATATTTTCCAAGCCATTAAAACGGGGACGGCAGATTACGGCATGTTACCGGTCGAAAACACCTCGTCTGGCAGTATCAATGAAGTGTATGACTTATTACAGAAATATGCAGAAGAGATCCATATTGTCGGTGAACAGAGTATCGCTGTAAAACATAGTTTACTGACAACAACATCGACCACGCTTGATAATATTAAAACCATTTATGGCCATTTTCAGCCAATTGCCCAATGTAGTCAGTTTTTAAGTACACTCAGCGAAGATGTGCACATAGAGGCGTTATCCAGTTCATCTGCGGCCATGAAAAAAGTGGCCGAACTGCAAGACCCGACAGTTGCCGTTATTGCCAGTGAGCAAGGTGGTAAATATTACGGCTTGCAAACCTTAGTTAATACCATTGCTAATCAGAAAGAAGATAATCACACCCGCTTTATTGTCATATCCAAAGAGCAACTGCAAGTGCCACAACAATCTTTGGCTAAAACATCGTTAATCATGTCAGTTAATCAAGAGCCTGGCGCATTAGTTAAGCCCTTACTGGCCTTTAGTGAATATGGTATTGATTTATGTAAACTGGAATCAAGGCCTATCCATGGTAAACCTAATGAAGAAATGTTTTATATTGACGCGTTAGCCAACACCAATGATGCCAATTTCCAGCAAGCACTCGGGCATATATTTAATGAGCGGATCACTAACTATTTGGTGCTACTTGGTTGTTACGAGCCAGAAAAATAACAACGCAATTTAGGCCGTTTAAAATAGTTAAACAAAAAAAGCCGAGCTATCACAGCTCGGCTTTTTTATTATTGAGTTTTAGCCACAGGCTCTGCAAGCATAAATGCTCGCAAAAATGGGATTTATCTGATTTATTCCTGACCTTCCCAAATCAAACTGTTATGTTTTTTAACAGTATGGTGGGCGGCTTCTAATAAATCTCGGCTTTCTTCTAAAAAGTGTTCCGCAAAGTCTCCAAACCAATCGGTGACTAAATTAAATTCACGCTTGAACTCTTCTTTACAGCCCATATCAAGCAACTCCAATCCTTTATCGTAGGCTTGCATGTAACGTCTTAATAAATCAAAGTTATCTTGATTGGCAAAAATGATGTCAGCATAAAGCTGCGGGTCTTGAGCAAACAATCGACCGACCATAGCCAATTCTAAACGATATATTGGCGAGCTGATGGCTATCAGTTCGCGTAACTCAGGCGCTTCTCTTTGCAATAGCATGCCATAAACAAAGGTTGTAAAGTGGCGCATAACCTGAATAAAAGCCATGGCTTTGTCATGTGACTCAGCCGACGTACAGTGCAGTTTCGCCCCTTGCTGCTTAAATTCATCTAACAACCATTGATACTTGTCTTGTTCGCGGCCGGCACAATGAACAATAACTTGATCATCCATATTCTCTACGTCTGGACCAAACATAGGGTGCAAACCAACCACAGGACCTGGATGGGCTTTAAGCATGGCATCCAGTGGCTTCACTTTAACACTGGTAACGTCAGCCAATACAACTGAGCTATCTAATTGTGGAGCCAATTGTTCAATAGTTTGTTCAGTTAAGTTAATTGGTACTGAGACCAAAACTAATTGACAACCTTGCACCAAAGCCCCGACATTTTCCCAATCGTTTTTATCAACTACCGTGACAGTATGCCCTGACATTCTGAACCATTTAACAAACAATGAGCCCAAGCGGCCAGCCCCGCCAATGACGGCAATACGTTTAGGATCTGCACTCAGGTTATGAGTCTGACTCGCTTGCAGCGTTTGCTGCAACTGCAATTGTTCCGCTCGCAAGCGCTCTATTTGCAGTTGGATCTCATCTATACGTTGCTTTAATGGCTCTGTCATAAGGTAATAAAGTCTATTTACGGTTTTTTAGCGTGTCTGCAAACTCTTTCAACAAGCTTTCAGTCGTTGGCCAATCGATACAGGCATCTGTAATAGATACACCATACTCAAGTTCTTCTTTCGGTTTATTAGAAGATTGGTTGCCCGCATTAATATGGCTTTCTAGCATGACACCCATAATAGATTGATTACCAGCAACTATCTGCTCAAGTACGTCGCGTGCAACTAAAGGTTGGTTATCGTGATTTTTACTTGAATTACCATGGCTACAATCAACAACGATGGCTTTTGGTAAACCTGCTTTGTCTAATAACTGCTCACACTCTGCAACAAATTCAGCTTGGTAATTTGGTTTTTTACCACCACGTAAAATAACATGGCCATCTGGGTTACCTGACGTTGAAATAACAGCCACTTGACCATTTTGATTAATACCCATAAATGAATGGCCAGATGCGGCAGACATTAATGCGTTGATTGCCGTACCTAAACTGCCGTCAGTACCATTTTTAAAACCAACCGGCATTGATAAACCACTGGCCATTTCACGGTGAGTTTGCGATTCAGTCGTACGCGCGCCAATAGCTGACCAGCTGAATAATTCAGCAAGATACTGCGGGCTAATTGGGTCTAACGCTTCTGTCGCCATTGGCAATTCCATTTCAGCAATGGCAATTAATAACTTACGCGCCTTGCGTAAACCAGCTTCAATATCAAATGTATCATTTAAGTGTGGGTCGTTAATTAAACCTTTCCAACCCACTGTTGTGCGTGGCTTTTCAAAATAAACACGCATCACTAAGTAAATTTCATCTTTTAGTTCATCGTGTAATTTTTTCAAGCGCTTAGCGTAATCAATTGCCGCATCGACATCGTGAATCGAGCAAGGGCCACTGATCACTAATAAGCGTTGATCTTTACCATGTACAATATCAGAAATGACTTGGCGTGACTCTGAAATCATATTTAATGCGTGTTGCGAAATTGGCAACTCTTTCTTTAGCTCATCCGGCGTAATGATGACTTCTTCAGCATTAACGTGAACGTTATTTAGCGTATCTTTTAACATGTTTGGTCCAGGAATTTAGTAAGAAAATAAAAAACAGGTGCAAGCTAATCCGATAAAAGTATCGAATCAATAATAGAAATAATAGTAGTGGGTGTTGCCGAAGTGGCGTAAATATTTCATTGCGTGTAGCAGTTTTCGCTTTAGGAAAATCACATATAGTTTTGCCATGCTTTTTAACATTTAATCGCCCTAGTTATCAAGCTAAAAATGAGTAAATAGCAATAAATTTGAAAACTTCGATTTGTTCGGCAAATTATGTACAGTAGAGCTCGAAAATTTAGCTACGTCCTGCAATAAATAACTAGCTTATCCTATCCTATTAAAGTGGATAGTTAACGAAAGATAATTTGGTTTTATGGAAAAGCTTACTCACTCAATCAAAGCTCGAACCCAAACCGTTTTTGCTATTGTGGTCGTGGCGGGGCTAATTTTGTCCTACATTGTATTTTGGTCGGCCAGCCAAGTAAAAAAGACCACACAAGAGTTAGTCGATAAACAAATTCCTGTTTACCAATTAGTGGCTCAATTTTCAGCTAATTTGGTAGAACAAGAAAGATTATTGTACGAATATTATGCAACAGATGATCCCTACCTGTATTTGGCTAATAATTGGCAAAACAATTTTACGAGTCAAAGTGAGAAAAATAAGAAATTATTACAAGATTTAAAGCAGCATTTTGTTCACAATAATACTGAAATCAACCATTTATATACCTCACTTACACAAATTGCACATGAAGCCAATGCATTACATGACAATATGGCTTCAACTCAAACTGATTGGGATTTAGCACGTGAGAGTTTAAGTAAAATAGCAGAGCTAAGAATAAATACCTTACCTAGCTTAGATAAGTTATCAAATGAAATACGTCAAGCGGTAGCACAAGCTTATACGCAAAATGAAACTAAATTAGATACCAGCCTAATTACGGTACTGAGCTACAGTTTTTTTATACTGATTGTGGCCTTTGTTATGGCCAGAATATTAAGCCGATATTTTGTCGCCTCAGCCCAAGGAAAACGCCTTAGTTTATTCCCGATCGCCAACCCTAATCCGGTGATCAGTCTAAGCCGCGACCTTAAAATAACCTATCACAATCCAGCTACAGATGACCTTTTAGAACAAATTCAAACCCAGCATCCTGCATCATTGTTGCCTGTGAACTATCAAAATAAATTAACCTGTTTGATGGCCGAGCAATGTACGTATCGACAAGTCGAATACCAAGTCGCAAATATGACACTATTGGCTGACATTCATTGGCACAAAGATGAACAAGAGTTTGATATTTATATTCAAAATATTACGCAGCAAGTTTTAGCTAAACAACGTTTGGAATATCAGGCCTACCACGACAGAGCAAGCGGCCTAAATAATAATTACAAATTACTCGAAGTTTTACAGGAGCTTGTCGATAGCCAAGTTGAATTTGCGCTAGGCATGATTGAAGTACGCCACTTTAACCAGCTTATTGCTGGTCAAGGCATGGAAGCATCGCTAGCCTTAGTTAAGTCATTCGCCCAGCGCTTAAATACTGCGGTAGCAAAATGCAATTGTGAACATCAGCTATATCATGTCAGTCAAAACGTATTTAGCGTATTGGTCATGGGAACACACGACGCTGGCTATCTTGCTCATTTATGTAAACAAATAGAAGAACAAGTGGAAGCACCAATAGAAACCGATTTTGGTGAACTAAAAATAGAATTAGATTTTGGTTTTTGCCAATACCCTAATCATGGTCACGACAAGCATGCTTTATTAAAACACGTTCGCGCCGCGTTAGATGAAGCCATACAAAAACCACATAGCACCTTTGTATTTTACACTGACCGGCTGGGTGAACAGCTAGAATACCGCTTAAAATTGCAGCGTGATTTAGACAAAGCAATAGAAGACCACAACTTACAGCTTAATTTTCAGCCGCAATTTGATATACAAGCCAGACGAATTATTGGCATGGAAACGCTTATTCGCTGGAATAATCATGGTAATTGGGTATCACCCGCAGATTTCATACCGCTAGCCGAGCAGACTGGGCAAATTATTGATTTGGGTCGCTGGATACTAATGGAAGCTTGCCTTTTTTGCAGCCAATTGTTTGATAAAGGCTACCGCGACTTAGTTGTCGCCATCAATATTTCACCTCGGCAGTTTCAACACCCAGACTTTATTACATCAGTTAAACAGGCAATCAACCTAGCTGAAATCCCCGCGTCCAGCATAGAACTAGAAATAACAGAGGGCGTTATTCTCGGTAACGAGCAAGACACAATCCACGCTTTGCAAACCTTAAAAGACTTTGGTGTGATGTTATCAATCGATGATTTTGGTACCGGATATTCTTCTTTAAGCTATTTAAAGCAATTTCCATTAGATAAACTTAAAATTGACCAAGCTTTTATTCGCCAACTTGAACAGAATGAGCAAGACCAAGCTATAGTCAGAACTATTATTGATTTGGGACAAAATTTAAACTTAACCTTAATTGCTGAAGGTGTTGAAAAATCAGAACAACTTACTCTATTACAACAAATGGGTTGTCATGAAATACAAGGCTATTATTTTAGCCGACCACTACCTGCTGACCATCTATTGCAGTTTTTGCAACAAAATAACATTCAATCAGCATAAATTGGCAACCGGCTATTGGTTTTTAGTAACGCGCACAGCATAATAGCCATAAATTGACTGTTCAGAATTGTTTGTGCGAAATCCCTTTTATCTTGCCTATTTAGCCTGCGCTATTATTGTTTTTACCGTGCTTTTTTTGCGAACTGTACCTCAGGTTGCGAATGGCATTCCGCACCTCGATAAAATAGCTCACTTTGGCATTTTTTTCATATTAACCTTCCTTGCTTATCGTGCGTTGAAAGATTACTTTTTAATCGCTTGCGCCGCTATTGTTGCTTATGGCGGATTGATTGAGATTGCACAATCATTCGTCCCGCATCGTTCAGGAAGTTGGCTTGATTTTGCCGCCGACGTGATGGGGGTTATTGTATTTATTGGAGCGCTGGAATTATTCAAATGGCAAAAGAACCAACGCCTTGCACTATTGTCGGACAAGGAGCAGTAGGTAGCTTTCTTACTTTTTACTTAAGTCAGCCCTCATGCAAACTTAATGTGGTCACTCGTCAGGGTCTAACTGAAGTCATTCATTTTATCGACACTCAAAAAGTCAGTGTTGACCTGCACCCACAGCCTTACAATTTTGATGTTGAAATAAGCAATTTGCTGCTGCCCACGAAGGCTTACGATATCCATTCAGCTTTTAAGCACCTACAACCTAAATTAGCTAACAATGCTAATATTATCTTATTTAATAACGGTATGGGCTGTATTGAAGAAATAACGCCTTTACTTGGTCCTAAACAAAGGTTGCTGGCCGCTTCAGTCACTCACGGTGTGCTCAAGCAAGCATCAAATGTGATACATACCGGTCAAGGTGCCATCTATTATGGTGATGTGACTCCTAACAAAAAGTCAGATCCCTTGTCGGCTGATACGTTGGCGGATTGTGATACTATGCTAAAACACTTACCCAACTGCCAAAAGGTAAAAAACATTGAATACCGCCTTTGGCAAAAGCTGGCCATCAATGCTTGTATTAATCCGATCACCGCGCTTAATCAACAACAAAACCGCTCTGTGTTAGATAAGCACTATTATGAGTTAATTAACGATATTCTAAATGAATTTTGCCAGATCACTCACGCTATACATTTAGACTTTGATTTCAATACGTTATTAAGTACCGTACTAGAAGTAGCCAAAGCAACGGGTGAAAACTTCTCATCCATGAACCGAGATGTATATAACAAACGCCGTACTGAAATTGACTATATCAACGGATATATAGTCAAAAAAGGCCAAGAATTAGCGATAAAGACACCGGTGAATCAGCAATTAGTGGCTCAGGTTAAAAATGTTGAAAACCGTGTTTAGCGAGATTTTGCACCCTTCCCTTGTTTAACACAGAACAAGTAGGCTGCGGCCCTTCTGCGCATTCAAGCATTTCGCCTATCAGGGTTAAAGGTAAATGAAGATCGTTGGCGATGTTTTTTATTGTTTGACGCTGGGCTTTAGGGGCTGTAAAACAAAGCTCATAATCATCACCACCCGACAAAGCATTGACAAGAGCTTGCTCAAAGCCAACTGCATCTTTATGATGTTGCGCTAGCGGCAAGCTTTCACAGTGAATAACCGCGTTCAACTCTGAGCGTTGACATATATGATTTAAATCAGCAACGAGTCCATCTGAAATATCCAAAGCGGCATTAGCAATACCTAACAATTTTTTCCCTAGTGAAACTCTAGGTTGAGGTAAGTCAAAACGCTGTTTTAAAAACATGACACTTTGCTCAGACACTATGCGTTGCGCTGCAAAGTTTTTATCTGTGTAAGCTGCCAGCCCCGCAGCTGCATCACCTATGGTGCCAGAAACATAAATATCATCACCAACTTGCGCGGCACAACGGGTTAAAGCTTTGCTTGCTTCCACTTCACCAAACGCACTGATGGTAATCGACAATGGTCCTTTAGTGGTATCACCACCTATCAAATGGCACTGAAATTGCGATGCCAAATTAAATAAGCCTTGGCTAAAGGCTTTTAACCAATCGGCATCAAAGTTGGGTAACGTCAGTGCTAAATTAAACCATTTTGGGTTGGCACCCATCGCGGCTAAATCACTTAAGTTTGTCGCTAATACACGATGACCAAGCGCAAAAGGATCAATTTCAGGCAGGAAATGGCGGCCAGATACCAGTGTATCTGTCGTAACGGCTAGGGATTGATGGATAGGCGGCGAAAGCAAGGCGCAATCGTCACCTTTGTCCAAAATTACGCCTTTGTCTGGCGTTGATTGCTGGTGGAAATATTGTTTGATTAAAGCAAATTCATTCATATAGTCTTCTCGCTCAGGCTTTATGGTTCATTGTCTGCGCTTACTCGCCCCAATCACATAATAGAGCATATGCTCATGGGGTCTCAAAGCTTGACAGCTTCCCCTAAAACCCGATCGCTTTGACTAAACATTACCAGCAATGCTTTGGGCACGATAACTACTTTTTAAACTCTGATTTGCGAATGAATTTAACCGCTTTATCTAATACACCATTAATAAATTTATGGCTATCATCAGCTGCAAACACTTTAGCCACTTCAATCGCTTCATTGATAACGACTTTATAAGGTACTTCTTTACAATCGCTTAATTCATACGTTGCAACGCGCAAAATGGCTTTTTCAACCAAATCAACTTCAGCAATATCTCTCGCCAAGTGCGGCTTATAAGCAATATCGAGATTGTCGGCAGTCATTGCCACACCATTAACTAGCTTTTTGAAGTAAACGACATCAAACTCATTAACGTCGTTTTCTTCTTCCATTGCTTCAATAACATCTGCAATGCGATTATTCGTCACTTGCCAAGAATAAATGGCTTGTGCCGCAAGCTGACGAGCTTTTCTACGCTGTGAACCTTTCAATGTCGTACCTTAAATTTGATCTAAAACGTTGACCATTTCAATTGCAGTTAACGCGGCTTCTGCCCCTTTATTACCTGCTTTTGTACCCGAACGCTCAATAGCTTGCTCAATAGATTCGGTGGTGATAACACCAAAGGCTACCGGCGTAGTAAACTCCAATGCAACTTGCGACAAGCCTTTACTCGCTTCGCCTGCAACGAAATCAAAATGCGGTGTACCGCCACGAATAACTGCACCTAGAGCGATAATAGCGTCGTATTTACCTGATGCTGCGACTTTCTTCGCTACAATAGGTAATTCATGCGCGCCGGGTACACGGATCAAAGTAATATCATCAGCGCTTACGTCGCCATAACGTTTTAGCGCATCAACTGCCCCTTCAACTAAGCTTTCAACAACAAACGCATTAAAACGAGCTATAACTAAGGCAAACTTTTTGCCTTTAGCAGATACTTGACCTTCGATAACCTGCATGAAATATCCTATCAATTATTGGAGTAAAAATTTTCGGCGTAGTGTAACAAAAACCGCGCCCTCGTTACGAATAAATTTTGACTTTATTCTGTTACATATTCTACGACTTCTAAACCGAAACCAGAAAGGGCGTGATAACGTTTCGGGGCGCTCAATAAGCGCATTTTACCAACATTGAGCTCGGCCAATATTTGTGAACCAACACCCACGGTACGTGATGTACCAAAGCCAGGTTTAACTTTAACTTTTTTACCCGCGTCTTCAGCTGCGAATCGTTCAACTATGTTGATCAACTCGTTAGCGGTTTCATTTTTACCAAGTAACAATACCACACCACCTTCATCGGCAATTTTCTTCATTGCTTGATTAAGTGACCAATGACTTTTGTTATCCCTTGTAGAGCGTAACAAGTCGTTAAACGTATTAATTAAATGAACCCGAACTAAAGTCGGTTTATCAGGATCAATATCTACATTTTTTAAGGCAAAATGAATTTGATCATCAATTGTATCTTTAAATGTAACTAAATCAAACTCACCGTATGCTGTGGGTAATTTACACTCAGCAATTTTTTCAATCGTTGTTTCGGTGGTATTTCTATGCTCAATTAAATCAGCTATTGTACCTATTTTTAAATTGTGTTGTTGAGCGAATGTTTCTAAATCTGGACGACGTGCCATGCTGCCATCATCCTTTAAAATTTCAACAATAACAGCCGCGGGTTCACACCCTGCTAATCTAGCTAAATCGCAACCGGCTTCGGTATGACCGGCTCGATTTAATACACCACCGTCTTGCGCCATTAATGGGAAAATATGACCAGGCTGCACTATATCTTCTGGTTGTGCATCTTTCGCTACCGCCGCTAATATCGTGGTGGCTCTGTCAGCCGCTGAAATACCAGTGGTAACACCTTCCGCAGCTTCTATTGAAACCGTAAAATTAGTGGCGAATGCCGCTTTATTTCGATCAGCCATTAAAGGTAAATTTAATTGTTCGCAGCGCTCTGCGGTTAACGGCATACAAATTAGGCCTCGGCCATAGGTTGCCATAAAGTTAATGGCTTCAGGTGTAACATGCTCAGCCGCCATGATTAAATCGCCTTCATTTTCACGATCTTCATCATCCATTAACACCACCATTCGGCCTTGGCGGATCTCTTCGATTAATTCTGCAGCAGTATTCAATTTCATTTTTTTCTCGCTTTTGGCGTCGATGCTTTTTTTCGCATTATTTTAGAGTCGAGGCTTATATGATCTTATTTGATAAAACCTGATTTAGCTAACAAGTTCATCATATTTTGATCTTGTTGTTGTGGTGTTTGATAATTCATTAAACGTTCTAAATAGCGCGCAATCACGTCAACTTCAATATTCACTTTATCGCCGACCTGCCATTTAACAATCGTCGTTTGCTCAGCCGTATGAGGAATAATGGTTAACCTAAACCGATTACCAGATACTTCATTAACCGTTAAACTAATACCATCAACGGTAATTGAACCTTTTACAGCAATATATTTAGCTAAATCTGCCGGCGCTTCTAGCCAATATTCTGTCGCATTGCCATTGTCTTGAATTTGCTTTAAGTTGGCAACACCATCAACATGGCCACTCACAATATGACCACCTAAACGCGTATTAGGTGTGCACGCTTTCTCTAAATTGACTTTTGAGCCTATCGAAAGAGAGGAAAATTTTGTTCTCTTTACCGTTTCAGAGGACACATCAGCCTGAAAAGATTGCGCATCAAACTGAGTTACGGTTAAACAGGTGCCATTAACAGCTATAGAATCACCGAGTCGCACATCTTGCATATCTAACCCATTGACGGCCACTTTAACCTGATAGCCATTTTGCACAGGACTTAACGCCATTATGTGGCCAACCGCTTCTATAATTCCAGTAAACATAATAAGAGGCTTTATCCTTTTTTATGTAAAATAAGTTTTAAATCTTCACCAATTTGCGTCACGCTTTGATACGACCACCGATGAGCGAGCGCTAAGCTATCGGTCTCAGGTAAATTAACCAAGCCAAACGTCTGTTCACCCATCAGCAGCGGCGCTTGATAAATTATTAGTTCATCGACTAAATCGGCTTCAATAAATGCCCCTGCCATGTGGGCTCCCGCTTCAACCCAAACGTCATTAATTCCCTGTGTCGCTAAATAAGCCAGTACATCCGTTAAATCCACTTTATCTTCGCCTCTTACGCGCTTGCTAGCGACTTGACGATAAGTAACATTGTCTGGCAATTCGGGGCGTTCAGCTGATATTCCCACAAACAAAGTTGGGCTATTGTGTGAAAAGAATCGATTACTCGCGCTTACTTTTTTCTTACTATCGATAATGACCCGCAGAGGCTGTCTGACATCGTCAGTTGGGTAACTTGTTAGTTCACTTTTTCGAACATTTAATGCCGGTTGATCCACTTCGACCGTACCCGAACCTGAAATAATGGCACAACTTTGTGCGCGATAATGCTGAACATCAGCACGCGCTTGCGGCCCTGTGATCCATTTGCTTTCGCCATCTGCCATTGCCGTTCGGCCATCAATACTCGCAGCCAGTTTAAGACGGACATAAGGTAGTCCGGTTCGCATACGTTTAGTAAAACCAAGGTTCAGTTGCTCACAGTCTTGTGCCAAACAAAGAGTGTCGATTTCTATACCAGCAGCTTGTAATTTAGCGACCCCTTTAGAATCGACTTGCGGATTAGGATCAACCATACCGACAACCACTCTTTGTATTCCCGCTTCTATTAAACCATCAGCACAAGGTGGTGTACGACCATGATGAGAGCAAGGTTCCAACGTAACATAAGCGGTTGCACCTTTAGTGATATGGCCTTTATTATTTGCATCGGCTATTGCATTGCGCTCGGCATGTAATTCACCCGCTTTAAGATGAAAGCCCTCACCTATCACTTGCCCAGATTTGACTAAGACACAACCCACTCTTGGATTGGGAGACGTGGTATACAAGCCTTTTTTGGCTAATTGAATGGCTTTAGCCATCCAATAAAAATCATCCTTAGTCAACATAGTTAGCTTTTTAATCCCGCAATTGTTTTGCCAAATTCAGCCACATCTTCAAATGAGCGATAAACAGAAGCAAAGCGAACATAGGCCACTTGATCCAGCTTACGTAAATGCTCCATGACTAAATTACCAATTAATTGGCTTGAAATCTGTCGCTCGCCTGTCGCTCGCAATTCAGATTTAACCCGATTAATCAGTTGCTCAGTTTCCTCGACGCTAACTGGGCGTTTTTCCAATGCCCTGATTAAACCACTGCGCAATTTGTCTTCATTAAATGGTTCATGCGTGTCATCCGTTTTTACCACTCGCGGCATGACTAATTCAGCCATTTCAAACGTTGTAAAACGCTCATTACATTGTAAACAAGCACGGCGACGGCGAATTTGATGGCCTTCAGCCACTAAGCGAGAATCTATGACCTTGGTTTCTTGTTGGTTACAAAACGGACAATGCATGACTTACTCAATCGTTTTTTAAATCAAAAAAGGCCGCAAATGCGACCTTTATCACTAACTCAAAAAGCTAGCTAAGCAATATTAAGCATAAACTGGTAAACGACTACACACGTCTAATACTTTAGCTTTTACTGTTTCAATAACATCTTGGTTTTCAATGTCATCTAAAACATCACAGATCCAGCCAGCTAATTCTTTAGCTTCAGCTTCTTTAAAGCCACGACGTGTAATAGAAGGAGTACCGATACGTAAACCAGAAGTAACGAAAGGTGAACGCGGATCATTAGGTACAGAGTTTTTGTTAACAGTAATGTTAGCGTTGCCAAGTGCTGCGTCAGCATCTTTACCCGTAATATCTTTGTCGATTAAATCAACTAAGAATAAGTGATTATCTGTTTTACCAGAAACAACTTTATAGCCACGCTCTTGTAATACAGCAACCATAGCTTTTGAGTTTTTCACCACTTGCTCTTGGTAAGCTTTAAACTCAGGTTGCAAAGCTTCTTTAAAAGCAACTGCTTTAGCGGCAATTACATGACATAAAGGACCACCTTGACCACCTGGGAAAACCGCACTGTTTAATTTCTTCTCGATCGTTTCATCAGACTTAGCTGATAAAATTAAGCCACCACGTGGTCCGGCTAATGTTTTATGAGTAGTTGTAGTTACAACATCAGCATATTGCATAGGTGATGGGTAAACACCAGCGGCGATAAGACCAGCAACGTGCGCCATATCAACCATTAAATAAGCACCCACTTCATCCGCAATTTCACGGAACTTAGCCCAGTCAACAATGCCTGAATACGCTGAAAAACCAGCGATAATCATAGCAGGCTTATGCTCTTTAGCTAACGCAGCCACTTGCTCGTAATCAATCTCGCCAGTTTCTTCGTTTAAACCATACTGAACTGCATTATAAGTTTTACCTGAAAAGTTAACATGCGCACCGTGAGTTAAGTGACCACCATGAGCCAAGCTCATACCTAATACAGTATCGTGCGGCTGAAGTAACGCTTGGAATACAGCAGCGTTAGCTTGCGAACCAGAATGCGGCTGAACGTTTGCATAAGTTGCACCAAATAATTGTTTGGCACGCTCGATTGCTAAGCTTTCAGCTACATCAACATGCTCACAGCCACCATAGTAACGCTTACCCGGATAACCTTCTGCGTACTTGTTTGTTAATTGTGAACCCTGTGCTTCTAAAACGCGTGGGCTACAATAGTTTTCAGAAGCAATCAATTCGATATGCTCTTCCTGACGGCGAGTTTCATCTTGAATTGATTGATATAATTCCGGATCGAAATCAGCGATATTCATGCTGCGAGTTAACATGTGCTCTCCTATAGAATAGCAAAGTAGATTTGAACTTGGGGTAACTTGTTTGGGCGCGTATTGTATAAGTTTTCACTACGGCTGCCTACTGCAATCTACCTTAAAAAAATCAGCATTTACTTGATAAATTTTCAAGCAAATAAATAAACACAAACGAGGCGTGTTAACGCCTCGCATTAATTAAATTATTCCAATGGTTCTGCAAGTATAGCGGCAAACTCAGGGATAACTTTGTCAATAATATCTTTACTAACAGGCTCTAAATTATTATTGCTAAACGAAACCTCGGTTTCATCTTCACGGCGTAATAATTCAACAACATAATCACCTGATTCAAACGCTAAGCCTGATTGCTTTTCATCACCAAATAATGAGCTCCAAAACCCTTCACTACGCTCATTAATACGGCCATAAATACGGCCCTCTATTTTATTGATGTCTGTAATAACAAAGCCTAATTGGTTCATTGCGTCTAACACGCGTAACCAAGTGTGAGGGAAATTAGCTTTAACAACCATTACCTCGTCACCATTACGTAACGTACGTTGAGTGACTTCAACCCCTTGTGCGTATTGAGTGCGACGCTGTTCAGCCGCTAAACGGAACTGATAATCATAATGACCAATCACGCTGTTAAGCATATCGGTTGCCAAGCCACGATTGTCCTCTTGGCGTAATGACTTTTTACTCGTAAAGCCTTCAGCACGACGTTCTAATAAATTAACAGTGACCGAACCGGTTCGACCGTGTGGCTTCATATTCACGGTAAAAGAGTAGCGACGACTTTCATCTGTTATTTTACCAGACCATAACCACCAACCTGTTTCGATTTGATGTGGTACCCAATCCGTTTCAACGTAACCTGTGGCTTTATCTACTTTGCGTAGCGAAACATCTATTTTGTCAAAATAGCCAGTCAGAGCCGACCAAATGCTTTTTTCAAGCTGGGAGATTTCTTCAGTTTGTTCAAACCACACTGTGGTGTGTGGATCAGCCTCGTCAACTCGGCTGCCCTCAGCTAACGCCATTAGTAGCCTAGGCGGAAATACCGAAACTTTGCTACCCACCGTACCGGCAAGGCCGTCGGTTTTAGGTAAAGGGTAATCGTTGACTAATTCAGGTTTATCTAAACCTTGTGGAATTTGTAGTGCTTTATTAGTCTTAACTTTCGTGTATTCAAAATCGCCTTCTGCTACACGAGGAGCCGTGGAACAAGCGGAAAGACCGATAATAGTGGCAACGGCAAAAAGGCCGATAACTTTATTCAAAGTAACTCCAGATTATATAAGCTCTGCTTTTGATAATGCTTGTTCGATTATTTTTTGCGTATTTAGTTCCGGTTGAACTAAAGGAAGACGATAAACACATTCAGGAATTAATCCCATGCGGCTTAATGCCCATTTAACCGGTACAGGGTTAGACTCAACAAACATCGCAGAGTGCACATCGCGCAATCCACTATCAATTTGCTCTGCTGTCTCAACATCACCTTCAGCCACTGCATTACACATATCAGCCATGCGTTTGGCAGCAACATTATTGGTTACAGAAATCACACCATGTCCGCCTTGTTTTAAAAACGCTAGGCCAGTTTCATCGTCACCGCTCAACAAAATAAATTCACCGTCAACCAGTGCTTGAATATCTTTTAAGCGCTGGATACTACCAGTTGCTTCCTTTATACCAATAATTTTGTCGTGTTTTGCTAAATGCGCAACGGTTTCAGGCAACATATCCACTGCTGTACGACCCGGTACATTATATAAAATTTGTGGTATGTCGCTAGCATCTGCTATTGCTTCGAAATGGGCAATTAAACCTTTTTGTGACGGTTTATTATAATAAGGTGTCACATTTAAAAACGCGTCAACACCCAAAGGGGCAATTGCTTTAGTTAGTTCAATGGCTTCTGCAGTTGAATTAGCACCATTACCCGCAATGACTTTTACACGCCCTGCGACTGTTTTAACAACCGCTTTAACCACTTCAACATGTTCATTAGTAGGCAGCGTAGCCGACTCACCTGTTGTACCCACAGCAACTATGCCATGCGTACCAGCCGCAATATGATGTTCCACCAAGGCTTCTAACGCCGAGTAGTCAACTTCTCCTGTTGACGTCATTGGTGTAACTAAAGCAACTATACTTCCACGAATCATGTAAAAAACCCTCTTTAAATCAAGCGCGCTATGGTACTTGCCATTATGATTAAAGACAAGAATCAACAAAGAATTCAAAGCCATAATTAATAATTTTTATGTTACAATGCCGCCCTCTTAATATAAAAACGCAATTTGATACCTTTAACACCCATGTCTGAACAACTTGTCGTCACCTCTATTGGCACTAACCGTCGCGGTATGGTCAATGAAATTACTTCATTAGCTGCTGCTAATGACCTCAATATTTTATACAGTCGCATGGCAATCATGGGCAATGAATTTACCTATGTCATGTTAGTTGAAGGCTCTAACTTAAAAATTAATCGCTTTGAAAGTGCATTTATTAATTTATGTGCTCGAATTGATCTTATGAGTGTTGTTAAACGTACCAGTGGGCACCGCAAACAACAAATAGAGCAAGAGTGTGGAAAGTTAATTTATCAAACCAAAGACCAAACAGGCCTTCTATCTAAATTCACCCAATTTTTTGCAGCGCAAGGGTTAAGCTTAGCCAATCTACGCTGTGAGGGCGTACCAGAAGATGCTGGCGAAGACGGCCAAGCGGTTACTGAAATTACATTCAGAAAACCAAAATCAGATTGGGACGTCAACGCATTCACTAGTGACTTACAGGCCTTGTTAGATGAACTGAAAATTGAAGGTCAAATAGAACTATAGTTATTTAGAGGTTACCATGAATCCTATTCAACCAGGCACTGTTGCGCCTTTGTTCTCGTTAAAAAATCAAAACGATGAAACCATCAATCTTGCTGATTATATTGGCAAGAATAAAGTTGTTGTCTATTTCTATCCTAAAGCGTCAACGCCAGGGTGCACCGTTCAAGCTTGTGGTTTGCGCGACAGTAAAACCGAGCTAGATGCTCTTAATGTTAAAGTATTTGGCTTAAGCCCAGATCCAGTTAAACGAATTAGTAACTTTGTCACTAAACAAGAACTCAACTTCGATTTATTAGCGGATGAAGACCACGCGACTGCTGACGCTTATGGCGTTTGGGGTCTTAAAAAGTTTATGGGCAGGGAATACGACGGTATCCATCGCATTAGCTTTTTAATTGGCCTAGATGGAAAAATTGAACATGTTTTTAATAAGTTCAAAACCAAAGACCACCATGAAGTGGTATTAGATTATTTAAAACAAAGCTAACACTGATTTAAGTTTGTTTTGAAAATACTAGAAGATGATCAAAAACGCCGCTATTTAGCGGCGTTCTTATTTACGGTATGGTTTGAATTAATCAAACAACACATCATGTAAGCTTTCAACTACCGCTGGCGCACTATCAGTCGGCGTCAAAAAGCATAAGTTGTGTGGGCTGGCGCCTTGGCAAATCATACGAACGTCAACTGAGTCTAACGCTTTCCATAGTTTGTTTTCAGTCGGTTTTTTGTCATATTTGTGACTAGACTCAAGGTGGTTACCAATAACCGCAACAAGCGACAAATTTTCTTCAACTTTAACATCACAAAACGATTTTAATGCACTTAATACTGTATCGCTTAATACGCTCGTTGTGGTGTTTGTCGGGTTATCTAGGGTTAAGGCAATTGAAATCTCTGATGTAGTGACTAAGTCCACACTGATTTTATGTTCAGCAAGGATACCGAAAACCTTAGCTAAAAAGCCTGTCGCATGTAACATTTGCGGGCTTTTAACCGTTAATAATATTTGGTCTTTACGTAAGGCAATCGCACGATAAGGTGGTTTGGTTTCGGCTTTATTAACAACCCAAGTACCACCTTCTTTAGGTGCACGACTCGAACCGACAAAAACACGAATATCGCGACGCATAGCTGGAATAAGCGTGGCTGGATGTAATATTTTAGCACCAAAAGTCGCCATTTCAGCGGCTTCATCAAACGTAACTTCAGGGATTGGACGAGCAGCTTTGGTTAAACGAGGATCCGTAGTGAAGATACCTGTTACATCAGTCCAAATTTGTAATACGCTAGCTTCTAGCGCTTCAGCGATTAATGCTGCACTATAGTCACTACCACCGCGGCCTAAAGTCGTCGTTTCCCCTTGAGCATTAGAGCCAATAAAGCCTTGTGTTACAACAACTGAACCACTAAGTTCTGGCTTCAATAAAGTCTCGGCTTGCTGTTTAATTAACGCTAATTGAGGTTCAGCTTGCGCAAAATTGTCATCCGTTTTCATTACCTGACGGATATCAAAATTAACAGCATGTACACCGCGTTGACGTAATAGCTCAGCAAACATTAAAGAAGACATTTGCTCACCAAACGACAACAAAGCATCTTTTAATTTTAAAGAAGTGGGTAATTCAGGGTTTTCAGCTAAAGAGGTCAACTCAGCTAATAAATTTTCTAACGCAACTTTGATACTTTCAGGCTGATTAAGATCATTTAAGATCGCATATTCTTTATCACGGATCTGATCAATTAAGGTTTGTCTTTCGTCAGCGGTAACATCCGATTGAGTCAGGCGCACCAATATATTAGTCACACCCGATTGAGCCGACACAGCAACAACACGGATATCTTGATTTTCACAGATAATATCGGCACAACGAGACATGGCTGCGTGATCCGCAACACTTGTACCACCAAATTTAGCAACAGTAAGATTATTCACTTGAATACCTTTTTTACGCCCTTTAAAGAGCTCAGGGAAAATTTTCAAGAGAACGCAGGGTTTAGCAGTGAAGAGAAAAATAACAAGCTTCATACCAAATCCCGAAAGCGCTCCACCCAACGCGGTGACAGTTGTCAGGATTCAGCCATAACAACCGAAGTGACTGACTGCAAAGTACAGTCACTTCTCGGCAGTCATCTCCCTTCTGTATCGTCAAAAAAGCTTTGCCTTCTCTTATACAGTACCTAGATGCTGCACCTCTTCCGGTAATTTAAAAGCCAAAGTTAATTCAGCTTTTAAAAGCGCGCGAATTAAATACTAACCAGCAATAAAGATCAAGTTTATTAGACCATTTTTTAATATAGAACCAGTAAAATTACCGGCAAGCTATAATATAGTCAAAGCGATCAGGTTTTAGGGGAAGCCGTCAAGCTTTGAGCCCCCATGAGCATATGCTCTACTATGTGATTGGGGCGAATAAGTGCAGACAATGAACCATAAGGCCTGAGCGAGAAGACTATAATTAAAGTTTTTATTTAAATAACAGATAAATACCTTCATACTTTATTTTAATGAAACCTCAAATTGTAAGGCCAACTAGGTTAGATGACAGATATTGATCAACAACTGGCAAACAATCAAACGGATTGGGAAGATCTTCCCTCTTTCGAAGTCGAATTATCTGATACGGAAAGCAATCTTGATCTAGAAGAGTTCGATGACTTTGAATTAGAGTTAGAAGACGAAGAGCTTATTCTCAATACAGAAGAAGATGAAGAGTTAGTTGCCGTTCCCGATGATTTTGAATTTCAACTGGACGAAATTCTAGACGTTGAGCCAGACAACGCTCTGAGTGATGATCCAGCGTCTGAAGCTGTACTTTCAGCAGAGGCTAATACTGATGTTAATCACCATCAAGCTAACCTAGATAATCAAACTGAATTGGCGAGTTGTTTAAGTCAGTTACGTCAATCAATAACCGAATTAACCCAAGCACTCACTGACCCTCCTGAAGCTGAAAAAAAAGATACTGAGCAAGACACCGCTAACACTCCAAGCGCTGAAGACTATTTTAAAGAGGGTGTCTTGAGCGCTAAAAATAAAAACTATTTAAAATCAGCAAAAGCATTTCGTAAAGCCAGTTTAGTTGGCCATAGCAAAGCCATGCTCTATTTAGGTTTAATGTACAGTAAAGGCCAAGGATTACCTCAAAGTCCATTACATGCTTACACTTGGCTAAAACTATCCACACTCTGGCAATGCAATGAAGCCCTTCAACCTTTACAAGAACTTGAAAAATATCTAACTGTGCAAGAAATCAAAACAGCAAACCGAATAGCTGCAGATAAACAAGAATTAATTTTTAATGAGATTGATTAGGTTAACTCGATTTAACTGAAAGTATAAAATTTAAGTGACTGTATAAAAATCCTCTTAAATGAGGATTTTTTTTGCTCTGAATACTTGAACTGTATAAGGATCCAGTATACTGTATATAACAACACTGGTTAAACACTCAGTTATCGAGAAGAGAATATGAATACTTATATTGCGATGCGTCCAGCACAACAAACTCGTTATTTTGCGACCAATAATAAATCAAGCGATTTTAGTCTACGTTTTTGGCAATCCATTGCGAAAACTCAAGAACACAACCGTTGGTTGTGCTTAATTGCGCCTAGTGATATGCCAAGTAAATCAGAATTAATCTCTGCGGGTATCAATGTTGAACGTATGTTAGTGGTTCATACTCAAACCGATAAACAAGCTTTTCAGTCTGCGTGCCAAGCTTTGAAGCTAGGAAAGTGCGCAGCAGTTGTAACTTGGTTAGGCTGCTTATCTGAAGCTCAAAAACAGCAAATGCAAGTTGCGGCCAATTTAGGTAACAGTACGAGCTTATTAATTAAATCGAGTTTTCCGCAAAAGCTAGTCGCTTAATGACTCTAGCCAGTAACTTTTCTCTGTGAGCCTGGGGCTTCGGCCCCTTTTTCCTAACTTTAAACTCGTGTATAAAGACAAGATGTTAGTGTCTTTATCAAAAAATATGAAATGCCCTTGCCACTCAGGTGAAAGCTATCAAGCTTGTTGCCAACCTTTTCATGATAATGATTGTCATGCACCTACGCCTGAAAAATTAATGCGTTCTCGTTACTGTGCCTATGCGTTAAACAAATGCCAATATATAGTCGATACACTCGTAGCCGAGCAAAGACAAAACAATGAACTTAGCCAAATCGAAGAGTTTGCACAAAGTGTTTCATTTAAAAATTTAACCATACTCGATACTCATCAATCTGAATTAACTCAGCAGTTTGGATTTGTTACCTTTAAAGTGGTTTATCAAACGCCTGACAAGGCTTTTCATTGGATGCAAGAAAAGTCGCGCTTCCAATATACGAATGAACAATGGTTTTATGTAGATGGGCTAGTCACTAGCAATAATAAACCCATCTTCCTTGGCAGAAACGAAAGTTGTTTATGTGGGTCGACTAAAAAGTTTAAACGCTGCTGCGGCTAAACATACAGCCCGCTAAGCAGCATATTGATTGGCTTGTTCAATCACTTCTTTAAGTTGAGTGAGGTCTTGTTCTATTTCTAACGCGGGATCTTTACCTTCTTCTTGGGCTTTTATACGACGAGCAGCATGCAACGAGCAATTGGCTAACACGTTATCATCCAATTTATTTGGATCATTATATTGTGATAACGCATCCCTAATTAAATAACGGTTTAAACACATAGACGCCATACCCGCTTGATGTAAACCTTTATTGATATTGTGAGCATGTTTAAAATAGTTTTCGTCTGCTGATAAACGCAATGGTTCAACAATACCCAATTCAGCTTTTAATTTTTCTTCTTGATGATTGTCTTGAGGAATTTGCTGCTTTTCTAATTGAAACTGCGCAAACTCTTGCGCTTGCTCAGACAGCATAGCCACCAACAAACCAAAGTCGGCTCGGCTCGGCTGACCGATAGCATGATTTAGTTTATTGCCCAGTTGTAATTCATGGACCAGAGGTTGTTGCTGCATTTTTATACTATGTGTTCATTTTTTATGGTTTCTGAACAATTTATCGCCCATCAAACCAAAAACTTTATTTTTTTTGCATCAAAGTGTTTACAGGCGCGATTAATTTGGTAATATGCCGCCGCACTTGTGGAGGGGTTCCCGAGTGGCCAAAGGGATCAGACTGTAAATCTGACGGCTCCGCCTTCGCTGGTTCGAATCCAGCCCCCTCCACCACTCCTTTCTTGTTATCTCTTTTACACCTAAATCATTTAAATAACCTTGCCAACCAAGCATTTTATCTTAATATTAAGCTAACGCTACGAACTAGCATTAAGGATATGATTTGGCTCTAGATCTCGCAGATAAAAAGATCCTAGTTGTAGATGACCAACGCCCTTTTCAACTCATGCTAAAAGGCATATTACTCAGTTTAGGTGCACGTTCGGTTGTTTTAGTATCTTCTGGCGAAGCGGCAGTGAGTGCCTGTAAAGAAGTTAAATTCGATATATTTTTTATTGATTACAACTTAGGTACCGTTGGCAAAAATGGCCGGCAACTATTAGAAGAAATCCAAGGCCGTAGGTTAATGAAGCCTGAAAGCCTATTTTTAATCGTTACAGGAGAAAGCCATCGGCCTATGGTGCTAGGCGCATTGGAAAATCAGCCTGACGATTATCTAATGAAACCGTTTTCTCAGGTGGTTTTAAAAAAACGTTTAGAAAAAACCTACGCGAAAAAAATCGCATTTACTGCAGTATTCACAGCCATTCTCAATGATCAAATTCCTGAAGCGATTAAAATTTGCCGAAAACTGATCCACCCTAGATTTAGGTATAAAAACTATTGCACGCACCTACTAATCGAATTGTTATGTAAAAACCAAAACTATGACGAAGCGGAACAACTTTTAAATCAAGTCCTAGAGGTTAAACGACAAACTTGGGCGGTATTACAACTCGCTCAAGTCTATTATTTTCAAGAAAAGTACAAAAAAACGGTCTTCAGTATTAATGAAGTGCTGATCGCATCTCCCTTGCTCATTGACGCTTATGATACATTAGCAAAAGCTTATTTTAAGATGGGGCAACCCAAACTCGCATATGATACAGCGGTAAAAGGTTCTGAGCTGTCACCATACTCAATAGACCGACAATTCTTTTTAGCGGATATTGCCAGAAGCTGTGCCGAATATGAGACTGTTAAAAATTGTACTAAAATGATCCTCGACTTAAGTCGTCGCTCGTATAAACAAAAACCTGAATATTTACTCAATTACATACGCGCATCTGTAGAAGCTGCAGAATTTGCGAAAGATAAAAAAAGCTCGCATAAATTCCAACAAGAAGCTTCGCTCGCCATTCAAAGAGGGCGCAGCGACGATGCATTAGATAGTAAGTTTAACTATGAAAACTTCGCAAGCTTATGTAATGCGCGAATAGATGCAATAGCTGGTCAATATTATTTGGCTAAAAAGCAGCTATATGAACAAATTGAAAAAGCGGGAAAAATTGAAGACCTTACACTTCAGCTAGTACCGGATGCTTATATATTATTAACGCAAATTGGCGATTATGAACAAGCTAGCCAATTAGTGGAACCATTAAAAGAAATCACCGAAAAAGACCCATATATAGCAGGCTGTATTAGCCAACGGCTTGAAATGACTCGTGACAACAGAGATCTATTTAGCCACTATCATAGCCTTGGTGTTAAAGCCTATAAAGCTGGGGAATACAGCCAATCTATTGAAGCGTTCTCAGAGGCCATTCAACAAGCTCCCATGCATACAGGCGCTTCTATAAATTTAATTCAATCTATTATAAAACAGTTAGATAGCCTAGAAGATGAAAAAGCGAAAGAGTACGACTATGAGTTATGTCAATTACTACACAAAACCACACGAATTGTGCATGGACTATCGTTGCCAACTGAACACCAGGACAGATATCAGGTTTTGTTACCTCAAATAAAAAAATATTCTCCAAAATCAGTCTCTTAATACTCGCAATTTGCTTTTTTTACATTAAAGTTAGTATTAATAAGCCGACATACAAAACAAAATTACATGAATCAAACTGATAAATTTGGCCGCTGTCAGTTCCACGCTTCTGATGGTACTTACTGCAATGAAGTTGATATGGGTAACGGTTACTGTTTTTGGCACGACCCTAACTTTGATAAAACCGGTATGGAGCTCGCTGATAAACTCGAGCGTTATGCTAAATCCGGCGGAATCACTCAAGGTTTACAACTTAAAAAAGCTAACTTATCTGGCATAAATTTAGTTAACCGTGGTAGTACGGCTGGTTTCGACTTTTCTGGTAGTGACTTTTATCGCGCTAATTTAAGTGGTTCTCATCTATTTAATATCAAACTTAACAATGGCTCTTTAATGAAGGCCAACTTATCAGATGCCAATTTGCATTGCGCTAAGTTATTAGGTACCAATTTACTGGGCGTGAAATTACACAACGCTAAAATAGACAATATTGAATTGGGTAAAGAACTTCAACAAGAAGTGCTCGCCCACAAAGCTGAGTCGAAGAAAGATAGAACCGCCGCACTAGATAACTTTGAACAAGCTGAAGAAATTTATCGCGACGTTCGCAAAGCGGCAGAAAACCAAGGCTTATTTGAACTAGCAGGCCATTGTATTCATAAAGAATTAACAATGCGCCGCAAACGAATGCCTTTATTTTCCGGCCGTCGAATATTCTCCAAAATAGTCGATTTATTTTGTGGGTATGGCGAGCGACCGCTTAATGTGATTTTATTTTCTCTTGGGCTTATACTGGCTTGTGCATTCCTATATTTTTCCCTAGGTGTTAATTTTGCAGGTGAAGTGATTCAATTTAGTTCAGCCAATAGTACATCAGAAAACATTAACGCGTTTTTTAGTACCCTGTATTTTAGTGTGGTAACTTTTACAACTCTCGGCTATGGTGATATAACACCACTAGGTTTAGCGAGGTTAGTTGCCGCTTTTGAAGCCTTTGTGGGTAGCTTTACAATAGCCTTGTTTGTCGTGGTGTTTGTGAAAAAAATGACCCGTTAATAAAAATAAATACATTTAAGGTAAAATATGGCTAAACACATCCCTGTTTTGTTTAGTCTCGCTGTGATATTAGCATTAGCTAGTAGTTTTTTCGCAACGGGCATTTTGGGTACTTCACTTTGTGTGATAACTGCAATTATTATTGCCATCACTTTCTACTTATATTATCAGCAAATAGCGCTTCCCTTAGCGGATGCCCAACAGACCTTAAATCCGATTGTAAAACCAGATAGCTTAGATCTTACCGATCAACAAGCGATCAACAGTTTAAATTCACTGCCTTTTATTGGCACCAGTATCTTTAGGTTAACAGAGCAAACTCGAAATACGGTTTCCAATGTCCATGCTGAGCTATACCAGTGCGATGTCATGTCGCAACAATTACGAGAATCCTTTTCAAATTTAGAGCAAAAAGCCTCTATGCTTAAAATGCACGGTGACTTTTTACATGAATCATTAAATGGTATGGCTTCGGCAACTCACACAACCACAGCCAATATCGTCGAGATTTTTGATAAAGTTGTGGCGTCGACAGGGGTGGTTTCTGAAACGCGAGATCAGTCCGCGACTTCGTGCAAAACCATTAACGAAGTCAGTGAATCCATTTTATCAACGGCTGAGCGTATTGAATCACTTAGTCATGAAATTCAACAAATAGACTCGTCTGTATCAGCAATAACCCAAATAGCCTCGCAAACTGACCTATTGGCACTTAATGCCGCTATTGAAGCCGCAAGGGCTGGCGAATATGGCCGAGGCTTTGCTGTAGTCGCAGAAGAAGTGCGAAACCTAGCTAAACACGCGAATGAATCTGCCATTAATATTCAAAAAGTCGCTGCCAATACCATAGCTGAAGTACAAGATGTAACCGATCTTATGCGTGAAATCTGCGAACCGATGCAAGATGCAGCTTCATCTACCACGCAAAACCTAGATAAAATGAATGAGTGTAACCAAGCGATGGAAGACGTATTAGAATTGGCTAGCCAAGTTATTGCGTCAATGCAAGAGCAAGAGCATACCGCAGATGAAGCCAATAATGCGGCGTCAGAAATGAAAAAGCTGAATGACAATGCCATGAATGACGAGCAAGTTCAAATGATAAGCGAGAGTGATCTACAAGCGCTTAAACTCGATATCACCACTGCGCTAAAAGCGGTAAAAGTAAAAAATAGCGCTAACAATACTGACGATCGAATTAGCAATAAAGCGGATAATAATGAAATAGAATTATTTTAAGCTCACTATTAAATTCAAAGAATTCATAAAAATGAACAAATAAAAACACCGCGTTAACGCGGTGTTTTTATTTTTATATGTTAAGTGAAAAAGCTTATTTTTTCTTAGCTCTTGGTTTCTTCACTTTGCCTTCTTCTTGCCATTGGCCTTCTCGGTAGAAAGCTGACCATCCAGACGCTTTACCATCGACTTCACTCGCAAGGTACTGTGATTTAGTCTTACGGCTAAATTTAACAACGGCAGGGTTACCTTCTGGATCCGTTTCTGGGCCATCAGCTAAGTAATAAAACTTACTAGAGATACGATCTCTAAATCGTTTCAACTCACTGACTAAAGGCGCACGGGTTTCGCGCGATTTAGGGAATGTATGCGCAGCTAAGAATATACCTGCAGCGCCATCGCGAAGTACAAAATAAGCTTCAGACTTTTCGCACTCTAACTCTGGTATATGAACAGGATCTTCTTTAGGTGGAGCCGGCTGACCACTCTTTAACAACTTACGCGTGTTTTTACAGGTTTCACTGGTACAATCAAAATATTTACCAAATCGACCATTTTTTAACTGCATATCCGCGCCGCATTTGTCACATTCTAAAACAGGTCCATCATAACCTTTTATTTTAAACGTGCCTTTTTCGACTTGAATGCCTTCACAAATCGGTGAGTTACCACAAACATGTAACTTACGTGTTTCGTCTATTAAGTAACTGTCCATCGCTGTACCACAGATCTGGCAACGTTTTTTCGCCATTAATGCATTGGTTTCAGCGACTTCATCATCATCTCCAGCAGCAACGGCTTCTTCGCCTGGAGTTAAGTTCATTGTATTAGTACAACGCTCTTTTGGCGGTAACTGATAGCCGCTACAACCTAAAAATACGCCAGTAGATGCAGTACGCACCGTCATTGGACGCTCACACTTATCACAACTAATATCAGTAGGAATAGCCTGATTAGTACGCATACCCCCTTCTTCTGGAGGCTGTTCAGCTTTGGCTAATTTGCCAGTAAAGTCAGAGTAGAAATTATTGAGCAATTGTTTCCAGACTAAATCACCATCGGCGACGTCATCGAGTTGCTTTTCCATGTTGGCGGTAAAATCATAGTTCATTAAATCAATGAAGTTTTCCATTAATCTGTCTGTGACGATTTCACCCATTTTTTCAGCATAGAAACGTTTATTTTCTAAACGGACATATCCGCGATCCTGGATCGTCGATATGATAGAAGCGTAAGTAGAAGGACGACCAATACCTTGTTTTTCTAATTCTTTTACCAAAGCAGCTTCACTAAAACGCGCAGGCGGTTTAGTAAAGTTCTGTTTAGGGTTTAACTGGTTAAGTTTAAGTATTTCCCCAGCCGCAACATCAGGTAATAACTGATCTTCAGCGCCTTTTTTGGTAACTGGCGGTTGTGCTTTAGTCCAGCCATCAAATACTAACACACGGCCTTTAGCACGTAATTCAAACTCTGCAGCATTAACAACAATAGTTGAACTGGTATATTTAGCCGGTGTCATTTGACAAGCCACAAACTGACGCCAAATTAAGTCGTACAAACGTTTGGCATCTTGCTCCATATCACCTAAATGACCTGGCGCAATATTGACATTTGAAGGGCGAATAGCTTCATGCGCTTCTTGAGCCCCTTCTTTACTGCCATAAAAATTCGGTTTTTCAGGTAAGTAACCATCACCAAACTGCTCGTCAATGTAACCGCGAACAGAAGCGACAGCTTCAGCACTTAGGTTAGTCGAGTCTGTACGCATGTAGGTAATATGGCCAGCTTCGTATAAGCGCTGAGCCAACATCATGGTCTTTTTCACCCCAAAACCTAAACGGGTACTGGCAGCTTGCTGTAATGTTGACGTAATAAATGGCGCTGAAGGACGACTTTGCGTCGGTCTATCTTCTCGGTTTTCAACCTTATATTCTGCTTGACGCAAAACACTTAATGCCGCATCGGTTTGCGCTTGATTACTCGGACGAAAGTTATTACCCGATTGTTTAACGACATTTAACGCTAATTCTGTGCCATTGGCTGTCGATGTATCTGCCGCGACTTCCCAAAACTCTTCGGGAACAAAGGCTTTAATTGAACGTTCTTTTTCAACAACTAAACGCACCGCTACCGATTGAACTCGACCCGCAGATAATCCGCGCGCGACTTTTTTCCACAATAACGGCGATACCATAAAACCAACTACGCGGTCTAAAAAGCGACGGGCTTGCTGAGCGTTAACTCGGTGCATATTCAAGTCAGTTGGCTCGGCAAAGGCATTTTGGATCGCATTTTTTGTAATTTCATTAAATACGACACGCTTAAATTGCTCGTCTTCACCACCTATAAGCTCTTTTAAATGCCAAGCTATAGCTTCCCCTTCCCTATCCAAATCCGTTGCGAGATAGACAGTGTCAGCGTCTTTAGCAAGCTTTTGCAGCTCAGATACTACCTTTTCTTTACCGGGTAAGACGTCATATTCTGCTTGCCAATCTTTTTCAGGATTAATTCCCATGCGGGCAAACAAGGCTTTTTTGTCTTTTTCTTTTTTATAAGCAGCTTTTTGTTCGGGCGTCATACCTTTAGTTTCACTAGCAGTAGAGCCGGATTTTCCTTTACTCGACGTTGGTAAATCACGCACGTGACCAACACTCGACTTAACAATAAAGTCGCTTCCCAAGTATTTGTTTATCGTTTTCGCTTTGGCTGGCGACTCGACAATAACAAGAGATTTTCCCATCTGTAATCTTATTTCGCTTATTCAATCTAGCCGTAGTGGCCGTTCTTATTTATTAGGTATATCTGCAAAACTAGTCGCTAGCAAGCAAATTATTGGCAAATTAATTTTTAATGCAATTCGCGATACCACAAATTAAACATATAATTTAGTTAACATTTTCGTTTTTTCTACGCTTTTTTAGCTTTTCTTTCCCATTGACAGGACAAGTTATGAAGTATTATGAAGTAAATTTCGATGGGCTCGTTGGTCCCACTCACAACTATGCCGGGCTTGCATATGGCAACTTAGCATCACAAGTAAATGCTAATTCAAAAGCTAACCCTAAACGCGCAGCATTACAGGGATTAGACAAAATGCAAACCATGTTAGATTTAGGTTTGAAACAGGGGTATATACCACCGCTGGAACGTCCCGACATCCGTACATTAGAAAAGTTGGGGTTTTTCGGTACTGAAACACAAATTATACAGCAAGCCTCTAAACACGCGCCGCAGATTCTAGCAGCTTGTTTTTCTGCGTCAAATATGTGGGTCGCTAATGCTGCAACTATTTCGAGTAGTTTAGATACACAAGACCATAAAATACACATCACACCCGCTAATTTACTTAGCCAATTTCATCGTTCAATTGAAACTCAAGGCACAGCACAGCAACTAAAAGAAATATTTCCAGAGAATCAATGTTTTGTGCACCATGCTCCTTTACCAGCCCACGATTTATTTGCAGATGAAGGCGCAGCCAACCATATGCGAATGGCCCCCAGCCATAGTCATGCTGGCATTAATATTTTTGTATATGGTCGCAGTTCATCAACCTCAATAAAACCACAAAAATACCCAGCCAGACACACCTTGGAAGCTTGCCAAGCCATAGCACGCTGTCATTTACTGAACGAAGATAGAACTGTGTTTATCCAACAGAATCCAACCGCTATTGATGCTGGCGCATTTCATAATGACGTAGTCGCAGTTAACAACGAGAATGTTATTTTTTACCACGAACATGCTTTTTTAAACACACTTGATGCAGAACAAGAAATTAAAGAAAAATGGCAATGTTTAACTAATAAAGAATTGTATTTAATCAAAGTAACCAATAGCGAAATAGACTTAACCACCGCGATTAAAACTTACATTTTTAATAGCCAGATAGTCACTATTGATGATGACAGCATGGTGCTAATTGCACCTATTGAATGCCAAGAAAATACTCAGGTAAAAAACTATATTGAAAAGTTAATTTCACAAAAAAATCCAATAAATAGAGTTATTTACCAAGATTTAAGACAAAGCATGAAAAACGGTGGCGGACCGGCTTGTTTACGATTGCGGGTTGTTTTAAATAGTGAGGAAATTGAAAAAGTGAATAAAGATTACTTATTCACCCAACCTAGGTTAAAACTAAGAGATAAGTTTAAAATATAAAATTTATTGAAGTTGATATTAGATATAAACCTAATTCAACTCCAATAATTATATTTTATACTGGATTAACCATCATCTAATATTGTAATAACTTTACTAGAAGCAACACCATTAGGCGTAGTTACTGTAATAGTCAATAGACCATTGTTAACACCGTTAGGCTCTTCTTCCCTTTTCACACTTACACCAACTCCTCTCGGAGTATCACGGCTTGTATTTGTAAAAGTATAACTTGAAGTACCTACGACTTCTCCATTCGCAGTTGATATTTCAATAGTTGTACCGGACGGCATTGGATTGTTATTGATATCAGTAATAAAAGCTGTAAAGCTTACTGTTGCCGCTCCATTGGCTGTAGTTAGATCTACACGGTCAATCTCTAAGTTTTCGTCCCATGTTACATTTTCATTGATATCAGTATAGGTTTCGCCGACATCATATAGACCATCACCATCAGCATCAGCAAACGGCTCATGACCATTTAGATAAAAATAAGCATTTGACCCTGATAATATAACCTCTACTTGATCTCGTACATGAACTAGTGAGCGCGAACAAATTCCGTTTGCTTGTTGCTGTTCACTACATAAAATACCTGAAAAAACACCATCTTTTTTATCGAATGTTCCATTACTATTGAAATCAACAAACTCTTCATTATCACCACCTTCTCGACATAAAGTTCCATCAGTTTCAGCTCCCGGAGCTGCGGTAGTACCATCATCCAAACGACCACAGAAATAGCCATCGTCATTGAAGTCAATAAATGCTTCATCAAGATCATCAAACCGTTCACTCGGCGTATATGCGCCATTACCATCTAAATCGGTATAAGTTTCACCAGCATCATAGTTGTTATCTCCATCTTCATCAACAAACGGTTCAGCGCCGGTATAATAGCCATCGGCATTAGAATCAATAAATGACTCTTCACCAATTGCAGTTGCTAAAATACTTGCTCGACCCGCTCTAGGTTTAGCTAGTGGGTAAGCAACACCATTAACAACACAAGGCAGACCATTAGCGGCAGGCTCTCCTGCATCGGCAAAACCATCGTTATCTAAATCACATATACCGTTAGAAAGGCTTTTTCCTTGGGTACCAAACACGCCATCGCTAGGTCTCGGGCTACCACTGCTCCAATTAACTGAACAAACTCCGTTCGATGTCACACAAGAGGGTTCAATACCTCCGCCTTCTGTTCTAAAACTAACCGCTGTGCCATTGGGTACTGGGTTGTTATAATGGTCAAATAGACGAGCAGTAACGGGAACTTGAACGTTAGAAAAATTCCACGCTTCGACATTTATGGTCTCTAAAGATAGGTTTGTACTATTTGAATCTGGCAGGCCTGTTGAAACAGTAAGCTCATCTGACACACTTCGTACTCGCAATAAGTTTTCGCTTGCATCATCACTGCAACTGCCATCATCTTTAGCTAGTGTAGCAATCACCCTTACAGGAGTTGAAACTCTTCCGCCTTTTACCACTACTTTTGCAGAGCCATCTTCTAAAGTAAATGCCGATGTAGGGCTTATCGAAATACCACCAACGTCTGTGGTTAATTCAAAACATAACTTTTCACCTTTAGAAGCAACATTACCTGAATCCAATGCTTTGAACGTAATTTCGGCCTGCTCGGTATCACCAGTTCCAGGGAAACTAATTATTCGCGCATCAGGGTCGTTATTGACTATAGCGGACACAAATTCTATTGAGGTTGTCGCCGCTTCTGCGTTGTCGATTTGCACGGTCGAATTTAAAGAAACGGCTCCTGCTGTCGCCGTCGCTGTAATGATGTCGATACCCGGACACCCTTCGGCGCGATAAATCGCAACGGCTTTACCTGCAACAGCGGTAACTTCACTATCTATAACTGCTCTGGGTGGATCTTCCGAAGCACAAGAAGAGCTAAACTGAACTTTAATTGGGTCTGTGTAAGCAACTGGGTTATCTGGGTCTTCTTCATTTGTTAATGAAACCGTTAATACTGCGGTTGAATTAACAGCCAACTTCTCGTTATCCGCTAACCCATCATCAATTTCACTCATTGAGATTTTTGCTGCGCCAATAACAAAGTTCTTATTCAAGGTTTCATCATTAGCAGATACAGTAATTGTGCCTGCCCCTGAACCATCGCCAGCATTAACACTTATTAGTGCTTCACCATTTTCATTTGTTAATACAGCTCCATTTGATGGACTTAACTCACCTATAGTTGAAGTAGCCGTTACCAAGACATTCGCTATTCCGGTAGTAGTACTCTTTTTGTTAACTCGAATATGTAAAGTACCTGGACTTGTTAAACTAATATCCTGCACTTCTGCACAGCCATCAGGAATACTTGACGGATCTGAGAAAACACAACCATAAAGGGTTAAATCAAAATCAATTGGCTCAGGCCCAGAACTATCATCTCCTGCTGTGGCAAATGAAACATCTGCAGTAGAGTTTTGATACGTGGCAGTTGCAGTTCCGGCTCCTTCAATGGTTCCTGCAGAAATACTCACTACAGCACAACCATATAAATCCGCATTAGTTTCGTCGTCAGAAGTCAAAGCTGTGCCGCTAACCGGAGATAATTCACCTAAAGAAGTGGAAAAGCTAACTGTTCTATTAGGCTGTCGAACACCTTTGGCGTTAACTAAACACGCTCTTAATGAACCGACAATATTTTCTTTATCAGAAATTCTATTGATTTTAGTGATAGGTGTATCACCATTGTCTAACGCTTGATACAGAGCTAAATCTAAGGTTAATACTTCTGGCTCTGCCCCTAAATCAGCAGAATATGATACATCTGTAGATAAACCTAAAATATTATCAACAAAGACTTTAAATTCATCATCTTGGCTAGGCTCATCTAATTCAAATAACGCAATACCTGATGCATTAGTATTTTTAGTTTCACCTGTTAACCCTGTATTTGGGGAAATGACAAAGTTTTCTAATGAAGTACCTTGGCGAATATTCTCTAACTGTGTTAACAGAATATAACGCTCACTGTCCCCTCTAATAATCGTATTAGTAATGGTACAAGTGCTTAAAGACGAATCTGCAACTTCCGACCAAGTTGATGGGCATCGATAAATGTTGGCCGATATTACCTTACTAAACTTAGTGACACTAACCGTCACCGTATCTTCAGCGTCACCATGTCGAACAACAATAGTGTCAGTTTCGTCTGACTTACCTTTTAACTTAAATACGGCTTCGCCTTTTTCGTTGGATTCTAACTCTCTTAATCTAGGCTCAATTTCAACTGCTGAATTATTACTGGAAACCGAAACTAAACCGTTATCAATTGGTGCACCATCATTAGTGATTTTCACTAGTAAGTATGACGGTAAATCACCTAATACCTGAGTAGTCAAAGAACAATCATCAAAGCTATCACCTGTGACTTTTTCTACCGAGCAGTAAAATAGCTCAGCACTCACAGCCGTTCCTGATTCAACGGCAACAGCATTACCTTCGGTACTAAATGAAACCTTGTCCTCTGTATTTTGGTACACTGCTGTCACAGTACCGGCTCCGGGTATTGTTCCCGCCGATAAAGCAATTGATGCCACACCATTTGCATTGGTCAAAGCGGATCCTGAACTCGGGGCTAAATTGCCGATAGTCGTTGAAAAGTTAACCACTTTGTTTTTTTGAACATTCCCAGCTTTGTCGGTCAACGTTGCAATTAACACACCTGAAATACTTTTAGATATATTAGTAATTTCGGTGTTTTCATCTTCATCATCTACTAACTTAACACTAAGGTTGAATCCCTCTGTAGTCGGTAATACCTGAGTACCTTGGGTAATAAGATTGACAGTTTTAGACACTTCTCGCGAAATCACCGTCAATGTACCCACGCCTTCCGTTTCACCGACTTCGATACTCGTCGATACTTTACCGTCGGAATCAGTCAACAGTTGAGTCTTAGGTAAATATCCTATCGAAGTACCAAGCGTTACGATTTGATCCGCTAAACCTATACCGTTTTCTTGAATTTCAATTATTATTTGCGCCGGTGTAGTTGGAGTAATGGTATTAACTTTCACATTTTCATCATCAGCTTTTGCAACCTTAACTGTCATTGCAAATCCTATTGGCTGATCACCTGCCGATGTAAATGATTTCTGTGTTGTTAAGGTATCAAATGATGCTGTGATCGTACCGGCAGTTTTAACATCACCAGCGGTGAGGGCGACAACTGCAATACCCGTGTCTTTAGTTAATACATCGCCTGTCGACTCTTTAGAAAAATCTTCAAAATCCACTAACTTTCCAGCAAAACTATCGGTTCCTAACGAAAATCTAATGATCTCGCCATTAACAACTGCGCCATCACTATCAGTCAATTTGGCAACCGCATAGATAGGGGATGAATGCGATAACGCGCTAACGGTATCAATCACGCCATCGTTATTGCTGTCCTCTAATTTGCCATCGTCAGTCAAATATAAAACCAGTGTATTACCACCACCGGCAGCGGGTTCACCATCACCTTTAGTTCTAAAATTGATAAAGCTTGTCGCGGTTTCAGAATCTTTTGCAAAACTTAAATTAATAACACCTGCGCCTGCAACTTCGCCTGCCGTTATGCCTAATTGAGCCATACCAGTAGAGTCCGTTAACACTGTTCCTGTTGGTGAATCTAATAGACCAACGGAGCCATCCAGTGTGATGGTGATTCTTTCGCCTTTAACGACTTCTTCAACCCCGTTTTCTGTTTTCTTCAACTCAACAAGAATTAGGCCTGGATTGTCTTTTTCTAATGTTTCTAACGGTGTTGAACCGTCATTAAGTTCAACTAACCGAGCGGTTAACGAGTATGAAGCAGGCAATTGCACTTCAAAATTATCACTGGCCGTTTTAGTTAAGCCTTCACCTAAGTCAAACGTGGCGGTAATTGTACCTGCACCAGCAACAGTCCCCGATTGCAAAGTGATAGACGCAACACCATTGGTATCGGTAACTTTTTTACCTGATACCGGATCTAAAGTTCCAGCGTCTGCAGTGGAAAATGTAATAATTTGCCCCGATACTGGTGTGCCATTATGCAATAAGGTCGCATTGACTGTGGCTGATTGCTGTGGAGTCACCACATCGCTACCTGTAAAAGCAACCGTTAATGCGTACTCTTCAAGTTTTTGCTGATTACCACTGCCGTTATCTATGCTACCGCCACCACCACAGGCAACGAGAAATAGTGAGAAAAAAGAAACCAACCAGTAGAGTCGGAGAATGGGCATGTTGCACTCCATCGTTATAATTATTTAGGCGCTGGATTAAGCCAAGTTTCTATACTTTGCCGATCTTGCTGAAATTAGACCTGAGTATAGCCCAGCATTTACACTGATTACAGGCAAATATAATGTGTCTTAACAATTAATTAAAGACACAAATATCGCTATTCTCTACAATAACTTATGAGAATCAGCAAAATTACAATAACAAAAGGGGAAAACTTTGAAACTCGACACATCTAGCCTCACTTTTAAGATATTCATGGGCATGTTTGTTGGTATTGCGACCGGCTTATTTTTCCAACTCATTTTAGGTATATCGAAAACCTCAGACTTTATCATTCCACTGGGTTTTATGGATTTTTCAACCAAGGCTGTTTTTGTCGACTTTATTTTTCACGGTGGTGGGCAAATTTTTATTAACTCATTAAAAATGTTGGTTGTCCCTTTAGTCTTTGTTTCTCTCGTATGTGGTACTTGCTCATTAACTGATCCACAAAAGTTAGGACGCTTAGGGGGGAAAAGCGTATTGTTGTATGTCGCAACCACAGCTATTGCCATTACCGTAGCGTTAACCTTAGCTATTATTTTTCAACCTGGAGCCGGCATTGATGCGCAACCTGACGTTGGCTTTGCTGCAAAACAAGCGCCTTCCTTAGTTGATACCTTAGTCAATATTGTGCCTACCAACCCGATCGACGCCATGGCCAAAGGCAACATGCTACAAATTATTGTATTCGCCTTATTATTTGGCATTGCTATTGCCCTGATTGGTGAAGAAGGTAAGCGTATGGCGCAAATATTTGATGACTTAAACAAAGTGATCATGCGTATTGTCAGTATATTAATGAATCTAGCACCCTATGGCGTGTTCTTTTTATTAGCTAAGCTATTCACTTATATTGAGCTAGATAAAATTTGGAATCTCGTTAAGTATTTTGGATTAGTGGTATTTGTTCTATTGATCCACGCATTTGTTACCTACCCTATTCTGCTTAAAATATTAACGCGTCTTAACCCTGTTATCTTTTTAGTAAAAATGCGTGAAGCAGCAATGTTTGCTTTTGGTACAGCAAGCTCAAGTGCAACATTACCTGTCACCATGGAAACCGCTACCCATAAACTTGGAGCTAAAAACTCTACGGCTTCATTCACCGTGCCATTAGGATCAACAATAAACATGGATGGCACAGCCATTATGCAAGGTGTTGCCACTGTGTTTATAGCGCAATTTTTTGCAATCGACTTAACACTCAACGACTATTTAATGGTGGTACTAACGGCAACTTTAGCTTCAATTGGTACAGCGGGTGTACCCGGCGTTGGCTTAATCATGCTAGCTATGGTTTTACAGCAAGTGGGATTACCCGTAGAAGGGATAGCACTTATTATCGGCGTCGACCGCTTACTCGATATGATCAGAACCGCGGTCAATGTAACAGGCGATTGTATGGTTACCTGCGTGGTTGCTAAATCAGAAGGTGAGCTTGACGAAGCTGTATTTAATGACCCGAATGCTGGGCTAAAAGAAGAAACTCTCCGCTTTGCGAAAGATTAATTTCAAGCATATATAATGTGAGTTACGGGTAGTCTAAATTATCCGTAACTCCCTTCTTTGCCGATACTTAACACTTTTAATTAGCCTAATTGAATAAACCTTGTCTACACTTAAAACAAAAATAACTGGTTTTATTTCAGCGCTTTACCCCGCGTTAAATGACATTCAACAAGCATATGTAACGCTAACTAAATAATTGTGGCCGAATGACTGAAAAACATCATGCTAAAAATCATATTGGGCTGGTCTTATCGGGCGGCGGTGCGCGTGCAGCCTATCAAGTCGGTGTGCTAAAAGCGATATCGACGGCTATTCCACGCAATTACGGTCTGCCTTTTCCTATCGTTTGCGGAACATCTGCTGGGGCCATCAACTCGACAGCACTAGCATGCTACGCCTCTTGCTACCATCTTGGGGTTAAAAAACTCGAATGGGTATGGAAAAACTTTACGACTGATCAGGTATATAAAAGTGATTGGGTAGGTGCAACTCGCCATTTTATGCGAACCATGCTGGCAGGGACTCAAGCTGAATATGCAATACCTCGTGCCGTTAGCCTATTTAATAATGTTCCTCTGCGCTTGTTATTAACCAAACTGCTCGACTTTAAACGTATTGACCAAAATTTACTTAATGGTTATTTACGGGCGCTATCAACTACGGCATCGAGTTACAGTACAGGCGAGTCGGTCTGTTTTTTTCAAGCAGACAAAGATATTCAAACTTGGCACCGCTCTAAAAGGCGCGGCCAAAAATGCATGATCAATGTTGAACATCTCATGGCGTCTTCTGCGATCCCCATGATATTTCCGAGTATTGAGATCCAGCACGAACATTTTGGTGACGGCTCGTTACATCAGTTAGCTCCACTAAGCCCACCGGTGCATTTAGGCGCAGACAAAATATTGATTATCGGCTTAGCCCAAAGTAACAAACCTTCGGCTCATAATATTCAACATACCAACCCACCGGGTGTAGGCGGTATTGTTGGCCATTTACTTGATACTATTTTCAACGAAGCATTGAACGCCGATCTTGAACGCTTACAGCGTATTAATAAAACACTGGACTATGTTCCGCCAGAAAATCAGCAACAGCTTGGCTTAAAAAAAATTGAAACCATGCTCATTCGTCCGAGCAAAAGCTTTAATCGAATTGCCCACAAGCATTATCACGAAATGCCCTACGCAATTAAAACCATGCTGCGTAGCATAGGCATAAATGCACGTTCTGAATCCAGTATTGTGAGTTATCTATTGTTCGAAAAAGCCTATACACGCGAATTAATCGAGTTAGGCTTTCATGATGGTTTAGCTCAGTTAGACAGCATTAAAACGTTTCTCGAAATAGACGTTTAAACTGGGTTCGGTTTTTTACTCAGCTTGCGCTGTAATGTTCGTCTGTGCATATTGAGTTGGCGGGCGGTAATAGAAATGTTGCCGTCGTTCTCTGCTAATACCTTTTGTATGTATTCCCATTCTAAGCGCTCCGGCGACAAACGCTGTTCTGAATAAGCAAGCGTATCATTGGACTGTTCAACAACCTTAACTGACTCAATTTCATTTAATAGTAAAGCTAAATCAATCGGCTTAGGTAAATAATTATCAGCCCCTGCTTTAATCGCGGTCACTGTTGAACTGATACTCGCAAAACCCGTAACAATAATTATTTTCGCTTTGGGTAATAGTCGACGCACCTCGGCAATATAAGGTAACGAAGAAGACTGCCCTAAGTTCATATCAAGTAACAAAATATTAGGTTTTAACAACTCGCAAGTAGCGACTAAATCCGTTGCTGTTGCCAAATGAGTCACCTGATAGCCTTTACGAGTCAATTGCCGACTGAGTACATTCGCATAAACCTCATCATCTTCTAACAATAACAGTTTTTTTTCAGTCATTATCATCTAAACAACAGCCTGCGCAATGATAGGCAAGCGGACTTGACTTCGCGTTCCATCAGGCCGGTTAATCAATTGCAGCTCACCGCCTAAACGCTCAATTGTGGCATTAGCTAAAGCTAACCCTATCCCCATACCTTGCTCACTTGGCACAACCTGCTGGCCTAGTTTTTGTGTTAATTCCTCGGGTATACCCAAGCCATAATCGTCAATATTTACAACTAGCCAATCATTCTCTTGATATACATTAATTTCAATCAAGTCGTGCTGATTAGCCAAACTGGCACGCGCGGCATTTTCAAATAAATTGTAAAACGAGCTTTGTAAATTTAAATCGACTTTAATATACACAGGCTGATCGCTAGTTGTAAGTAAATTATCCATATTAATGTGATAGCGAATTTCATTACAGCTAACCCACCAATATTCTAACGCCTTTTCAACATAGCTTGAGGCTGTCGCCAACGACAATTGCTCTGGTTTAGCTTGCTTAGCACTTTGTGCGATCTGACGTACCGCGTTCGAGCAAACATCAAGTTGCTGTTGCAAGTCATCCAGCATATTGTGTTTGATATCTTCTTTTAATTCACCTACGAGTAAGTTAGCGGTTGAAAGCGGTGTCGCTAACGTATGAGCGGCATTAGCTGCACTGGTCGCTACCGCCAAAATTTGCTCATCGCGCAGTTGACGCTCTTTTAGCTGATTAATGGTTTTATTCTGCTTTAACAGCATGCGTTTTTGGTTGGTCAAGAACCAAGTCATTAACAGGGCACTCACGACAAAAGTTAACCACATGCCGGCAAGGTGCTGGGTGAAATTATCAGAATAATGATGGAAGTGTTCAGCAACTCCTTGCCACATCAGAAAGGTATAAATCGCCACAGCGGCTAAACAAACTAACCAAGCTGCCCGCCAGTGAGTTTGCGTCGCGGCACTAATAACAGGAATAAATAAAACAGAAACGGCACCACTGCTAGCGCCACCATGAAAAAACAATAAATAAGCGTAAAACGTCAAATCAACCCAATACGGCAGCACAGCATTAAAAATTTGGCTTGCTGATTTTATGCTATCTAAGTCAGTGCTAGTGACTTGATAAAAACGTCGCCCTAAAGAAAAAATAGCCAATACCGCAGCATAAACAATAATACCCGACCAGAGCTCAAATGATTGCCTTTGCCCCCAAATCAACACAGCCAAACATGCAGCCAATAAGATTGACCAAGGCAATATCAAAGAAAAAAGGTTTTTATTAAATTGCTTAAACATTAATTTAGAGGGCGTTTATCATTCGAGCTGGGCTTTACACAGCCTATTGTACGCATTAACTGTTAAATCAGTATATACGTAACAATTTTTCTACGCACTGAATCGTGAGAGATCAAAAAGATAATTGCCAAGCAAATACTAATTGTTCACGATTAGCCATTTGCATGCCATCAACCTTTAATTGACTTGCCTCGCTCCATTCAGCAGACAACCTATGTTGACCTATCTGGTAATTGACACCTAGCCCTATATCAATTTGCTCAAAGCCTCTTGCACTAGGATCAGCCGTTGGCATCATCATAGGATTTAATCGCGGATCTTGCCCAGAGTAATTAGCTTTATCTAACCAAGTAAGCCGTAAAGTCATATTTAAGCATTGCGTAATTTGATAACCAGCCCAATTATGCCAACGCCATTCTCGACCCGGCTTATAATTTTGTTCATTGTCCGATAATGGCGAATCGAAATTCAGTTGCGATCCCAACTGCAATTGCTGATATTGCCACACTCCCGTCACTCCACCTAGCACATTGTACGTGCCAGTCCCTAGCTGCATAGGATACCCCAGCATAGCATGCTGATGCATAGGCGTTTGCGCCGTTTGATCAATATCACCTGTAGGTAAACTCAAACCAAATTGATAATGAATACGATAATCTGCCGTTCCTACCAAGTTAACCAAGACTAAGGCCTTACTGTCACCAAGGCCAGAACTCGACGTAGAAAACATCATTGGCATGTTCATGTCAGCCATATGCCCGTGGTTTTGCGCTGAGTTATTCATACGCATAACACTATCCATATCATTACTTAAATAATGCGTCATCAACATCAAAGTCACTTCGTCGCTCCAGCCATACATAAGTCCAAACATATGCATTTTCATTTGCATATTTTTAGGAAGCATCATGTACTTTTGTAAAGCATCACTATGTGAAATGTCATCTTTGCCTTGTTGTAAACCAGACATTTTCATATCCATATAACGATATGAAAACATCCAGCCATCTTTATGATGTAAATGATCAGCCATCACACTGATTGGTGCTTGGCTTACAACTGAATGTTGACTATGGTCCATATGCTGGTGCTTGTTATGTTGGTGGTGCGGCTTGTTGTTGTGCTGATGCCCTTGATGCGAGTTATTAGCTGCAATGACGGCATTATTGAAAGATAAAGAGACAAATACACAAAAAACGGTTTGCTTAAGAATGTGCTTCATTTAGCGGTAAATAGTAAATCATCATGACTTACTATTTTAGAGCACGGAAATAGATTAAAACATGCGACATATTGTCGCACTTAGTCAAATTGAGTTACTGTAATAGATTGCTGTAACAGTTAAGCGCAAATCGATTATTGAAAGGCAGAACGGGTTAACCAAACGAGATGATGCTTACCGACACCGGCAATATTAAACTCATGATTATCCACTGTATACCCAGCTTTTTGATAAAAGCCAATCGCAGTTTTGCGAGCATTCGCCCAAAGGTAACTGGCACCAGATTCAAACGCTATTTTTTCAGCTGTTTTTAATAACTTAAGCCCCATTCCCTGTTGGCGTACAGTAGGACACGTTGCCATAGCACGAATTTGATAGCCTTGCCCTTCAAATTCCTCAGGCTTAGAGCGCTTGTATATAGTGAGTATACCTAGATGGTTTCCCTCAATAAAACCGCCTAAATGGTGAGTCGTTTCCATTTTATCACCGGGATAAATACATTGATCAAATTCAAGATCAGGACGCAGGATCTGGTGACGAAGTGACAAGGTATCACTAAATAGGATTGGACGAATTTCCATTATAGATTTAGCACTTGTAAATTATTCTTATCATCCGCCTACTATACCCTTTACAAGCAGTCTCTGACAATTAGATTCCTCTTTAACAAGGTTATTTGTTTGATATTATCTAACAAATATTTGTTACGTTCAGATTTACCCTAAATATAGTAACTAAACGTACCTATTCAGCATATCAAGTAGCAAGCTTATCCCCCTCGCAAAAATTACAATTTAACAAGCCATGTTAAGAGCAAGACTTAGCTTACACCCCCTATTTTTTGGTGCCTGCATAGCTGCTAGTACTTAGAATATGTCAGGAACAAAAATCTATAATATTACTCTTTTGTACAGAAAGGTTTACAAGTAAATGCTTGCCTACAAAAAGTTTAATTTCGCTGAATAATTACATTATTTTTAAGTTAAAATGAATATCAAACTAATCAAAAGGATTTATCATGTCAGATGCTTATACGCCGCCACAATCAGAACTTATTACCGAAAACAACAACTCATTTAAATTATACAAGGTAGTCTCTATCGCCGTTGCCACCTTTTTTGGTTCATCAATTGCCGGCGGTTATTTAATGTCGCAAAACTTTCGCAGATTAGGTCGTGATACAGAAGCGCAGTACAGCCTATACGGAGGAATAGCATTAACCTTATTGTTATTCGTAATCAGTTTTCTTTTACCCGATAACGTGTCAGGCAGTACGTTAACGACCATTATCCCAACGATAATTATGCAGCAAATAGCAAAACACCGTTTGCAAAACGACCTTGATACACATATCGCAGCTAACGGTGAATTAGAATCTGGCTGGAAAGCATTTGGCATCAGTTTACTGTTTTTAGCGATTATCGCGCTTATTACCTTCGGCATTGCCATAACAGCAGCTAGCTTAGGCTGGATTTAATCCGCTAACCACATCTACTAGCCTACTTTTCAAGTAGGCTTATTATCCCTCCTAATACCCACTAATAACCTACGATTGATCCACTAAAAATTGAACTAAAGAACGATACAATTAAGCCCTTGATTTGTTACTATAATTGATACAGAATATCGAAATAGTAAATAACATTTTTTATATACAAAAAGAGTGGAACCGATGACAAACATAAAACGGCTCTTGAGTGCAATGAATAAACTCAGCATCTTACTGATCAGCATTTCTTGCTTAGCAAGTTGCCAAATCACATCAAAGCCAAAGCAAGCACTCGATATCAATGCTCTTATGCAACCCGTGCCTGACCACGCCAAATTTATTGATGAAAATTACTTTATTTGGGGCGCAAGTATGGTTGAAGGGGATGATGGAAAATACCATCTTTTTTATAGCCGTTGGCCCAAAAAATATGGACATAACGCTTGGTTAACTCATTCAGAGATCGCTCATGCAATAGCAGATAACCCTCTTGGTCCCTACAAGCACAAAGATGTCACACTGCCAGCACGCGGTGCAGAGTTTTGGGACGGGCTCAATACCCACAACCCGACTGTACATAAATTTAATGGCAAATATTACCTGTACTACATGGGTAATACGGGCAACGGTAAATTAATGAAAAGCTTTAATTGGTCACATCGTAATAATCAGCGAATTGGCGTGGCTGTGGCTGATAACCCAAATGGACCTTGGCAACGATTTGATTCTCCTTTAATCGATGTCAGCCCTAACGGCGATGCTTGGGATGCATTGATGGTTAGTAATCCATCTATACTACAAAAACCTGATGGTTCATTCTTAATGGTTTATAAAGCAGTTGCTAAAAAGAAACCCTTGCCCGGAGGTGGGCCGGTTGTTCATTTAGTCGCAACATCAGATTCGCCAACAGGTCCATTTGTTAAACACCCTGATCCGGTATTTGTCGCAAAAGGTGATAGATTTCCCGCCGAAGATCCATTTATATGGCATCAAAATGAGCAGTATTGGGCAATAGTAAAAGATATGCGAGGCGTATTTACCAATGCAGGTAAGTCACTTGCGTTGTTTACTTCAAACGATGGTATTGATTGGCAAAAGTCACAAAAGCCCCTAGTTTCAACACTAAAAATAAACTGGCAATCAGGGTTACAAAAAGTTAATCACCTTGAGCGACCACAAATTTGGTTTAAAAATGGAAAACCAGCAATCTTGTTTTGTGCAGCAGACATAACACGCGAGCATTCATTTAATGTTCACATACCGCTTTTGCAAGAATAAAGACTAGAGAAAATAAAAAGACAAGTATCAGATAAAGCCTAAAAACTTTATCTGACAAGCTCGAAAAGCGCAGCTAATGTAGCTAGCTGCGCCCATTTTTTGCTTAAAAAGGGCTTAAGCAAAAAGCATTAGATACCTAACGCTTGACCACCACCGATCTGAACTGTTTCAGCTGTGATGAATGATGCATCTTTGCTAACCAAGAAAGAAATAACAGAAGCAACTTCTTCAGGTTGACCTAAACGACCTAACATAATGCTATCTTTCCAAGTAGCAAATACTTCAGGTTTAGTCGCTTTAATTTGTGCGTGGAAAGGAGTATCAATAGTACCCGGTGATACCGCATTTACGCGAATACCTGCTGGCGCTAACTCTTTAGCTAGAGCACGAGTTAACGTGTGAACAGCACCTTTAGAAGTACCATAAATACCAGCACCAGGGCCACCTGCATTCCAAGCCGCATTAGAAGTGAAGTTGATGATTGAACCACCTTCAGCTTTCTTCAAGAAAGGAATAGCCGCACGAGAAACGAAGAACGCACTATCAAAGTTTAATGCCATAACGAAACGGAAAAATTCAGTCGTCATTTCTTCAATTGGGCTACGGCCGCCTAAGCCACCTGCGTTGTTAACAACAACGTCAAGCTTGCCATATTTTTCACCAATAGCGGTTACATTTTCAGTAACGGCTTTATCGTCAGTTACATCAAAGCCGTAGTATTCAGCTTCGATACCTAATTCCTTCAATTCAGCAACGCGAATAGCACCTTGCTCGTCTTCAATACCGTTTAACACAACAGTATAACCGTCTTGACCTAAGCGTTTAGCAACTTGAAAGCCAATACCACCAGTTGCACCAGTAATTAAAGCAATTTTATTAGACATAGTTTAATTCTCGTATAGTAAGTTAATAGCACATTCGCGTTACTGCATTTGCGTAAATCCGTGGCAAGGCAATAACGAAAAATCGTTAGAGTTCAATTTTAGGCATCACGTCACGCGGAATAATGGCACCGCGATGCTGAACTACGGTTGATGCCACACGGTGTGCAATAGCGGCGGATTCAGCAGGAGCTTGACCCGCTAAGCGCGCACTTAGATAACCAGCGCTAAATGAATCACCGGCGGCATTAGTATCTGCCAAGTTTTCTTTGGCAACTTTAATAGCAGGAATACTTTGTGTAACCCCACCATCAATTTCGATTAAACATGGCTCTGTACCACGTTTTAAAATTATTTCAGAAACACCAAACCCTTGTAGGCGCTCAAACGCCTGACTTGGCTCAGTGTCACCCCAAATCAACTGATCATCATCAAAGGTATGGCAGGCAATATCAGTTGCCTGTAAAACTTTGCTGTACCATTTTTGGGTTTCTTGTTTATTTGCCCATAATTTCGGTCGATAATTATTATCAAAACACACTTTAGCGCCATTGGCTCGAGATTGGTTTAACCAATCAACTAAGCGTTGCTTCCCTTCTTCAGGTAAAATAGCTAACGAAATACCAGACAAATAAATATAATCAAATTCAGCGATTTCATTCAGTTGTTTATCAAACTCGCTACCAGAAAATAAATCTCTAGCGGCTGCTTGGCCACGCCAATATTGAAATGAACGCTCACCGTCTTCATCAACTTCAACAAAGTACAAACCCGGCAACTTGTTTTCAAAACGACGAATATAATCACAAGCAATGCCTTCGCTTTGCCAATTTTCAATCATCGCCTGACTAAAACTATCTAAACCAAGTCCGGTTACATACTGCACTTCAGCATTGTGTAAATAACTAAGACGTGCCATATACAAAGCCGTATTCAATGTATCGCCAGCAAAACCTTTATGGATAACACCTTGGGCATCTTCTTGTAGCTCAATCATACACTCGCCTACAAAAGCGATACGAAACGTTGGGTTACCCGAATTTGACATGTATTACCTCAAAAATTTAATGACTAAACGCACCAGCCACCAAGGTTTAAAAATGATCCAAAGCGAACACTTAACATTGGTTTAACAACAGATATAACAAAAAGCTAACCAAGGTATGAGTTAAATATATAACAACTCGATTTTTTGTCAAACAGTTTTTAAGTTTTTTGTTTTACCAATGATAAATACAAAGGCGAGCAACTGGTAATATTAACAAAAGAGTAAAACGAAATTAAAATGGGGACTTGAGATTTATACCAATAAATTCATAGCCTTATAAATCCAAGCTAAAAATTCGTATGACAATATGAAAACCAATGTTAGGGTAATGCCAATTGGTAATAAAGATAACTAAAATTTACTAGGCTCGTTATAAAGTTTAAATTTTTCGTTAAATTAATCAGGTTTGAAGGACTGGTTTCTAATACCAGACAAAGAGACTTCAGTTCTTAAGTAGATAAATGTCGCCCAAAGGTAATGAGCTATTAGAACCAAAATCAAAGCGCAACATTAATTATCTGAACATTTTGGTCAGCGCCAATTGATCCTTTTTATAGTCTTCTCGCTCAGGTCTTATGGTTCATTGTCAGCGCTTACTCTCAACTTTGGCTCCTGCGTCGTCCTAATACCTAAATCCCTTTAGGCAGCCCCAATCACATAATAGAGCATATGCTCATGGGGTCTCGAAGCTTGCCAGCATGGATGCTGGTAAGGGGCGAGAGCAGGACGCGGTAGCTTTGACGGCTTTGCTTACATGGATGTAAGTACTTAGCGTGAGCAGGATGCGGAAGCTGCCCCTAAAACCTGATCGCTTTGACTATACAAACGCTATATACTCATCAGCAAAAAATCAGTCGTAAAAATATGAATATCGTTTGTAACCATTGTTTTACCACCAACCGCATACCGGATGATAAAGATCACACACAAGCAAAATGTGGTAAGTGCCAGCAGCCTATATATGCAAAACAGCCAGTGAATTTAAGTGACAATGTGTTTTATCCATTTATTGAACGAAATCACTTACCGGTTGTAGTCGATTTTTGGGCAAGTTGGTGTGGACCTTGTCAACAAATGGCCCCGGTATTTACTCAAGTTGCAACTGAAACACCGCAAATACTATTTGCCAAAGTCAATACTGAGCAAGCACAACAAATATCAGCCGATGCAGGTATTCGCAGCATTCCAACCTTGATCTTTTTTCACCAAGGCCAAGAAATAGACAGAGTCTCTGGTGTTTTAAACGCAGTACAGATGAAGCAGTGGATTATTGGTTGTGTGCAGAAGTTAAAATAAACGTATTTATTCAGTCGCTAAAGCTGCTGGCTGCAAACCATTTTTTGCTTTTTTGCTTTGCAAGCTCTACAAGCATAAATGCCAATGCCGTTAAGTTAACGATTTCTAGTAGGTTGAGCTGAAGAATGAAGCCCAACAAAACTGCAGCTTATGTTGGGCTTCGCAAGCTCAGCACCAACCTACGTTGGCTTAAATCTATTTTTCGGTCTGGCGCTGTAAAAACATGGAATCGCCATAACTAAAAAAACGATATTTTTCAGCAATAGCTTGATTGTAAGCTTTAAGAATATTCTCTTTACCAGCAAATGCCGACACTAGCATTATCAAGGTCGACTCAGGTAAGTGGAAGTTAGTAAACATGGCGTCTACTACTTTGAATTGGTAACCAGGGTAAATAAAAATTTGCGTGTCATCTTGGAAAGTCGAGATCAATTCATCACCTGCCGCTTGCGCCGCACTTTCTAAACTGCGTACCGAAGTTGTACCCACTGCAATAACACGGCCACCATTCGCTTTGGTTTGTTTAATCGCGTCAACCACATTTTGTGGCACAATGGCATATTCAGAGTGCATGGTATGCTCTTTCACATTATCAACGCGGATAGACTGAAACGTACCCGCACCAACATGCAAAGTAACAAACTCGCAACGCACACCTTTGTCTTTCAATTTAGCGAGTAAACTTTCGTCAAAATGCAGGCCAGCTGTTGGCGCAGCAACCGCACCTTTCTCGGTGCCATAAACCGTTTGGTAACGGTTTTTATCTTCATTTTCGTCAGCGCGATCAATGTAAGGTGGTAATGGCATATGACCATGTTGCTCAAGCAGATCAAAAACATTTTCTTCATTTAAGATCTTAAGTTGGAACAAGTCACCTTCTCGTCCCATCATTTCAGCTTGAATAACCCCTTCCAGCACCACTTGGTTACCAGGTTTTAATGCTTTATTAGCACGCACGTGAGCCAATAAATTATGTTCGTCTAAAACGCGTTCAACCAAAACTTCAATTTTGCCACCCGTGATCTTCTGCCCAAGTAAGCGAGCCGGAATAACTTTAGTGTTATTAAAAATAAGTAAGTCTTTTTCACTGACTAAATCCAACATATCAACAAACTGCTTATGCTGGATCTCTCCTGAATTGCCATCAAGCGTTAATAACCTTGAATCAGTGCGATTAGGCGCGGGATAACGAGCAATTAATTCGTCAGGTAAATCGAAGTGAAAATCAGAAACAAGCATGGCAAAAATAGACCTACAAAAAATTAGGCGCATAGTCTATGCAGTTAGGTAACGTTAAGCAAGAAGGACAAACTTCACTGTTTGCAATATTTATGTAACAGAACGTTTCTTTTGTTATTTTGTAATAAAATTACGTAATTTTATGTAATAAACTTGTTAAAATGAGTTAATTTACGGTAAAAATACACTTCATTGCCTTTTTTTGGTTTAAAAGTGTTGCAAAATTACAAAACATCAATATAATGGGTTTCATGATTTGGTTAAGCCAAGTCCCCTTTGAAATTGTTGTTTTGAGTACCTTATTTAGTGCTTGAGTGTCTATGAGACATTTGTTGCCCGATTCTTTGAGTCGGGCTTTTTTTTGACTAAAATTTAGTCATTTAGAAAAAATACATTCTTAGCACAACGCCCTCACCTTCCTAACTTAGTTTTAGATAAACGTAATGGCAACTGCCATTCTCTGCGCTAGATCAAGATTTCACTTTGACTAATTCGCTATAGTCGCGCGTTTTATTCCGCTTCTTATTACTCAACATGAAAACTGAACTTCTATTACCTGCTGGTAGCTTAAAGAACATGCGTTATGCATTTTCTTATGGAGCAGACGCTGTTTACGCGGGTCAACCTCGCTATAGCCTGCGTGTACGCAATAACGAATTTAATTTGGAAAAATTAGCAACGGGGATCAGTGAAGCGCACGCTTTAGGTAAGCAGTTTTACATTGTTAATAATATTGCACCGCACAACAGCAAGGTGAAAAGCTTTTTACACGACATAAAGCCAGTCATTGATTTAAAACCGGACGCTCTGATCATGTCAGATCCCGGTTTGATTATGATGGTCAGAGAAAATCACCCTGAGCAAGTCATCCACCTATCGGTTCAAGCCAATGCGGTTAATTACGCTACCGTTAAATTTTGGCAACAACAAGGCATCAAACGGGTTATTTTATCGCGTGAACTATCCATTAAAGAAATCGCCGAAATTCGTCAACATTGCCCAGATATAGAATTAGAAGTGTTTGTCCATGGTGCTTTATGTATGGCCTACTCTGGCCGTTGTTTATTGTCTGGCTATATGAATAAGCGCGATCCTAATCAAGGCGCTTGCACCAATGCTTGTCGCTGGTCATATAGTGCTAACGAAGCCACTGAAGATGATGCCGGTAATATTGTTCATCAACAAAACACGCCGACTTTAGGCTTAGGTGAGACAACAGACAAGGTGTATTTGCTTGAAGAAAAAGAAAAACCAGGTCAATACATGCCGGCATTTGAAGATGAGCACGGCACTTACATCATGAACTCAAAAGACTTACGCGCGATAGAGCATGTAAACAAGCTAGTCGAAATTGGCGTAGATTCATTGAAAATAGAAGGTCGAACCAAATCTTTTTATTACGTAGCACGGACAGCCCAAACCTATCGCCGAGCTATCGACGATGCTATGGCTCAAAAAGATTTTGATCCGCAATTACTGACTGAGTTAGATAAACTGAGTAACCGAGGCTATACCGAAGGCTTTTTACGCCGCCATACTCACGACAGTTATCAAAACTATCAAACGGGTAATTCAGTTAGTACTTTGCAACAAATGGTTGGCAACATTGTTAGCTATGATAATCAAACTAAGCTAGCAACGATTGAGGTCAAAAACAAATTTGTTCTGGGCGATAGCTTAGAACTGATGACGCCAAGTGGTAATCAGCTATGTACCGCCGAGTTAATGCTTAATAAACAAAATGAAGCAATAGATGACGCTAAAGGCTCTGGCCATATCGTCAAACTCAAGTTAGACAATTTAGTTTGCCCAGAAGAACAATTAGACAAAGCAATTGTTTTACGTAATTTGCCAGAAGGGTTAGATACGCGCAATCCGTTTGGTCAAACACCACAACAACGAGTTCAGCCACAATTTCAAGACAAAGCGCAAGGCAAAGCACCTGAAATTAAAATTACTAAAGTTGAATAATGTTTAAAAGCATTGCCGAAAGCCAAAGGGCTTGTCGGCAACGCTATATACATTGACTTCTGCGTAAATTACCCCTAAATCTTAAACCCTAAATCTTAAACCCCAAGTTTAAACTAATAGCCCGTTTACATCGCCAAAACTATTACCATAGCTGTTCCAGCCTAAACCAAATGCTTTAGCAATCGACAGGTATAAGTTGGAAGTGCCTGCGTTACCGGCATCAATCCCAATACCGGTATTGATTGCGCCACCGGCACCACCGGCTAGGTAAATACCCGGATTATCTTGCTGGTGGTTTCCGCCGCCAACTTCAGACATTACCAATATCATGGTGTTATCAAGCAAAGTACCACCGTAAGCGGTATCCGGTCGCGCAGCAAGTTGCTCCATCAAGTAAGCGACCATCATGTTGTACCAGCGCGTTTGTGAATCAAATAAATCCGACTCATTATGCGAGCTAACGTGTGAACGCACTTCGTTGTAATTCAACTTATTGCCACTGCCAAAGTCGCCCATATAAGGGCGAATACTTGGGAAGTTAATCATTAACGACTCATCTTGCGCGCCCATAAATTGGAAGCTAGCGGTACGGGTGATATTAGCTTCAAACGCCATCGCAATATTACGCATTTGCGCTTGGGCGATCAGCTCAGCATCTTCGTTATTATCCGTCATGCCTATGGTTGGGCGGCTAAAGCCGCTACCATCGCCAATATCCAAAGTATTGTTTAACACGTTTTGATAATAATTCAGCGACTCTTCATGAGTTAATAATTTGCCTTGCTGCTTAACATTCAGTGTTTGCGCTTGCAGTAAATCTAAGTTTTCATGCAAAGATTCTAATACTCGTTTGCGGCGTTGATCTTCAGGCGATACTTCGGTTTGATTGGCGCTATTTACCACGTCAGCTAGCAAGTTGTCATAGATCATTTGCGGGTTATCTGGCACATCAATTTTATTGCCTGATTTGTCCGCAAACGGCATATATTCGCTGCCTTTGGCCTTACTCGACCAACAACCAACATGAATGTTATTAGTTAAGTTGCCACCGAGTTGTGTACCCAATTCAACATCAAATGATGCTGCCCCTTCAACACCGCCAGAGAAAACACCGTCGCAAGCTTCTGGGTGACCCGAGCTGCCGCCGTGTCCGGCGAAAGTCAGGTTTTTGATCGGCGTTAGCCGATCAACGTATGGTGCCAACGGTTGTAAAGGACTGTTGTCCAAACTGGCGGCCGACAGGCCACCTGTATTGTACGAATGCCATTTGTCGCGCACACAACCATTTGGGTAATACACCATGACAAAACGTCTGGCTTCGCCCGCCGCAGCAAATACGCTGGGCGAGAAAGCAAACTGGCTAGCAAATGCTGTGGTCAAACCCGCTTTACCTATGGTGCGCAGAAAGTCACGACGCTGCATTTTGTTTTTAAGAAAATTCATATCGGCATCCTCTCGATTATTTACGCAAGGTATAGTTTTGGGTTTGAGTAAATTGCACCATCAGGTCGAGCATGGTTGCATTCGGATCTTGCTTAAATACATCGCCAAACACTTGCACGGTACAGCTGTCTTCCGAGCCTTCTTTTTGGCCGCGTGTATAGCGATACCATTGTCTTGCATAACAGGCTTTGGCATGGGCGCTATCGGCGATAAGCTGCACTAATTCGTCCAACCCTTGGTATGGCACCACAGGTTCATTGGCTGATAAGAATGTCTCGGCCGAGAACAAACTACCAATATAACCGGCAGAGTTAATCGGCTTAACTTGGCCATCGTCGGTAATTTCTGTGGTGGTGAATAAGCCCAAGGCATTGTAGTTTTCTAAGCCAAACCCTATGCCATCAATATATTGGTGACAAGATTCACAACCTTCTTGTAAATGGGCATTTTCGAAACGCTCACGTACAGTTAAAGACGGATCTTCCTGTGGTTTAAGCACAGCACCAATTGGCGGTGGTGGGAATTCCTGACACATCAAGTTACTGCGCACAAACAAGCCACGTTTTACAGGGTGTGTTTTTTCCGAAGCCGATTGAATGGCTAAGATACCGGCATGACCTAAAATACCACGACGTTCACCGTTGCCGTTATCCGCCGTATAATCGACACGCTGCCAGTCGCTGCCGCCCGGCCACTGCAAGCCATAGTGCGAAGCTAACTGTTGAGTCATATAACTATGATCTGCGGTTAGTAGCTCATTATATGTGCCGCCACCAAATACGGTACGACGCACAAACTCAACCGTTTCTTGCTTCATATCGGCTTTCAGGCTATCGGTTAACGCAGCGGTTTTTATGTCTTTATCCAGATCCAACCAACCGGTAATAAAACGCTCAAAAGCCTTTTCGGCACGGGCATCCTGCAACATACTGGTGACAGTCGTAGCTATTTGGTTAGCCGTACTCAGCTCGCCCGCATCGGCTTTCGCCATTAAGTTTGCATCCGGCGTTGTTGCCCAGTAGGTGTACGACAACATAGCCGCGACTTCATAATCTGTTAACTCGTAGTAACCAGCGCCATTTGATTCACCAACCTCAGAGCGATACAACATCGAAGGTGACGACAAGATAGCTGACAGCACACCGACATCACCGTGCGCATTATATACGGCGGTTAAGTCAGTGATTTCAGTTGCGGTTAATGGCCGTCTAAACGCACGTTTACCAAAGTCATTTAGGAAGCATGTAATGTCGCTACAACCTGAGGTTAAATTGTAAATATTATTAACCATGGTGGCGGCAGCTTCCGCGGCGTTGATATAGCCTTTGGCGTAGTCATTAGTAAATAGCGTATTGGCATTGGTTTTAAAACCGTTGACCGGAATATCGGCAGGAATACGACCGCTGGTAACATCCACATCGTTAACCAAACCTAATAGGTCGCGGATCGAGTTGTTGTATTCCAATGTCGATAACAAGCGATAGCTACGATCTTGCGGAATTAAATCGCCCAAATCATTAGCGTTACAGGTATTGCTCGGTGGTAAATAAGCACCCGCCATAATCATACTGGCAGTTTCAGTGGCACAATCACCTGTACACGCCGCAGCATTGCCCATAGGCATACTGCTTTCGATATAAGCCGCTAGGCCACTTAAATCATACTTGTTTGCTACATCGAGTAATGACGTGCCGCTATCACCTTGGCTGCCATGACAACCCGCACAACCTTGGTCTTGATAAAATTGACGACCAACAACATATGGATCACTTACCGAATCAAACACCGCTAATAAGGTATACGATAAGGCATCGCCCACCACCAATTGCGTGTTAGCCTGAGTTGGGTCAACTAGGTAAGCTACACCAGAACCTTCCCAACCGACAAACTCTAAACCTGTTGCGGCTGGCTCGGCAATAATGTCGACCACAGTGCCTTGAGCGAATAATTTACCCGATAAATTCTCGCTACCTTGTAAAGTGACTTCACCGTTGCCAACCTGTATTTGGCTACCATTTTCCACGCCATTGCCATGTGGAGCTTGTGCTAACCATTGGTTATCGTACCAAGCTGGCGCGTTAATATTAGTGGTTAAATCAGCGGTTTGATTTGCGCCGTTATCATTAAAGATAATGTTGATATCGCCATTACCGTTTGCCCAATCGGCTTGTAACGCTACACGTAACCAACTACCGCCATATTCGTTTGCTGTCATGGTAATGGCAGAACCCGGCCATGCCGCACTGTGGATAGCAAGATCACCGTTGTTATCCGACCAAATATAAGCGGTTGGATTATTCCAAGTACTCGGCGCGTTAAAGTAAACGTATTGCCCAGCACCCAAATTGCTAACTGTAACGTTAGCCGTAATTCCTTGATAGCTAGCTGTGATTACTGCATCGCCTGCTGTGTTACCCGCAGTGAGTAAGCCCGTTGAACTAACACTAACCACATTGTCGTTACTGCTAGACCAACCGGCACCTAGGGTTACACCTTGCTCTGCACCGCTTGCAACACCAACCGCAACTAACTGCTGAGTTTGATTAGCGATCAATGTCGGTTGAATTTGGCTAACAATACTTAGGCTATCAATCGGTCCTGTATCTTGTGTAGTCGCGTTAGCTAACACCGCCACCGCATTGGCGTTAGTACCGACAGCGACTAACTCATAGTAATAGCTAGTGTTACTGTCTAAACCTGAATCGGTAAAAGTATCGCTATTGGCACTTAAGGTGACTAGTGGACTAAAAGGGCCGTTCGCACTAGTGGCACGACGTAAACTATAGCTTTGCTCATCAACGGCATTATCAATCCAAGTTAGGGTAATTTCAGAAGAAGAAATACCTGTCGCATTAAATTGACTTGGCTGGGTTGGTGCTCCAACTACAGTGACATCAATACTGCCCACTTGACCATTAACACTGGCCCAAATGGTGGTGGTACCAGCAATGCCTGCGGTTGTGGTGACTGAAGCGCTAGTGCCTGTAATATCAAGTACACTGGTATCGCTTGATGTCCAAGTTACGCTGCCACTGGGGATTGATTCAAAACCATTATCATAGATTGCCACCGTCGAAAGGTTAACTTGTTGGTTCGGCACAATCGTGGTTTGTTCAATGCTAACTTGCATACCGGTTTGCGTGGCGTTTTGGCCATTGATCCAATCGGCAATCAGTTGATCGGCTAATGGGTTAGTTAACACAGTACCTTTCGGCATACGGTTAGCATCATCGGTTTGATAGGTATGCACTAAGCTAACGCTATGATCGAAAGGCAACATACGATACACACCAGAGCGTTGAATATTCATAATATCCATTTGATTGACTGGGGTGGTGTAGTTGAAGTCCATCAAACTGCCGTCGTGACAATGCGCACAGTTAGTATCGAGATAAGCACGCGCCCGTTGATTTAAATCGGCGCTGTTATCTTCAGGATCTGGCATTGCGGCTAAGCTATTAGCCGCGGCAATATTGCTGCTAAACAAGCCAATTTGATTAAATACATCAAGCTGGTTTGCCACTAAACCTTGGTAATTAAAATCACCATTAAGCTGATCAGTAGCTATTGATAACGGCTCTTTACTACCCGTACCTAAGTGACAAGAAGTACACTCGGCACCTGAACGAATACGACGTTGAATATTACTAACCGCACCGTTGTAGAACTGACTCACCACCTCATCACTGGCTTGGGTAATTAAATCAGCATCCGTACCTTGCACGTTCCATTTGTAGTTAGCCGCCGCCCAATTACCTGAATCTTGCTTAAACAAAACTGAGGTTTCATACGGACGTGACTGGCTGGCACTGGTCGGTAAATCTAAATGCTTAACCAACACACTGCCAACAGGTAAATTCCAAACATCATCGGCATTAAATTCAATTTGACTGGCGTTAGGAATAGCCACGAAATGACGGGCTTTTAAACCATCAAACCAACCATCAGAATTTACATCGTATTCAAGCACACCATGCACAGCTGTTTGACTGCTAAGCTCGGCAAATAAACCCGTTGCCGATAATTTAGCTGGGATCACCGCCGCTTGTACGTCGCTATCAACCATGCGATAAATCGTCGATAAACCACCGTATTCAGCACCATGCGTAGTGATAAATACTTGTTCACCACTCATATCGGTGCCAAACGAGGATATATTACTTGGGAAGGCATCGCTCACCAATACGTCGGTATCACCCTCGGTTGCTGACCAGATCTTCTTACTCACGTAATCGCCGTAAATAAAGCGGCCATTTAAGCCCGGTAATTGCGTACCACGGTAAACAAAGCCACCGATAATAGATACCGAACCTGTGTTATGGCTATAGCCACCAATCGGCGCAATTAAATCTCCACTACAACTGCGTGTATTATTGGGATCACCGCCATCATTGCCACGATGATTTAAGCCTTCACATATAGGCCAACCATAGTTGCCACCCGGGGTAATAATATTAACTTCTTCAAAACCGGCTTGGCCGATCTCGGTTTCCCATAAGGTGTAAGGCGCTTCGGTATCAAAGCTAAAACGCCATGGGTTACGATGACCATACGACCAAATTTCATCCCGCACATTCGCGTCATTAACAAACGGGTTGTCTGATGGAATATCGTAGTACAAGCCTTGGGTATTCGGTGTTTCGCGCATAATTAGGCGAATAAAACTTCCGCGTAAATTGCTGGTTTCTTGCGAGCTATTATTGGTACGCGGATCCGGTTGCGTAGGCTCAATTGCGGTATCACCGTAAGCGCCGTCACCAATACTCATATAGAACTCACCCGTCGCTGGATGGAACTGCATCATACTGCCTTTGTGATCTGGCCCAGGTTGCGGAATACGTAAAATCTCGACACGTGCTCCAGCTAATGTCGGGTTTGTCGCATCGTTTAAGGTAATGCGCTCTAACACACCATCGCCAAATACGCCGTTATCGCTCTCGTTGTCGTTATCACCTTCAATGTAGTAGATATAGGCAAAACGATTGGTCGCAAAATCAGGGTGGAACGCAACCGACAACATACCTTGCTCATGATAATCACGCACTTCACTGCTGATATCCAACAGGGTATTAACCTCAGCCAATGTCACGTCTTGTCGATTTGGAAAAACCAACAACTTACCGGCTTTATCAACCACGTAAATCAGGTCGTTTATGCCATCGTTGGTCACCATTACAGGTGATGAAAAGCTGTTATCTAAGGCCGGAAATGCCGACTCATAAACATAGTTACCCGATGACACACTGCCAGATAATGGGAAGTTTAACGGCGCAGCTAATTGCGGACGCTCTGGTAACGCTTGGCTGGCAGCGACCACGGTTAAGGTAAAGCTATCCTGACTGCCATTTTCTAAGGTCAGGGTTACCGTGTATGTGCCTGTTGCCGTTAGTTCGGGTGTGACCACACTTGCACCTTGTAACGTGCCAGACCATGCCGCACTTTGCCAAGTTGCATTATCTGTAGCACCGTTTGATGCAGCCGCAGTTAAGGCAATTTGCGTATTAACATTAACCGTGCGATCACCACCAGCATCAGCGACCGAGGCTTGCGGTATTCCACAATCGGTTAAGGTCATCCACACGCCATTGTTGTAACACAATAAGTCGCCACTAAAGGTCAGGTCGGCCGATTGCCCAGCACCGCTATTGCTAAAAATCACACTGCCGCTGGTCGCGTCATTAGCAATATCAACATACCAAGCATTAAAACCACCAAAGTCCGTCATGCCTTCACCCGGCCATTGGCTATTTGCCATTACGCCTTGCGGTTGCACATTCCAGATATACGCGGTTGGTGTGTTCCAAGCGTTGTCGTTGATATAAAAAATCGCTTTACCGGCTGGATAATTGTACGTTGGAGCCGGTTGCACAGTCAGCGTCATGCTGTCTTGACTGCTGGCTTGCTGATCATCCACTACGGTTAAGGTGATCGTATAAGTGCCCGCGGTATCATAAACCAAGCTTGGGGTGACACCAGATAAGCCATTACTCCAATCATATTGGCTAATAGAGCCATCGGCATCACTTGAACCACTGCCATCAAACTGCACGAGTTGCCCGGCGGTGACGACTTGGTCAGCTCCTGCATTGGCGACTGGCGCTTGGTTTTGTCCGGCAATAACCTCAAAACCACATGCGGCTAAACTCGTCCAAGCGCCATTGCTGTAACAAGCATTGTTGGCGGTGTAAGTTAGATCGCCCGTTTGGCCATTGCCATTATCGTTAAAAATAACACTGCTTGAGGTAAGGCTGACACCCGGATCAAAACAGTAGTAATAGCCATTGGCTGTCATGGCTTGACCCGGCCAATTAAAGTCGGCTTGCGCGCCATTGGGCTCACCGTTCCACATGTAAATGGTTGGGTTATTGTATTGGTTAGCATTATCGTAACAAATAGACGTCGCGCTAACTTGCGGTTGGGTGGTGTTTAACAAGCCGCAATCATCTAAGCTTCGCCACTGACCATTTTGCCAGCAGTTGGCAGGGCTAACCATTTGCATATCGGCCGTTTGGTTTTGACCGCTATCGCTAAATATTAGGTTAACGCTGGTGACGTTAGTGGCGGGATCGTAACAGTAGAAATTGCCTTCGGCTGCCATGTTATGGCCGGGCCAATTGGTATTGGTTATACCGTTGGCGGGGTTACTGTTCCAAAGATGAACCGTGGGGGTATTAAAGTTATTCGGGTTATCAAAACATATTGCTGTGGGATTAACTGCCGCGTTTGCCTCGTCGGAGGGCATACAACTTAGGACCGACAACAAAAGTAAGCAGTACAACACCGGACGTGAGTCACGCCGGCGCATCGTTTTGTAATGCATTTCCTTCACCTTATTCGTAATATTTTTATTGTTTATTGGCTGTCAATGTTGAGCTTGTTGTGGGTGGCCAAAAGAGCATTGTTAGGCGTTACAGCAAGCACAAATTGCATGATTGTTTTCCTATCGCCAATTAACATTACCACAACAAAAATTGTTCACTAAACGAGCGAGCACGCTGATAAAATTACAAATTAAGATAAAAAACACCTCGTAAAAATAATTTTTATCGGCTTTTTAAGCGCTGATTTTCAATATTAAAAACCTTTTATAAATACAATCCACCAACCCTATTAAAGCCAATAAAATCAATTACCTAGAACAAAGCAAAAGCCCTAATTTGTTGCTCTAACGGTTTGTTAAATTAAATCCACTTATTGTCTTTTAAAAATTACCATATGCGATTTATGGCATGTTTTTTGATGTTTCCGTCAAGAAATAGTGTTTTCATGAAATCATAACCCATTGTTTTTATTGGTTATTAGTGCATTCATCATCAAGTAATGCATATAAGTACATACGTATTCATAAACTTTTGTTATGACAGCGGAAAAATAATCCGTAATGATACGCTTGGAATTGAACTCTAATTCCAGATCCCTATCGCCCAAGTAAGACCTAGTAAAGCAAAAAAAGTAACAAAAAAGAAACAAACGAGTTAAGTAGTGGGTTAAAGTCGCAAACTAAAATGTACTGGCGCTTTACCCAACTTGTAAACCTAACTCGTACACCTAACTTGTAAAAAAGATTCACGTTTATAAAAACAAATGAGGTAAGGGGTTATGGAAAATTTAATCGAGGCAAGTGCAAGCGCTGATACAAGTACTAAAACAAGCGCTAATACAAGAAGCGTTCAACAAATACGTCAAAGCTTTGCGGTTAACTTTCAATACGACGTAGTGTTTACCCGCAATACATTTAGCTTATCCAATAACAGCTTAATCGACATGCTCTGCCCTATTCAGCCAACCACTAAATTGCTAACCGTTATTGACCAAGCCGTAGAAAAACACCATCCATTACTGATAAACCGCCTAGAACGCTATTGCCAGCATCACAAAATACAAATGTTGCCAACCCTATCTGTGGTCGGTGGCGAAGCTTGCAAGCAAGATCCAGAGATTATCGATCAGGTTTACCAAGCGGTTGAACAGCATGCGATAGACAGGCATTCATACATACTCGCTATTGGCGGTGGTGCGGTGATTGATGCCATTGGCTTTGCCGCCGCCACCGCACATCGTGGCATTCGCTTAATTCGTATGCCAAGCACAGTACTAGGGCAAAACGATGCTGGCGTTGGAGTTAAAACCGCAGTTAATTACCATCAGCGTAAAAACTATATTGGTACCTTTACCCCACCGCATGGCGTGATCAACGACTTTAATCTGCTAATTAGCTTATGTGAAAGGGATAAACGCGCCGGCATTGCCGAAGCCATTAAAGTTGCACTGATTAAAGATAAAGCCTTCTTTAGCCAATTATGTGCCGACAGCCAAGCATTAGCCAAGTTTGAAGCTAAAGCCATGGAAAACATGATAATTAAAGGCGCTGCTTGGCACTTAAACCATATCGCCACCAGTGGTGATGCGTTTGAGTTTGGCTCCGCCCGACCACTCGATTTTGGCCATTGGGCAGCACATAAACTCGAAGAGCTGTCCAAGCATGAGTTAAGGCACGGCGAAGCTGTCGCCATTGGTATTGCTATGGACAGCATCTACTCGCAATTAATCGGCAATATTAGCCAATATCAGCTTGAGCAAATCCTCAACTTACTGATTGAGTTGGGCTTTGATCTGCAACCACAAGCTTTGCAATTATTAGATATTAAGCAAGCATTAAATGAATTCAGAGAACACCTCGGCGGCAAACTCTGTATCACCTTGCTTGACGATATAGGCCAAGGCGTTGAAGTGAACCATATTGATGAAAGCTTAATGCTTAAAGCAGTTGGCATATTAAAGCAGTTAACCGTGGAACAAGAATGTGCCTTAGCTTCGTAGGTTTATACTTTTGCATTGTTGGTAACAGTAGACCGGTTTAGCGCCGTTGGCGCGTAAGCCGGAGGATTAGTTGAGAATTAGTTAGAGCTGTAAGCCGAACAAACTATCAATTACAATGCCATCATTGAAGGTAAAGCCACACTATTAGGCTCAATATTAGTCCAAGCAGATTTTAAGGCGCTCTCGGATCCTCAAGAGGCTAATATTGTCAGTGGCTTATAAATTTAAAAGGTTGGCTCTATGGCAAATAAAAATTATGTTTTAGCAAAGTGCAAGGAAGTAGCAGAAGAGCTATCTGATTGGAAATTTGTATCACGGCATTTTGTTAATAAGAGAAATAAATGGCTGACTATAAAAGTTAGACCTAGTTTTAGTTTCTGGCCGCAAGGGACAAAATATGTGATCCGCGTTTGCATTAGCATAACGCCACTAGAGAAAACGGTTTTAAACAAAATATTTGAATCTAAGCGAGATTTTACGTTTATCAGGTCACCAAGGGATATAAATGAGATGGCGTTGATTGAAAATAACTTGTTTGCTTATGATCAAACGCCCGAATATGACGAGTTAACTAAAAAAGAGATGCGAAGATGGATTACTACAGCGGAAAAATATTTTGCTGATAATTGGGATTTAACCAGCGAAAAGACTATTTTTGCAACAGCAGCCAAACAACCTTTTAAATTTTCAGATAAGACTGGGCTTGCATTATGTGGGTTGGCTGCAGCGGCCGGTGAATTTGAGTTTATAAAGCAGCATTTTTATCAATATTATAATGACCCCAATACACGCAAATCAGAATCTTCTCACAACTTTCATGCCTTATTGCCTGAGCTCAAAGAGCGCTGGATTAAAAATGGTTCAATTTATTAACCATACCTAACCAAGCTTTCACAAAAGAGTTAGCTTATTGAGGAAATTTCTTAAATAACATAATCTTACTGCAATTTATTACAAGGTAGTTTAAATGCATAGGTGGAATAATTAGCGTGTCTACGCTCAATACACTTATATGTCTTCGTGAGGTTTTATGTTCAAATTTCTAGCTCGTTTATTCAAATTTCGAGAACATCTAAACGAAGAGTTCATCTATGTGATGCGTATCGCCCAAGAAGATGAATCGGTTAGAAAAACGCTAATTCCTATATTGGAAATGGATCCTTACCTACGTAAGCAGTCACTTAGACAGTTTGCTTATCAAGTCGAGAAAACAAAAGCGCCTCGCGAATTTGTAGAAGCAATAATATATTTAGCAGATGACGAGATCGCAGAAACTATGCTGGTCGAATTAAATAAAATTAACTAGTAGGGCGGTTTAGCGAAGCATGAGCGTAAGCCGCCATTTGCCAAACCTTGCCCTATAAACCATATCTAACCAAGCTTTCCCAAAATACACCTTACATTTTTTCATAGTCTAACCAACACAATTCCTCGTTTTCCCCAAGTTCACTGAACAATGGCCAAGCTAGCATAGAGTTAAATTTAAAAAGGGATACGACTATGCCAAATTTAAGAATTGCTGGTCTTAACAACTGGGGTGACTACTTTTCAGGAAACAGAAAATACCCTGATGTGACCGTTGAACCTGTTGCTGCCGATATCACTGATTTAGATCAGCTTGCCGAGCATATTGAGATTTTTGATACATGTATTAACGCCAAGATCACCGCTATTACCAATGCTTACGGTGGGATCAATACTTGGTTAGAGGGATTGGATGATATCAATATAGATGATAACGAACCTGTTATTTTGATCCCAACTGGTGGAAAAAATCAGCAATGGTTTATTAATGCATACAATGGCACCACTCAATACGGCGGCAATAATATTTGGTGGGTTGACCTAATTAATGACGGTGCCAACGTTATTATGGCCGTATGCGAAGATGAACGGGCTGCGTATACAGAAGCGGTTGCAACATTAAACCCAAGACCTCAAATAGTGGGTTATCCCGGTGCTGGCATTGGTTGGGGGCGTTTTGCCTGCATGAAAATTCAGCAAGCTTTAGGTGTTAGTTGCTGGATGGTCGATGATAGAGTTCATCACTTAAGTCAGGGGGAGTGGGGTGCTAAAGGAAATAGAATAGCGACTTGTGACGAGCTCCAAAAGTTGCAAACTGCGCTTGATGGGCAAAGAAATAACAACTGGAAGCACGTGCTTTATTCTTATCCGTTTACTAACAGTGCTGTCGCAACCTACCTGAGTGCCAATTATGGTAGTCACGCTATCAATGGCCCATCATCATTTGGCGTCTTAAAATCATTAAGTGCAATTACGTTTTCAAGAGGCTTTGTATTTTGTAAGGAAGACTTATCACTACACCAAGTGTTAGAAAATTGCGTTTACGACCCTAAATTAGTTGGTGATGAGGATGCGAAGATTACATCATTTGTCGCGACTGATACCCATAATCCTCAATATCAAAACCAAGCGCTTAATGAAGGTGCATTGCCCGCTAAAAAACGAAATATGATCAATAATTTGGTTAATTTAACCTGTTTTGAAGTCCCTACCGCAGATAACCAAGGTTGGCGCACATTGACTTGGGATATTTTGCGTGACGAGTATCATTTTTTAAACAAGATTGACCTAATAAAAATGCAAGATGCTGCGTTGTATAATTTATTAGCGGTTATTTTGGTTGGTTATACTGAACTCGTCGAAAAACCATCGATAAAATGTTTTCATACCGGCGTTAACGCGCATCGATTACGCCAAATCATGACTGGAATATTTGAGCATTGGTAAAGTTAGTAGATAGATGAAACTAAAGTAAAAAGCTTCATCAACACGTAAGCCGCCATTTTCTAGACCAAATTGTATTGACGATTTTACCCAAAGGACGGCTTACGCCACTCTTACCACTTTGTGTCTAAACCACGCCATCCAGTTAATCTGCTAGCGCATTAATCTTAGTTAATGCCAATTCACCCAGTTTAATTTCACAATTGCAACAACTCGTAACACCCCTCACAAAAAACCATCTATTTTATTCACTAAACCACCAATTTCAATCAGCAATAAATCACAAAAACCGATAACCTTAACCTGTTAATAATTACCTTGCAAAGTCTGTTTTGCGAATACGTATTCAATGGAATAAACCCCTAATTCGTTCATTATTTATCCAGCACGAAACACACATCGTGCGATAACAAACTTGTAACAACAATTATTTTAAAACTATTAAAAAAACGAATTTAACAGGAGTTAATCTCATGAAATTCACAAAACCCCTTATTGCAATGGGTTTGGGAATGGCATTGTCAGCACACACACACGCCGCTTCTCAACCAACCACTTTTGTTCATTTATTTGAATGGAACTGGCAGGATGTCGCAACTGAATGTGAACAGCACCTTGGACCAAAAGGCTATGCTGCCGTTCAAGTGTCACCACCTAACGAACATATACAAGGTTCGCAATGGTGGACACGCTATCAACCGGTAAGTTACCAGTTGATCAGCCGTGGTGGTAACCGCGCTCAATTTATTGACATGGTTAATCGCTGTAAAGCAGTCGGTGTCGATATTTACGTTGATGCGGTAATTAACCATATGGCGGCTGGCAGTGGTACAGGAACAGCCGGTAGCCCTTACGGGGGTAAAAACTTCCCTGATTATTCACCGTGGGACTTTCACGACAGTTGCACTATCAATCCTGAAGATTACGGCAGCAACCGCTGGCGAGTACAAAACTGTGAACTTGTTGGCTTGCCAGACTTAAATACCAGCTCTAATTATGTGCAACAAACCTTAGCTGATTATTTAAATGACTTAACCAATATAGGCGTTGCAGGTTTTCGTTTTGATGCATCTAAACACATGTCTGTCAGTGATATTCAAGGCGTTTTAGCCAAAGTTAATGGCACTCCGCTGATCTTCCAAGAAGTGATAGACCAAGGTAGCGAAGCCGTAACCTCAGGCGAATATACTGGCACAGGTTTAGTTACCGAGTTTAAGTACAGTACACAATTAGGTAATACCTTCCGAAATGGTTCATTGGCTTGGTTAAGCAACTTTGGCGAAGGCTGGGGCTTTATGCCAAGCAGCTCTGCCGTGGTATTTGTTGATAACCACGATAACCAGCGTGGGCACGGCGGTGCTGGTAATGTGATTACTTTCCAAGATGGGCGCTTATATGATTTAGCTAACGTATTTATGCTGGCTTACCCGTATGGTTATCCTAAAGTCATGTCGAGCTATGACTTCCATCATGATACTGACGCTGGTGGTCCAGGTGTGCCGGTACACAACAATGGCAACTTAGAGTGTTTTGGTAGCAACTGGAAGTGTGAACACAGATGGAGTTATATCAGTGGCGCTATGCAGTTTAGAAATCACACTGCCGATAACTGGCAAGTGACTAACTGGTGGGATAATGGCAATAACCAAATTGCGTTTGGTCGCAGTAGCTCTGGTTTTGTTGCCATCAACAAAGAAGACTTTAACTTAAACAACACGCTGCAAACCGACATGGCAGAAGGTGTTTATTGTAACGTGCTTAAAGGTGAGTTAAGCGCCGATGGTCAAAGCTGTAGCGGCGAAACCATTACGGTAAATAGTAATGGCACAGTGAATTTAGATATTGCCCCTTGGGATGCAATTGCCATTCATCAGGATGCCAAGATCGATCCTATTCAATGTCAATCTAACTGTGATAACTGGCAACGCACTGTGATTTTTGTGCAAGCCCAAACGGCTAGCGGTCAAGATATGTTTATTCGTGGTGGTTTAGATCACGATTTTGCTAACGCCAATTTAGGTCGTAACTGCGGCACCAATAACTTTGAATGTGCGATGCCTATTCGTCACTTAAACTTACGCAATGCCACAACTGCGCCATGGAAAGCCAACGATAACTACTTAGATTGGTACGGCGCAGAAAGTCAGCAAAGTGCCACTGCTGAGGGTACAGCCTTGGATTGGACGACCAATGTATGGCCTGCAGGTTGGGGTGCTGAGCGCACTGTCGCTGTAGACGGTTATGGAACAGAGCCTCTTAATATTTGGGGTCAGCATTACTGGATGTTAGATGTGGAAATGGATTGCAATAAAGCCTTTAATAATTGGTTTGAATTAAAAGCCTTTGTTAAAAACGGCCAAGGTTGGGAAAATAACATCACCCAAGCCAATACGCCTTATCAGTCAAACAACCACTTTGCTCAATGCGGTAAAATCAATAAATTTGATTTTAATAGCAATACAGTGGAAATACGTGACTTTTAAGTTGTAAAAACCAAACTAGTACCTTAACTCAAAAGTTTTAAACGATTGAATTGATAACCATTTGCTAAGTTGTAGGGTCGATTTTACATCAACAAACCTTGTGTTAGCCGAAATAAATTCGGCCCACAATGGAGCGGTTCTATCATCTCGCACTCGTTTTTACTTAGATTGCTAAGAAAAACGAGCTCAACATACCATAACTTTTGTGTCGAAGTTCTAGTTATGGCCGTGCTAATTAGCACGGCCTTTTTAATTATTAACTTGGTAATTGCTTTACTTTGAACTGGTTAAAAAGCGGATCATCTCATGATATGCCGGTTCAAAAAATACAAACAACTGACTGAGCGCACTTATATATTGTGCCGGTAATGGCTGTTGATTCTGCTCGGCGTTAGATAACACACTACATAGAATTAAAGATAAACAGGTTAGCCACTTGTACAGTTTCATTGCTTGTTAGTCGATTGAATAAGTGATGCTGGCACTATAGCAATGCAAAGTTCAGTTGACTTGTTAACTCACTGTTTACCAATGGAAACAATGTATGCTGGAATGTGCTAGTTGGTATGGGCTTGTTGATAAGGCACAGTTATTTGTAGCTAAGCTGGCACCTGAACTGAATTTTAGAGTAAAATTGCCTGATATTTTGAATGCGCTTTGTGATGTTAGTAAAGCGATGGGAGAGTATTGATGAATCCAATTATTAAACTACTAAAAGAAGAAAATATCAGTGATGAGAAAGTTGCTGAGTTATTTCAAACTTTAACCGCAAACCCACTGGCAGCGATGGCTGTGGTACAAAGTTTGGGTATTGCTCAAGAAAAACTGCAACCGTTAATGATGTTGGTTATGAGCCAACCTAACTTAGTTAAAGAAGCGGTGGAAGAGTTAGGTTTGGATTTTTCAAAAGTGGAAGAAGCCAAGGCTAAACTAAAGCAATAGGCAACTATTCTGTATTCAGATCTAACTCAATACCATTAAGTTAATGAACTTCGTTGGGCTTAAGTTAACAACATTGGCATAAATGCTCACCTTGTGGCGAGACTTGGCTTCCAAGCCCCGACTTTTGGTAGTCTTGCTCTTTTGGGTTAAGTTTGTAGGTTTGGTTTGCTGGTTCACAAGCATAAATGTTCATCTACAAAAGAAAGGTTTGCAGGTTCTGCAAGCATAAATGCTCGCCAAAAAGACAGGTTTGCAGGCTCTCAAGCATAAATGCTCGCCTACCTTGCAGCTAGGCATTGCCTAAAACTTTGCAGTGCCTTGCCTTTATTCACCAACTTCCATGCCATGTATAAATCAACTGGGTTCACGGGTTGTTCTATATCGATTACCACTAACTCACCGCGTTCGAGTTGTTTTGTTATTCGGCTTTCAGGTAAAAATCCAATGCCGATACCGGCAATAATGGCCTGTAATTTTTGTTCAACCGTTTGCACATAAAAGTGATGACTTTGTTCAATAATGTTGGCCGAACGAGCAATTATCCGCTTGGCTGAATCGTGCACGATAATGGTTCTAAACTGCTGAATATCGTAGCGGCTAATGGGCTGACTTAAATGATTAATCGGATGGTTTGTTGCTGCAACCAGCACATTGTTAACCTGACAAAATGGCTCGGCGCGCAAACCTTGATGGTTCGGGATCGGCGCGGGTGCACCAAGCATAATATCGACTCTATCTTCAATCAAAGCTTCCCAAGCACCATTTAATACCTCTTCGCTAATATCAATTTCAATATTCGGATGCGCTTGTAAAAATTGCTGAATAGCCGGCAAAACCTGTGAAATATCTAAAATGGAATCGATACCAATTCGCAATTTGGGTTCCCAGCCATGCGAGATTGTTTGAGTTTGTTCAGATATTTTGCTGACAGCGGCCAATACTTTACGGCCTTCGTCTAATAAATGACGACCCGCAGGTGTCAGAACAGAGCGACGACCTTGCCTAACAAATAAGGTTACCGCGAGCTGCTCTTCTAGCTTTTGCACTATATATGAAAGCGCAGAAGGGACTTTATTTAATTGCTCTGCGGCGGCGGCAAAACTGCCTCGATTATCAATTGCATCTAATACGATAAGTGCTTCTAAGGTAATGGCTGAGTTGTACATAATTAACCAGAAATGATTATTCAAAATTTTTGAACATATTCAGCAAATATATCAGGTTATTCCGATAAATAAACCTTTATACAATGGCCACAACTTAACAACACAACTAAACAAAAAGCTTAGCCATATACGAGGATTTAATATGAACTTTTCAACCCTTAAAAACGTACTGACTACTCAAGAGCATATTTCAACTCTACCTCTGCGCGTATCTGCAGGTGTCATTTTTGCTGCTCATGGCGCGCAAAAACTATTCGCTTGGTTTGGCGGATACGGTTTAGAAGGTACAGGTCAGTGGATGGAGTCGATTGGCCTTGCGCCCGGATTTTTAATGGCATTACTTGCCGGCAGCGCCGAATTTTTTGGTGGCTTATTACTTATATTAGGCTTATTAACCCGCCCTGCCGCACTTGTGTTAGCGGTAACCATGCTAGTCGCCATTTTTAGCGTGCATTTTAGCAATGGCTTATTTATGAGTAACAACGGCTATGAGTTTGGACTTGCCTTATTCGCCATCAGCCTATCATTGGCATTTCAGGGTGGTGGCAAATATGCATTAGATACTGTCGTTAGCCGTAAATTAACAAGCCAATAATTTAATTGTAGGCGCTAACAGCCATAGTAGGTTAGCGCCCTTTTCCAAATCTATAACAATATATAGTCAAAGCGATCGGGTTTTAGGGGAAGCCGTCAAGCTTCGAGACCCCATGAGCATATGCTCTATTATGTGATTGGGGCGAGTAAGCGCTGACAATGAACCATAAAACCTGAGCGAGAAGACTATACGTGGAGATACCTAATGGGATTAATAATAAACGGCAAATGGCGCAACCAGTGGTACGACACAGACGGTAACCAAGGCGAGTTTAAAAGACAAGCTAGCTCATTTAGACACACCATCTCTAACGATGAAGACAACCCCTACAAAGTAGAAACTGGGCGCTATCATTTATATGTCTCATTAGCTTGTCCTTGGGCGCACCGCACCCTAATATTTAGAGAATTAAAACAGCTACAGGACATTATTTCAGTCAGTGTCGTACAAGCTGAAATGTTAGAAAATGGCTGGCAATTTTCAGATAGTGACAGCAAATATGTTGATGATTTATATCAGCATCAATACCTATATCAACTGTATTTGCATGCCGCTCCTGAATACGAAGGCCGTGTCACCGTACCTGTACTGTGGGACAAAAAAACACAAACCATAGTCAATAATGAATCGAGTGACATTATTCGTATATTCAACCATGTTTTTAACGAATTAACCGGTAATTTTGACGACTATTATCCGCAAGCATTACAACCACAAATTGATGAGATAAACGAGCGTATATACCACACCATTAATAATGGCGTGTATAAAGCCGGTTTTGCGACCACGCAACACGCATACGAATCGGCCTACAAGGAGCTATTTGCCAGTTTAGATTGGTTGGAGGCGCATCTTGGCACCAATCGTTATTTGTTAGGCAATCAGTTAACGGAAGCAGATTGGCGTTTACTCACTACATTATTACGATTTGATGCGATTTATCATGGGCATTTTAAATGTAATCGAAATAAGTTAAGTGAGTTTCACCATATCAGTCACTATGTGCGTGAGCTTTATCAAAAACCCGGGATCGCCAGCACGCTTGATATTGAGTACAGCAAACGCCATTACTATGTGAGCCACTCAACAATTAACCCAACGGGTATTATCCCTGCTGGGCCAGCGCTTAATTTTGAGCAACCACACGAACGTGAACAATGGGCTATTGATTCTTGAGTATTAAATATAGGCCATTTAGGGGGAATTTATGATCACACATTATCCATATGCAACATTAGGTGCTGCCGATCATGGTTGGTTAAAAACCAAACATCATTTTAGTTTTGCCCACTATTACAATCCGTCTCGTATGGGGTTTGGCAAACTAAGAGTCATTAACGACGACTGGGTAGCACCGGGAACTGGTTTTCCGACTCACCCGCACCGTAATATGGAAATTATTAGCTTTATCCGCAGTGGCGCCATCACGCATGAAGACAGTGAAGGTAACAAAGGGGTGACGCCAGCAGGTGAAGTCCAAGTAATGAGTGCAGGTACAGGTATCGCCCATTCTGAATTCAACCTGAGTTCAGAGCCATTAACCTTGTATCAAATTTGGATTGAACCGAATAAGCGCAATGTTATCCCGCGTTGGGAAAGCCGAGTGTTTGACCAGTCAAGCAGCAAATCCTTGCCCTTATTAGTGTCTGGCTTTGCTGAAGATAAAGACCAAGCACTATTCATTAACCAACAAGCCCGTATTTATGGTGGTAAATTAAGCCAAGGAACAAAATTAACTCAAACTATTGATAGTCAAGTCTATGTTTTAACCTCATCGGGCCGTTTATCGGTTAGCCACGACAATCAACAAATTGTCATGGAAAAAGGTGACGGAGCTGAAGTAACGCAAACAAGTCAATTAAGCTTAGAAGCACTAACCGATACAGAGGTAATTTTGATTGATGTGGCTAAATAAACTAAACAGGAAAGGGTAAAGAGGAACCAGCTAAGGAAAAGTCTGTATTTGAAAGTCGGGAATACCCCGACTTTTTACTAACATCTATTTTCTGAATGAGTTATCCATCAAATTTAGCCCAGCAATTATTGGTAAATACACAACGCCAAGGAATTCAAGGTTTACAAGGGACTAAAAAATAAAGTTTTCGCGCTAAATTTGTCGAGATAGGTCAATCGATCACAACAAGTGTGGAAAAAGATCACAGACAAAATGATTTAAGTGTTGCATGCTAATACCATAATTAATTGGCTTGCATAATTTTGAATTCTTTAACGAAAAGTAAAAAGCACCTTAGTTTCGATGCGTTGCGAAAAGCCATGTCATCGCATATTGAAAGTTTTGATGATCCTCGTCAACAAGGCAAGTGCACGTACACCCTTCACGATACAGTCATGAGTGCGTTTGCTTGTATGTATTTTCAAGACCCTTCGCTGGTTCAATTCCAAAAAAGACTAGAGAGAAAGTATCAACGAAGTAATTTAAATACCCTATTTCGTATCAAAGAGACGCCCAAAGACAACCAGATGAAAGACATTCTGGATACCATAGACAGTGAATGCTTTGCACCGGTTTTTAAAGATTACTTTGAACGACTTAGACGTCATCATCACTTACAAAGCTTTGAAGTGCTACCTGGTAAACTCCTTTGTGCCATTGATGGAACTCAATACCACAGCTCCAAAAGTGTCCACTGTGACGGCTGCCTAACGAAGCAACATCGTAATGGCGAAATCACCTATAACCATGCGGTATTACAAGGTGCCATTATGCATCCAAGTCAGCGACAGGTTATTCCGGTTATGCCTGAAGCCATAAAAAATACAGACGGTGCGAAAAAACAAGACTGTGAAATGAATGCGGCTAAGCGCTTTGTAAAAAGGCTGAAAAAAGCTCACCCTCGTCAATCCTTTATTATTTGCGGTGACGGTTTAATGTCGAAACAACCCTTAATCGAATCGACATTGGCAGAAGGGTTTAGCTTTCTATTTATGGCAAAGAAAGATGACCATAAGTACCTGTATGACTGGTTAGCGGCTTATGAGTCACTATCTAGTCAGTCATACACAGATGAAAAAGACGTGACTCACCAATTTAGTTGGCAAAATGATGTGCCACTTCATGGTGGCGAAAAGAGTATCCATGTCAATTATCTAGAATATCGGCAAATCAAAAAGGGTAAACAGACATATCTTGGTAGCTGGGTCAGTGACATTGAGATAAATAAAGACAATGTGATTGCGTTGGCGAAAGCAGGGCGCTGTCGATGGAAAATAGAAAACGAATGCTTCAACAGCCTTAAAAACCAAGGGTATGAAGTTGAACATAACTACGGTCATGGCCACGAGAATTTAAGTTACAACATGTACCTACTGACCTTGCTTGCCTTTTTCTACCATCAAATCTTTGAATTGACAGATGGAGCGTACCAACAGTGTCGGCAAGAGTACGGTTCAAAGCGTTTTTTATGGGAAAACTTCAGAGTCACAATCCGGTATGTTTTGTTTGATTCATGGGCAGATTTAATGACTCATCTACTCACAGACCATGAAATTACAGAGGAAGCTTATTATCGACCTTAAGTAGAGAAATTGTGAATAAAGGATGCTGAAGCATAGGTTCACCCCTGCGCGAAGCATAGAGATTAAATGGGTCCCACCAATCTAAGATGGCTTAACTTGGCAAAATAACAGTAAAAAGGCCATCAGTGCTTGCATATACAGCTTCACCAATAATTGCTGAATTTAGCCGACTTAAATTGCACATTCGTTTTACGGCGACGGTTACTATTACGCTTAGGTTTGCCATTACCTACCCCGCCCGATGTACCCGTATTCTGTTCTTTATTTGCGGTTTGGCTATTTGACGTTTTGTTGTGTGCTGGTTTTCTTGATGGCGAATCCGCATGGCGTGACTTTTTAGCTGAGCTACCCGGCTTATGTTTAGCAAAGCCTTGCCCGTCTTTGTGCTCTACTTTGGCTCTTTTCGGCTTTTTCGGTTTCTTGGCTTTTAACGGCCTGATCTTCGTTTGTGGTACCACTTCTTTAGTTTCATAGCCATCTAATAATTTACGCTCAATTAGCTCACCGGTTACGCATTCTATCGCGGATAATTGCTTGGCTTCTTCACTACATACCAAAGAGATGGCTTTACCTGTAGCGCCCGCTCGTCCGGTACGGCCAATGCGATGTACATAGTCTTCTGCGACATGCGGCAGTTCAAAGTTAACCACTTGCGGTAATTGCTCAATATCCAATCCGCGTGCTGCAATATCAGTCGCCACTAAAACCGCAATATCACCCGCTTTAAACTCGGCTAAAGCGCGGGTTCTGGCACCTTGACTTTTGTCGCCATGGATCGCCGCAGCAGTAATTTTAGCTTTATCCAGTTTACGCACCAAACGGTTAGCGCCATGTTTAGTGCGAGTGAAAACTAATACTTGAAACCAAGAGTTTTGCTTAATTAAACGAATTAAAATATCTGTTTTATGGCTTCGTTCAACCACGTATAAACTTTGATCAACCGAACGATTGGTCGAGTTTTCAGGGGTTACTGACACTTCAATAGGGTTATGCGTCATATCCTTAGCTAACGCCCGAATATCCGGTGAAAAAGTCGCAGAAAACATCAAAGTTTGACGCTTTTTCGGTAACAAATCTAAAATTTTACGAATATCACGAATGAATCCCATGTCTAACATGCGATCAGCTTCATCCAATACCAAAATTTCTAACTTGTCGAATTTAATCGCATTTTGTTGATATAAATCTAAAAGGCGACCTGGTGTAGCCACCAAGACATCGGCTCCCCCTCTTAGCTTTTGCATTTGAGGGTTAATTTTTACGCCACCAAACACAACATGAGAGGTTAAAGGCAACTGACTGCCGTATTTATCAACACTCTCGGCTACTTGAGCGGCTAACTCTCGAGTTGGCGTTAACACTAATGCGCGAACTTGGTTACGGCTAGCTAAGGTTCCTTTATTCAATAAATCCAGCATAGGTAGAGTAAAACCCGCTGTTTTACCTGTACCCGTTTGCGCAGCAGCCATTAGATCGCGTTTTTTTAATACTACAGGGATGGCTTCAGCTTGAATGGGTGATGGTTGGGTATAACCCGCTTGGCTAACAGCGCGCACTATAGCAGTAGACAAACCTAACGATTCAAATCCAGCTAACTGTGTATCAGGCGTACCGGTTTCCACCGTTTGCTCTGGAGTTGTATTCACTGTTTTATTACTACCGTTTTCTTCAACCATTATCACACCGTTAACTAAACTCAATCTGCCCTAGATGGCGCCAGATTTAATAAGGCGGCAGAGCATACAGGAAAGACGCTTATACACCTAATATTAGTTGGCAAACTGCCAAATAAAATGGCGGTTTAATAATATAGTCAAAGCGATCAGGTTTTAGGGGAAGCCGTCAAGCTTCGAATCCCCATGAGCATATGCTCTATTATGTGATTGGGGTGAGTAAGCGCTGACAATGAACCATAAGGCCTGAACGAGAAGACTATAACGTGCTTTTGACAATAAGCAGCAACCATTGTAAAAACAGGTATCACTCATCCACCACGAATTGCATTTGAAACCCTATCGCGCTAAGCCCAGTCCGTTTGGCTATGGTTTTACATTATTGTTTTGCTGCCTCCTAGCGGGTTTAACCTTAAATGGTAAAACAAGCCTGATGATGCCAACAATCTATTTTAGCCTCAGCTTAATTACCTTTATTTTGTATGCATTAGATAAATCTGCCGCCAAAAAGCAGCGCTGGCGAATACCTGAACTAAGATTGCATATATTGGCTGTATGCGGCGGATGGCCTGGCGCATATATTGCTCAAAGGCAGTTACGCCATAAATCGGTTAAACGTCAGTTCAAAGTCGTGTTTTGGTTAACGGTTTTTATCAATATCGCTAGCTTTGCTTGGCTTTTAAGCAAACAAGGGCAAGGTGCGCTGAGTTTAATCACCAACTTTATAAATCAAATTAACGATATTTTTCGACCGGTTATCAAGGCTTTATTTTGGGGCGGGTAATTCGCTAAACTATGTTTGAAAAAAAGGTGTATCAATTCAGCACTTATAGCCGGTAAACAATGAAAAGACTTCGAGATCTAAAAGGCTTTGGCCCGAAAAGCGAGCAAATACTCGCGCAAGTTAACATTCATACTGTCGAAGATTTTATGGCAATAGACCCTTATGAGCTGTATCGACAATTAAAGCTAACCGTAAAGGGAACAGGGTTAAACTCAATTTATGCCATTATTGGAGCGCGTGAAAACAAACATTGGCAGGATGTGGCGAAACATCAAAAGTCAGCCATTCTAATGCGATTAGATGATATGGGGCTCGCACCTAAATAGGCTAGCTTACGAAAATAGTTTGTAATGTACGCCCTGTTTTGAGAATTAAAGTCCAGCTTCTATCATAGCTTTAATTTGTTTCGCTTTAACAAAATGGTCAAGCTGATGAATTTGGATCCACCAAGTCGCAGCTTCCATTAACAACTCAGGATTATCATTTTTATTGGCAAAAAAAGCATAAAATGACAACCCGACATTCTCCCCCTTTTTGGCTATTTTAGAATTACAGACTTCAATTATTTTTGTTCTAAGTTCGGCGTTCATAAAAGAAAGATAAATAGACAGCTTGAGTACAAAATCCATCGTTCAAGCGTAAAAGTTTCAAATATTAGGCAATATAGTAGCAAGAAACCAAGTTTGTAGCAGCTCCGCAGCTATTGTTGAAGTAAATTTCAACCTACATGGATGTAGAGAATATCTCTTGATCACAAGTTTCAGAAGCGCTCTTTTACGTTAAAAGGTTGAAATTTTATCACCCAGGCTTAGGAAAATACCCTCGTCATTCTCGCGCATGCGAAGAACCAGCGACTTTTGTTGGATAAACATAGTCTGGTTTAAGCAAAAGCCACTAGGTTCCTGCCGGCATGGATGCAGGCACTTAGGACTTGTCGGGAACAAAATTCTGTGCGGTGTAATTAAAGCCTTTAACGAATCAGCAGTTTCGAGCTTTCTACAAGGGATTCAACTGATTATTTCTTTCTGAAAAAATAATAAATACCCTTTGCAAGTTGGATAAAGAATCGTTTCACTCTTTAAGCGTTAGCGGTAATTCAAACACAAATGTTAGCCCCTGCCCTAGATCGCTTTTCGCTTCGACTTTTCCTTGTAGTTTTTGGGTGACTAAATTAAAAATAATATTCAACCCTAACCCAGAGCCGCCTTCATTTCTGAGAGTGGTATAAAAGGGCTCAAAAATCTTGTGCAAATCATCTTTATTAACTCCTTTACCTGAATCTTGATAAACAAAATGCAGCACATCTCCTTTGCAATGGTAGTCAAAACGAATGGTTGCGGGTTCTTCTATGGTTAAGCCATGACGCAATGAGTTAATCACCATATTTGAAATAATCTGTGCGTAAGCCCCTGGGTAACTAGTTAAGGTGAGATCCTGAGCACCATTGATTTCTATGCTTAGTTGATAACGCTTAGTTTCTGGATGCAAGCTATGCAGGACTTCATCAATATAATCTCTAAGATTAAAAGTGCGTAATTGCTCACTAGTAGAATCAACCGCAATCTCTTTGAAATGCTGGATCAATAATGAAGCTCGTTTAATATTGTTGAGGATAATGGCAAAGCCCTCATCCACTTTAGTAAAGTATATTTCCAATAACTTGCGCGTCATTTTGTCATTGGCGTAGGCATTTTCTAATGCCACTAAATCACTGTGCAATGACGTGCCCGCCGTTAAACAAATACCTAAAGGTGTGTTTATTTCATGAGCGACCCCTGCGACCAATTTTCCTAACAAAGACACTTTTTCGGTTTCAATTAAATGCTGTTGCGCCAAGGTTAGTTGTTTCATGGCTTCAGACAATTCATCGTTAGCGGCACTCAGCTCTTGCGTGCGTTCTTTTACTCGCCGTTCAAGGTTTTCATGCTCTATTTCTATTTTTTCCGCCATAGTGGCTAGCAAGGTAATAATTTGCTCGACTTCGGTAAAATAAACACCTGGCGATTGCGGTTTATAATCACCAGAAAAATACGCTTGCACTATATGGTGTAACACTTTGAGTGGCCGTAAAAATACCTGAGTAATAAACCATGCTACTAACATAAGTAAAATGAGAAATAGACTGGTCAACCACAAAAATCGCTCGGTCAATTCGCGAACAGGTTTAAACGCATGAGTTCGCTCATAATCAAAGTGTAAATTCAAATGATGCGGATAATCGGGAATACTGATCTGCGCCGTGACTGTTAATGCATCACTGGCTGGTTTGCTCACTTGGCTTAATAACTTTTGTTGTTGTAAATTTAACGCGACTAACTTGGCGTCGTTGTCCGCGGTTAATACGTCTTTTAATAAGTTTTCAATAGGTAGCATTCCAACCAAAATTCCTGTCAGCTTAGCGTACTGGTCGGCTTTAGCTAAATCACTTAAAAATAATGGCGCCATAAATACCAGCAAATATTCGCTTTGATAAACACTCGGCTTGCGGCTCTTTTTTCTTAAATCAGCCACTAAAGACGGCGCGTGCATAATCAAAGTAGTCGCTTGTGCTTGGTATCCTTGTTGGTATATCTGTTGGTAATGTCCATGAAGCTTTTCAGTAGACAATAACTCAGCATACAAAGGCGTAGCGGTGACCGTCCAATTGGCTTTATCAACTAACAAAATCGCGCTCATCATGTCTTGTTCAGCTAAAATCAATGCTAATTTTTCGCCCGCTTTATTGCCAAATGCGCCAGTATGGGCAGCTAAACTGGTCAAATTGTCTCGCGCAGCTTGTTGAAACTTAGTGTGCAAGGACGACAATTTAAAGCTAGTCAATTGCGTCATATTAGTGGTTTGCGCATTAAGCTTAGCCATGCGTTCTTGCGCTTGAATTTGACTAAATTCATCTACTAAATAAAAGCTGATAATTACCACAGGTAACACTGACAATAAAAACATTGCCAAAATTAATGCGCCGCGAAAACTGGGTAAGCTCGGATTATTCACTGTCGTTCCTTGATTTTATTTTTTGTTTTTCACGTAACGCCCGACGCTGCATGTATTTAGCGGCCTGCTCAGCACTCAACTCTCCAGTTATATACAACTCTAATCCTTTTTCTATGCTGTCCCAAACCGAAGCCATTTCAGTAGAAGAAGGCATAGCTTTACTTTGCCTTAATTGCTCAATAAACCATTGAAAGTTTTGTCCCCCTTGCTTAATTAAATCTTGCATGGCAGCTGAATGGGTCGGCATGGATTGCGTTTTATGATAGACACGATCAGCCACCGTTTTTGACTGCAAAAACTGGCTAAATTTGAACAGGGCTTGCTGTTTAGACGATGCAATGGATTGATTAGGAAACACAAGTAATAGCGCAGATTTCATAGAGACAATCCGCTTGCCTGCAACGGTTGGTAACAATGCAACGCCTAAATCATCACCCAGCTCGGCTGACATGCGCGCATATTCCCAATCCCCATTGATGGCATACGCATATTTACCGGTTAAAAACGATTCACGCGCGCAAATAAAACCACATTCAGGATCAAACACGCCATTTTGTGTACTTTCTTTAAAAAATTCTAAGGCTGCAATTGTGTGGGGGGAATTTAGATTTAAGTTATTGTTTACCGCAAAATCAGAATAAAACGCGTTTAAAAAACTGACAAAACCATAGGCGGAATAGTAGTCAAACGCCATAAACTGATATTGTTTAGCTAACGTTTTTGCTTGTTGCGTTAATTGCTGCCAATCCATAGCCGGCTGTTTGATAATTTGTTTGTTGTAATACAAAACAAGGTGATTACCATGCGTAAGAGGAATTCCATAAGCCTTGCCCTGTCTTTTAATAAAAAATTCCATCTCGGGCAATAAACTGTTAGCCAGCCAATTGTTGGGCACAGCTGAAAGCTTGAATATGTCTTTTATGCCAAGGTTGTCTGACTGAAACATAACCATTTCAGGTGCATCACCGGCCATCACACTTTGCGTTAATGACGGATTCAGCGTTTTCCACGGAATAACAGACACTTGGATCTGAATATCTGGCTGCTTTTCAGTAAATTCATCCACCAAGGATTGCCAAAATGCTTGGGTATAACCCTGACTGTGCCACAAATTTAGTTCAACTTTGGGTTGGCTCACTACCCATGGAGACCACAACAGCCCTATGCACAGCGAAAACAGTGAAAGTAGGACCGAAGTTTTGATATTCATCTATTCTTCTCCACTAAGAAGAGCAATCCACAAATCAGCAATGTACCTTCACGCTAACCGCTCATTATTTAGCCTGACAATGAGCAATTTGACGTTAATAATGAGTATAGAAGAATATTAGAATTACCAAAGATTATTGCTTAACCTTGGCGAAAAGTATTTTGTTGGTGCTGTGTTAGCGGGTGTAAAACCCGCCCTACAAAAACAGGTGTAAAACCCGCTAAAAAGCTAACTATTACCCACCCGGTCGATATTCCTTTTGCGGAATGACCACTTCAGGAATAAAAGTTTTTAGCTTGTCGATCACGGATTTATATTGCGGATCTGCAGCTAAATTATGATATTCCTCTGGATCTTGATGTTGGTTGTATAGCTCTTGGCTACCATCGCGGTATTGAATGTAATTCCATTTATCGAGCAATATGGCGTTGTTGCCTTGCTGATAAGTGATGATGGCTGGATGAGGCCAAGCTTGTTTGGGTTGCTGCATCAATGGTGCTAGGCTAACCCCGTCTAAATCATCTTTGCTCGGTGTTTGCATGAGTTCGATTAGTGTTGGGTAGATATCGATTAATGACACGGGATTATCGATAATAGCCGGCTTTACACCAGGTGCCTTGATAATAAATGGCGCCCCTGCTCCTTGCTTCCAAAAGGTAAACTTTTCCCAACGGTTTTTATGACCAAGCTGGAAACCATGATCGCTCCATAACACCAATACTGTGTTATCAGCATATTGGCTGTTATTAAACGCCTCAAGAATATGGCCTATCATGGCATCTGCGAATGTTGTACTTGCTAAATAGCCTTGCACTGCACGCTTCCACTCCTCTGGCCTGCTCATCACTAATTTAGCAAAGCCGCTTGACCAGTTATGTTGCGCGATATTTGGGATATCCTGCATATCATCGGCTGGTACGTCTGGTAGCTTAATATCCTCAAGTGGATACATATCAAAGTACTTTTGCGGTGCTAATTGCGGTGAATGCGGGCGAAAAATACCACAGGCCAAAAAGAACGGCTTATCGTGTGTTTTTTCCAAGTAGTCAGCACAGTATTTGGCAGTATGATAATCACCGGTTTGTTCATCGGTTTGTTGAATTGGCCCCCATATTCCATGCTTACGGATATAAGGAATAATAGGCAAACCTTCGTACTCTGCTATACCGCCATGCCATTTGGCCCAACCTTGTTCGTTGACATAGTCTTGATAACCGCCAGTTCCTGTTGGTCCAGCCTCTTGATAATCCCAAGAAATATCATCTGACATCACTGCCGGTTTGGCTTTTTGACCTCGCGGATGATGAAAGATTTTACCGGCGGCGGTCGCTTCATAACCCAATTTACGGAAATACTGCGGCATGGTCACTTTATCTTGACCACCTGGTAGGGTTCTAAAATTGGTTTCGTTTAGATAAGCACCTGTCGTTTCCGAGCGTTGCCCTGTCATCACGGCAACACGCGAAGGGTTACATGCCGGAACCGCTGAATAGGCATTACGGAAAAAAGAGCTTTGCGCGGCAAGTTGATCTAAGTTTGGAGTGATGGCCGGGCCTCCCCAAGCACCGCCCCAATTATTAAGATCATCAATCGCGATCATTAATACATTAAGCGGTTTATCTGGCTTGGTATTGTTCGCCGTTACTGTTTCGTCTTTAGCAATTAGTTGGCAACCAACCAAGGACAAAGCCGTTACGCTTAACGCTAACGACCTAGTAAATAATTTATTCAACATATGTATTAACCTCATTCGTAATCCCACTTGTAGACCCAAGGATCTTTGGTTGATTTTTGAAAGGCTTGCAGCTTTTGAATAAGCTCAAATTTAATTTTTTGATAATCGGCATCGTCGGCTAAGTTGGTTGCTTCAACACCCTGCTCGACTTTAGGACGCATATCGTAAAGCTCGAACTTTGGTCGATGTAAGTACGCTTCGACAGTACGCGCACCAAAGTGAGTTAAGTTGCGGGCCATGGTGCTTTGCCAAGTGCTAGACACTTGTAGATCGGAAGCAAACGGGTATTGCAAACCAGAAGCAATATTCCAAATTAACTTGTAATCTCGGGTTCGAATCGAACGCATTGGATAGTACATAGTGATCTCATGAAAGGTGTGTGAGCCGTACACTTGATCAAAACCATGCGTTTTTTGCGGATCTGCTAACACGTCGGTAAATGACTTACCGTGAAAGTCTTCAGCTTGATAGTTAACTTGAGCCAAACTTAATATGGTTGGCGTTAGATCTGGCCAACTCACCATAGCTTGGGTTGTTGTGCCGGCATGTTTATCGTTTGCCCCCGCGGGTTTAATCACTAATGGCAATCTTGCGCCCGGATCATAAAGTGTGGTTTTGGCACCCGGCATCGCCGTGCCATTATCTGACAAATAAAAAATTACCGTATTGTCATACATATCAGCTTGTTTAAGCAGCGATACTAACTCGCCCATAGTGTCATCTACCCGTGATACCGACTGATAATACTCGGCTAATTCGCGGCGCGTTTCCGGTGTATCAGGCAAATAATGCGGCACTATGACTTCTTTTGGATCATAGTCGAGGCGTTTAACACCTAAGCCTTTGTCGTCGGGGGCATTACCAAAGGTATTGTCGCCGGTGCTATTGGTACTGTGGTCTCTATGGGGATCGTTAGTCGCTAAATACAAAAAGAATGGCTTTTTCGACTTGGCATTGATTAGTGGTTTAGCCGCTGTCGCCATGCCGACACTATTTCGCGAACCATCTTTAGATTGATCTTTAACTTTTAAATACTGCTCAAACTTATACACCGCGCGTGGGCCAATATGATATTTGCCGACTTGTGCAGTACGGTAGCCAGCTTCACTCAAACGCACCGGCAAGCTTTTTACCGTATTAAAGGTATTAAAGTGATGATAAGAATGGTTGTGGCCATACTGACCATTGGCATGATTATGTTGACCGCTTAAAATAACCGAACGACTGGCACTACAGCTCGCGCTGGTTGCGTAGGCATGGTCAAATTTAATCCCCTCTTTAGCTAATTGATCTAAATGCGGTGTACGTATTTTATCATTACCATATGCACCAAAAGCCTCACGGCCATGATCATCGGCAACCATTAATATGATATTGGGGCGATTATCGGCCCAACTATTCAGACTCACTAACAGACAAGAAACCAAAGCACCTAAGCGAGAACCTTGTCGTATATTGTAACTCTGAATAAAACGTGAAAAGCGTGTGCTTGCTTTCATTTAAAACCTCAGACGTTATTCATGAATTAATTTGATCGCCCACGGATCCTGCGTTTGGGTGACAAATTGTTTGATTTTATTTTTATATTTATTAAGTGTGGTTTGATGCTTTGCTCGATAAGCTAGGTTGTTGACCTCTAATGGGTCATTAATCAGATCATAGAGTTCGTATTCGGCGCGGAATTTATAGTCTTGTACTAAACGCTGACCTAGGTGAGTGACACCTGATTCACGGATCGCATAATTAGTACTGGAATCCCAAACATTCCAACCCGTTGGATATTCCAAGCGATGGGCAATATTCCAAATGAGCTTGTAACGTTTATCACGCACTGCGCGCATTGGATAATACATGGTGATTTCATGAAAATTATGTGAGGCGTATACTTCTGAAAAATCGTCCGTATTTTTACCATTCAAAACGGTTTTAAAACTGCGGCCATTAAAGCTGTCGGCTTTATATTTTACCCCCGCTAAATCCAATAAAGTGGGCGTTAAATCGACCCAAGACACCAAGGCATCATCTATTTTGCCTTGGCGCTGAATGCCAGGTACGTGCATTAATAAAGGTAAACGAATGCCGGTGTCGTAAAGCGTCGTTTTGGCATTTGGCATCGGCGTGCCATTGTCAGATAAAAACAAGATTATGGTGTTCTCAAACACGCCTGCCTGTTTCAAATTTTGAATTAAACGACCAAAGCCTTGATCAATACGCGAGATCGATTCATTAAACTCAACCATTTCGTCACGAATTTGCGGTAAATCAGGCAAGTAGTTAGGAATACCGACTTCACTTGGCTTTTGCCTAAATGGCTTTACACCGGGATAACCGCCTTTACGATTACCAAAGCTATTGGCTTTATCAAATTGATGTGGAGCTGCACGATGCGGATCGTTTGGCGCTATATATAAAAAGAAAGGCTGCTGTTTACCTGCTTCCCTTCAGCTTTAACAAAGCTCATGACCTCATCAGCCATTTCAACTAAGCTGCGCCCAGAGGCAAAACCCGATTTAGTTTTGCCCGATAGTACCTGATCAAACTGATATACCTCAGCTGGGGCGAGATGATATTTACCCACTCGTGCAGTGCGGTAACCTTCTTGCGTCAAAACGATTCGGCAACGACAAGGTATTATCAAAACTAGAAAAATGATGCTTGCCATGCGCGTGGCCATACATACCGTTTACATGACCATGCTGACCGGAAAGTATATTGGCACGACTAACAGCACAACTAGAGGCTGAGGCAAACGCATGAGTAAAGTAAACGCCTTGCTTAGCAAAGCTATCTAAATGTGGTGTCGGAACATCTTTACCACCATAAATGCCCAAGGTTTCTAACCCTTGGTCATCAGTTACATAGATAATGATATTGGGCTTATTTACTGGTTTAGCTAAAACTTGCGGTATCCCGACAAAGGCAAAAAGGCTCAGGTTATAGCCAGCAGTGCCTTAAACCTGAATGTAAGTTGTTTGGCTTTTTGCCTTATAAAAATTCGCTTTATCACAACATAGCCTCGTTATTGTTTAGGTTAACAATGCCCTTCAGACTGAGCGCGAAGCAGTCGAAGTCTTGTTACTTTTTCAATTAAAAACACTTCGACAAGCTCCAGTGTGAACTTATTTATGAAGCACTCTTTTAGGTCGCATTAACCGGAAATACTCAAATACACAAAACTACCCACCGCAAAACACGCTTATCAAGCATCATGCTTACAAATAGCAGGTTTTATTGTTCTACCTATTCAACCCAATTTGGCGGTGGTTGAATTTGCATCCAACTGAACGCTTGTGTTATTCGACGTACACGTCGAACCTACAACACCTTGCTAGCGCGTCGTGTACGTCGCATTAACCGGAAATACTCAAATACACAAAACTACCACCGCAAAACACGCTTATCAAGCATCATGCTTACAAACAGCAGGTTTTATTGTTCTACCTATTCAACCCAATTTGGCGGTGGTTGAATTTGCAACCAACTGAACGCCTGTGTTATTCGACGTGCACGTCGCATTGTCGAGGCAAGCCTCGACCTACAGACTTGTTAACCAATTGTTTGCACTTCTTAACTAAAATAATTTGATAAACACCAAACTTATTTGTATTATTATATAACATTCACAAATTAGCAACACGATATATACTTCACACACGTATATAAAACCGAACGGGGACTTTATGAATTTATTAACCACCATTTCGGCAGTTTCGGCGCTTTCATTGGCAGTGCTTACTGGCTGCAATATGACAAGCTCAGAAACATCGAGCCAAGTTAGTTCGCCTGCTGCACAAGACAACACAACTAGCTTGTTAACTAAAGTGGCAGAAAAGCCACCGTTAGGTTGGAACAGTTTTGATGCTTGGGATAGTCGCGTAACTGAAGAAGACTACCGTAAAACAGTAGATTTTATGGCAGAGAATTTACTTGAGCATGGTTGGGAATATGCCGTTATCGACTATATATGGTGGAACCCTGAACCGGGTGCGTACATACTAAAGACAGCTATGTTCGCCGTGTTGGTCACCCGAACATTCGTTTAAATGAAGATGGGTCAATGAAATACCCTGAAGCGGTAACACTTGATGAATATGGTCGTTTACAACCCGCTCCTGAACGCTTCCCGTCATCTGCTGGTGGGTAAAGGCTTAAGCCATTAGCTGATTCGTGCATAGCAAAGGTATGAAATTTGGTATTCATATTATGCGTGGTATGCACCGCCAAGCTTGGGTATTTAGATACGCCAATCAAAGGTACAGATAAAACCGCACGTGACTTTGGTAAATTAATAATCACGCCGGTTGGTTAAACAATATGTTCGGTATTGATCAACGTAACGAAGGCGCGCAAGAGTTTTACAATGCTATGTTCGAGCAATACGCTGAATGGGGCGTTAGATTATATTAAAGCTGACGACATGATGGTTCATGTGGTGCACCTTTCCACAGCTATTTCGCTGGCGAAATCGAAATGATGCGTTAAAGCGATAGATAACTCAGGGCGTCTATGGTGTTAAGTTTATCTGTGGTGAAGCACCAATTGCTCATGCTAATCACTTAGAAAAAAATGCCAACATGTGGCGTGTTTCTGCCGATTTCTGGGATCGCTGGGAAGATTTAAGTCGTAGCTTCCAGTTATTAGATAAATGGTCGCCGTTTATTGGTGTGGTACTTGGCCAGACGCTGACATATCCCATTTGGTCGTTTATCGCTTGATGATAGACCGCATGGTAAAGAGCGTATGTCTAAATTCACTACCGACGAAAAATATAGCTTGATGACCTTATTTAGCATGGCACGTTCACCGTTAATGATAGGTGCCGAGCTAACCACAACTCCGATGGAAGAAATTAAAACCTTCTTCAAAATGACGAAGTGCTTTACGTAAACCAAAAACAGTACTAACAACCGTCAAATTATCCGTGTTGGACCAAGAAACAGATAAGAAAGGTGATAAAGACGCCTATTATGCGGCTTGGTATGCTGAAGACCCAGCAACGGGTGACAAGTTTATTGCACTATTCAACTTAGGCTCGAAAGCCAAAGAAGTCGGCTTTAAGTTTGAAATGGAAGATATGCCGGTGCTTACAAAGTTCGTGACCTTTGGGCACAGAAACAAATAGGTGAAGCTGAAGTTAAATTCTCGGTTGAACTACCACCACATGGCGCGGGCTTAATATCGCTTCTCACGTATTCCAGGTTCATCTGAAGCTTGGGGTACCACCAACAGGCAAGCGTAAGCATAACAACCAATAATCACGAATCTAAGCCGAGCCAAACCCGCTCGGCTTTTATTTTTAGAGTTAATTTAATTTCTTTGTAGGGTCGGTTTATATACCGACAAAGACACGAACTCAAAAGATAGCAAGTGTTTTTGAAAACGGAGAACAGTTGAATTCCTTGTAGGTCGAAGCTGCTGCTTCGTCAAAGGCAAAATACGACGCGAGCGTCGACCTACAAAAATTCCCTACATCCGTGTAGATAATTTATTTCAACGACGGCAGTGAAGCTGCTAACGACTTGGTTTTCAGCTGCAACATTGCTTATGTTCTCAACCTTTGTCGACCCACCAAAAGTAGGCGCTTTAAGCGAGGGTCGACCTACAATAAAAATTTTAGGAGATGCCTATGTCTATTCGCATCCTTTTGTCTTTATGTGCTTGTTTAACGCTAGCTAGCTGTAGCAACGTAAATAAGCCATCACAAATGACTAGCGATAAACCCAACGTCTGGGTATATAGCGATTTATCCGACCCTCGCGATAGACGTAGCGGTGGTCACCCACAAACCGATCCCGATGACATAGTATCGCTGGCATCATTTTTACTTAACGCAGATCGATTTAACATCGTTTCAGTAGTTGTCGGTTCAACTAATCGTATAAACCTGCAAAATCCCATGCCTTTTGTCGAGCAGACTTTTGTTAATGCTTATCGTTCAGATATTAAACGCTTACAACAACAGTTCCCAAATGCACAATCCGAAATTAATTTTCAATGGTCAAGTTTAACCCAAAAAACCAATCCACATCAGTTTAACCCTAAGCGTGACTACTCAGATTTATCCGAATTTAATACGGTAAAACAATTAATCAATTTCGCTAAAAACAACCCTGTAGCAGTGTTTCTTGGGGCCAATCACAGAGCCTGCGATTGCCATTAAGCATTTGTTAGATACTGGCGATCACAAGA